>JAFIEY010000189.1 GCA_020832345.1 Cryomorphaceae bacterium | reverse complement strand
GTAGTGTCATTTAAAATGACGCCTTCACGAACAAATGCTCTTTTTGGTCCGGGAGAATTTGGATACCATTTTTCAAATCGCAGTATGGAATCTTCGATTTCAAATAGGCCCCAGCTATCTTTATACTTTAATGTAGTATTTCTGTAAGATCCAGAATTAATAGCATTAATTAGATTTTGTTCCCAATTTGGGTTTTGAAATGAAGAGCCACCGAGAATTATTCCATTTGAATACAAGAAAAAAACTTGCGTTGAATTAGAATGTTCCTTTTCCCTAAAATAGAATCCATCAATTCGCAATTCATCACCTAAGTAAGGGGTCTGTTGGAGATGCAGTTCATCGTCATGGCGATCTTTTTTACAAAGGCTTAGCAAAGTGGTTGCAATTATTAGAGAAATTAGTTTCATGGTTTTCATGTTTTAAGATTTTAAATTAGTATAGTCCGTTGCCAAAGGTTCCAATCTGAAAATAAAAACGGTTGGGGTAATCGACCCATTTAAAACGAGGTTCATCGCGTCTATCGTGGATCCACTTGTCTTGCACCTGTCTTCTAACCGATTCCGAATCGATTCCAATTCTGATGATACCGCCAAATTCCAAGAACAAAAGGCCTTGGCGGATATTATCCGGGTCATCTCCATTTTTATTTTTTTCATAGTACTTTTTTCCATCGTTAGCAATGTATGATTCCCTATCGTCATTATCCTTTCCCGGATCCCCCGTTTTTATTTCCACGCCAATAGAAAAATTACCTATATTGAGCTTACCGCCCCCGGTTCGCCAGCGGTCGCCTCCATCACCCCACAAATCATTTACAATTTTTACATTGGCGCCCGGTACACCAAATCGTTTGGTTCCTATGGTTTGGTTGTGCTTTCCGGAGGAAGTTGAATATGTGGTCTCTCCTTCGATGTACAATCCAAAAAGAAATCCACGTTCTTTACCAGAGGTGGTAACCCAGCCACCCTCTAACTGGTTTTTTCTATCATAATATCTTATACCATTGTGAAATCTTTCACTTATAGGTAAAATTTGAGGCACTCCGTAAGAAACTTCAACACCTATAAACCTTGAATGTGTGCCGACACCAAAATCAAATTTAATGGCAACAGGTGAAATTGATTTTTGAATATCATAACCATACTCAGTGAAGAAAACATTGTAAATTAAAAAAAGAGTAACGGTTTTTGTGATAATTATCTCGCCACTGGGATCGGTATAACTAAGTGGGTTATTATAACAATAGCTATATCGATTGAAGTTTTGTGAATATTCGGGTGACTGCACATAAGTGTCAGGACTCAGCATTTTTCCCACAACCGGGTCATACAATCGACCGTTCATGTTAATTATCCCAAACAAGTCTAAGTGTTCATGACCCGTATAACCGCGGTAGAAGCTTCCCCACAAAGCATTTTCATCAGTAAAATTATATTTTCTACGGGTATTGGGGTAAGTGTTTTCCCAAGTCATAGGGTCACGACGATTGCCCCAGGCATCAAAACTAAACTCTTCGAGTATTTGTCCATTTAAATCAGCAATTGCATTGATGCTTTGCAGGTAATCAGTGTAAAGGAAAAACAACTTTCCATTCCTAGTGCGCTCATCTTCAATAAATACAGCAATAGTGCCTGTGGGCGCTTCAACGTAAGAAAGGTTGCGCCAGCCTCCATTGTGCCAATCCCGCTCATATAGTCCATTGCCAAAATAAAAGCGGTTTGTAACGGTGTTTTGATGTTGGTCTTTGATGTTCATTCGCACACGTTGAAAGTGAGTTCCGTATGAAAAAGTTGCTGTATATCCATTTTCAGATAACGAAGATACGGAATTAAAACAATTGTACGAAATATTTTGAGGATCTTCTGGGATTTTTGATGAGTTAGTCTGACTAATCTCCTCAACAGCAGCTGTGGAAGTGTTGTTGGTGTAGTCGCCAGCATCAGTTTTTAGATTAATCGCACCAATGTTATCATAATCAACTACAATGGAGCTGTTGGTTTGTGGATTGGAATATTCTTCAAGTCTGTCCAAAGCATCATATATAAAGGTTTCCGTCAAATTATTGTGCGTTGCAGACCGTGATGTTATATTCAAACTATTAGCGTCAATTGTATATTCCATTCCCCAAAAGGGATTTCCTTCCGATTCAAAAAATCCGGTTGTAGGATTATAGTTTTTATAGGCCATGATTTGGTTTCCGTAGGTATAGCGACTTGTGTTGCCAAAATAGTCATCCTCATCCCATTCCCAAACAGTGGTTGCTTCAGATGGGCTTGTTATAGCCATAAGTAAGCCATGTTGGTTGTAATTGTAGGCTAATGTAAATCCATTGGGATAAACCATTGAAAATAATTGATCATTAGCATTAAATCCGTAATGGAATTCAGCTAATTCGTTATCAATAACTTCGGACACGCGTATGATATTTCCATTTTGGTCGTACTCATAATGGATCTCGTGTTCATCATCACCTGTAACAATTACATTATCTTGTTTTCCAAGAAGCTGGTTGTCATAGCTTAAAACGTAAGTGGAGGATTCCGTTTCTTCAACAAGTTTTCGATTTAGTTCATCATACGTAATTTCGGTTTCATTACCGCGTGCGTCACGATGCCAAATTTGCCTGTTTAAAGCATCGTAGCCATACGTTACTCGACCAGCTGCCGGATCATTAATTAAAATTCTTCTTCCAAATTCATCGTATTCAATTAGAGTTTCATCTAAAACTGGCGGATTGATTACGATTGGGAGTGAAAAACTATTGTAGCTGTATTCTATTGTTCCGGCTGCATCTGTAATTTTTATGACATTGTCAAGCGGATCAAATTCCTTCTCAACACTTACAGATGTTTTATCGTTGGTTTTAACCGTCACTCTTTCAGATGGATATGAAAAGCTTGTTTCTTGAACAGCAGATTCAATTTTTGTTTTTCGTCCCAAGGCATCATAGGTGTATTCGCTTATTATTGGTGATGTTTGTCCATCCCTATACGGGGTGCTTTCTGATTCAAGAAGCCCTTTGGCATTATAGGAGTACGTTGTGGCATACCAATAATTTCCACGTCCTTTTTCCCTAATTAAAACTTTTCTATCAAGTGCATCGAAATAGTTTTGAATTTCGGGATCAATAACACCGAAGTGTTTTACAACAGTTATAGCCTCAGGATGCTTGTTTTGAACGTCCCATTCATAAACCCATTCTTCGGTATTTTGGTTGGGCGGATTTATTTCGATTATCCGACCCGCAAAATCGTAAGCCATATTTGTGGTTCTGTTATTTTTGTCGGTTTTAGAAATGGGTAACTGGAGAAACATGTCGTAGGTCCACTCAGATTTCCATCCAAGGGTGTTGGTTTTACTTAAAACGAATAACCCATTATCACTAAACGTTTTCGTAATGGTTCGTTGAGGGAGACCAGCCGGCCTTTCAATTTCTTCAGTTACATTACCGTAATGGTCGTAAATAAACTGGGTTTCAATTTCAGAGGGTGTTCCCGGGTGTAGGGTATGGAATGTCATGTTCCCCGAGGTGTTTTCATAATCAAAGAGTTCTTCAACTACCATAGAAGGTTGCTGGTCAATGGTTTTGGTGATTTTTTTTGATTTGTACCTTGCCGGGTAAGACAAATACCCAACATCGACATAATTATCGAATTCCTCTAATTCTGTGTAATAAAGCGTATTGGTTCCAGGATCTGTGCCGTCATAAATTTGAGTTTCATGTGTAAGGACATTACCATAATTATCATAGGAAAATGATTCATTGTTGGTAATACCCTTTATGTAGTCAAAAGTCCTTGCGGACACTTGTCTAACATTAAAATAGTGCATGTTTGAAGCGGAAATTGGACCGGAAAGGGAATGGTCATATTGAAATTCTTTTTTCACGATGTGCCTATTTCTAATGTACTCCTCTTTTTGGACAAGAACATTAATATAAGCACTTGGTTGGGTATTGATTAATTCAAAGGTGTTAATACTCCTTAAATTACTGATGTTGTCCTTTATTCGGGATTCACCAAACCCATGAACACCAAACCCGTGCATGTTAATGCGCATATTCTTGTTGGACTCTTCAAAGTTTACTGAAGTTTTTCCGTTCCAAAGTGTTTGGGTAAACCTATATTCTAAAATCGAAGGTATTGCCCCTTTCACTATGATTGGGTAGTTGCTGCTTTCTGTAGCTTCGTAAATTCCGCGATTTCCAAAATCCCTAAAAAAAGTTGTAAGTGTATTTTTGCCATCCTGAATTTGATCCACACGATTACTCATGTCGTTTGGTCTAAAGTCAATTCTAAACGAAGACTTTACGTGGTCGTTATGAATCATCCTTTGTTCTGAAAAGAATTTGGCATTTAGATAGAATAAAAAGGATTGTTCAGCTTGATCGTCTAATTTTGTCCAATGAAATTTATGGTTAAGTTGATAATCTCTAAATAACAGAGGGTTTCTAGCGGTAATGTCTCCCGGAAACCAACCTAAAAACACTCTATTGGACTGTTCGATATAATGAATTGTTCTTCTTCCAAATGGCAAGGTTAATAAGTGCTCAGTGCGCTCCCAGCCAGTTACTTTGTTTAGGAGGTTGACAAACCTCACATCAGTAGTTTCATCGTTGTAGGAAATAACTAGAAGTAAGCTTATGTCACTTCGTCCATCACCATCAATATCATTTACAAAAACATAGGGTGGATACCGGTATCCATTTAGCTGAGCATTTCCATCCATAACTTTTCTGAGCGATTGCGAAAGTGTATTGCCGTTTACTTCAATGGATTGGTTGGGCTCAAACTCTTTTTCATTAAAAAGCCGTATGCGCCATTCGCAAACATCACAATTGGTGTTTGGGTTGTCGTGGACAGTGAGTAAGTCCGTTATTCCGTCACCATTAAAATCACCTGCATAAGTTGCATGAATTCGATTTGGAAGTGTGTTACTGTGAATTATATCACTTTGTCGGTTTACAAAGGTATAAATGTGGGAATGATAGCGGTTTTTTTCCGCGAATAAAATATCTTGAACACCGTCACCATTAAAATCACCAAACGTTTTAAACATTAGTTGCCTGTTTCCTAAAGGTAAAGTTTCAAATTGAGAGGTGTAGTCATGGTTGAAAAAACGGACGGCAAACTGAGAGGAGTTATATATATAATCAGATGCATTTGAGATAGAATAATTCCATACTTCTCTATAAATACCAACATCAGTGATTCCATCACCATCAAAATCATTTACGATAATATCAAGGTTGTTAAAATATGGGAGATTGTTCTCAATATCTTTATCTGTTGACTGAAAGTTTCCATCCAACCGAAGATTGAAAAGCTCAAATTCTCGTTCAAATTGAAATTGTCCATTTCCACGGTTGCCATAAATGACAGCAAAATGGTGGTTTTTTTCATTTATGATACGGACTTGATGAACAAGCACATCTACTAAACCATCGCCGTTAAAATCTCCGGTATGTAAATTTACAAACGGATAACGTTGGCAGCCATCTAAATAAAGTTGAGAGGAAAACTCAGGTGTTATGTTGGTTGGGGAAGAAAAGGTTCCATCTCCATTATTTCGGTTTAATTTCACAACAAAGCGATGCCTTCTCATTTGGTAGCGGCTCGCATTATGCCAACAAGTAGAAACTGTCACATTTCGATGTAAAGTTATAATGTCGTCGTAACCATCATTATCGACATCAATAAAAATAGTTTGAGAAAAGTGGTCACCCTCATCCACGTTAATGTTTACCGGACGATATTCGTATTCCGGTGCTTTTGCAGGATAGGTGATTAGAATTGGTGTAAGTGTCTCGCCATTTTGTTCAACATTTATTTGAACCAAGCGAGAAACATCATTGCCAATTTTTGGGGTTTGGTCAAATGAATAGTCGAAAACATAAGATGAGTAGGGCGTTGAATTACCCATGTGAATAACATTTATTTCCTTGAGGATTCGCGTAGCTTGAAACTTATTTCCATAAAGAAAATAGGTTTGTTCATCAAAACGCTGCATGTAAGTAAACTCTATTTCAGTTTCGTAATTGTCTGTTACCACATTAAAATTATAAAGAATCTTACTAAGTAAAATCTCACCGGTATGAATATCTTTTTCATATTCATATTCAATAACATTTCCTCCTTCTCTGTCTAATATTTTGGTTAAATACCATGCGTATTCTACTGGGTTTCCATCATCATCTTCTATTTCCATTACCGCGTTTGGAGCAGTACCATAATACTTTCTAACGCCACTTTTGTCATCGATAAAAAATCCGTTAGAAGTTTTGTAAACTTTTTTATATGTCTCATTTAGAGTGGTGTACTCGTCACCATATTGAGGACTAACACCCCTAAACACCAGTCGTTCACCATCCAAACTAAATATATTGGAATTAAGGTTGTGACGCTTTATTTCTCCATCATACCCTAAAATTGTATTACCACGACTAATTATACTTGTTCCAATTATCGTCCAATTCATGCCCATTATTTCATTACCTGTTCCCGAATTGTAGCTTATCATTAAATCAGGGGTTAATCCTGCAACAGCATTGGGCATTTTTATGGGTAAATTATAGCCAGAACTCATGGCGCTTACATGGGGTTGACCTTCAACCATAATGGTTGGGCCATTCATTGGAGGTGCTCCACTTCGAATGGTTACAGGGTTTACATATTGAGGCTCAAGAGTGGTTTGTGCATGCAGAATAGCACACATAAATGTTGTAAGAAGGTACAGCTTTTTCATGGTTTTGTCATTTAAAAGTTAAACTTCATTTGTAGCTGTAAACTTACACAAAAAAAATAAACCACCAAATTTTTTTTAATCCTTTTTCTTACAAATATATATTTTGATATTGTAATTATTATGTAATGCAACTATCTTTTAAATAGATGTGTATATTGTATTTTAGTGATTATTAGTTATTTATATTTTATTTTTTGATGTATTTTTTTTGCAAAATAGGTCGCATTTTTTAATTTTATATGGTGAAAAAATTGGTTATTTTGTTGTGTTGTTTGTAAAATTTGTGGAATATTAAAACAAAATAGGTAGTTTATTCATATAACTATATAATTGTGTCGTCCACAAAATGCTTATTTTTCCCAATCTATCAAAATAAAATCATTTAGGTTTCTTTAGTGCATGTGGAAACGCTCTTATACGCCCCCCCCAAAAAAATCATTTCCCCACCTCAAGTCACACATCACCGCGCTTAAAGGAATATGCCTCGGTGGGGGGGGGGCAACGGCGTTGGTGAACTTTAGCGTGCGGTGGTGTTTTTCAACAGTTTTTCCAACCCATTTGGGGTAGTTTTATATTCTTGCTCCAAAGCGTAATCCTCCGGTTTGCCGAAGTCTGAATTGTCCAGGGGCATCTCACCTTGGCGATATTCCCAGATGAAGTTTTCGATCCGAGATTTTAATGATCCGTATTGGTCGGGGTTTAAAGCTTTGTCGCTTTCGGGTTGGTAAAATGAATTGTTGTAAAAATCGATGCTTGAGACTACTTCAAAAAGGATGATTTCAATCAAAATCGACGCGGAGGGGGTTTTTGAACCGGAGCTAACTAGTTGTTAGTGAAGATTCAAAAATCTACCGACAAGGAATATTTTGGCAGAAAGGGTCTTTTTGGAGCAGACTCTTTAATTAAATACCCAACCCATCTATATAATCAAAAACAGCAATCACTTGTTTTTCTGAAAGCGGAAATTCGGGCATTAATGCCCCATTATACGCTTCAAAAATCCGGACTGCATCGGGGTCTTTTTCTTCATAAATTAACTTTCTAGAGCTTTGGGTAAAAGCAATTAACCAGGCTAATTCATGTTTTGATGTGGCACCGGCCAATCCCGGTCCAATTTTTTTTATATGCGTAGGTTCGTGACAACTGGAACAATTTTTCATAAAAAGCATTTTACCATCAAGCTCATGCTCACAACAGGCAAAAGCTTTTTCTTTTAATTTGCTGATAAATAAATATTCGTTGAATAATTTATTTTGTCTCTCTCTTTCTTTGGCAAATTCAGCTTGGAATTTTAAATCCACCTTTATATCATTTTCGTGTTTTCTCCAAAAATCGCCTCGTAATTTATACTTTAAACCTAATTTGGAAGTGGGCGATAAATCGAATGTTAGCAATGCAGGCACTTCTGTAGATGCGGTGAATTCCTGTTTCCCGAAGAATATTTCGTCTGCTTTGTAGGCAATTACAATAGCATCAGCATTGCTTTCCTTCCACATCAACAGATGTTTATCCATATAATGACCTCTGTTAAAAAGGATGTTATTTTTTGAGGTCATTGAAAAGAGGCTGTTAATATGATTGTTTACAATATAGGTATGAACTCTATCATAAGTATCTCCATGGTTTACAGTAATTTCAAGTATAAATTTTTCCAGATCTTCGATATATATGGCTCCGCTTTTCCAGCCGAAGGAGGAAATTTTAAACCCAAATTTTTCCAGCCGATACTTTTCCCTTTTTCTGAGTAAATCGTGATATTCTTGTCGTTTCTTTTCCGCAATTTCACGTTTTTGTCTTAAATCTTCTTTGGCACTTTCATTTAATTTTTTCAATTGTTTTTGAACGTTTTCAAGTTTATTTCTGTAGTAATGGGATAATTCTATTGCAGATTTGCTGTTTTTAACTTTGGTCAATTTTTCATCGCTAAATTTTTTAAATACCGCGTGCTGGTCGTGACCTTCTCCTAATTTTTCCGCAACCATTTCATCTATTTCCCAAAGGTTTTTGTCTAAATTATCAACATAAAGTTGAATTAATGAATTATCACAAGATTTGAAAATTTCTTTAAGTCGCGCTTCAAAAGCTCTGGTTGCAATTGTGGTTTTGTTGAATTTCTCTGATTTTATTGTCTTAATTGTTGCAGGCCTAATTCCGCAAATGTAACCTACTGAATCTTTATCGTAAATTGTGATAAATATTTCTGATTCATCACTAAAATAAGCTGAGTCACGAAAATTCTTATTCTCCAAGCTATAATACAAGCTGTCAACCAATGCCTTTGTTGCGGATTGGTGGTTTCTAAAGGGCATTCCATTTTCGACTTCTCTTTCAAAATCTTGAGGCAAAAAGTCGAGTAAGACTAGGTCAATAGGAATTAAATACTTTTCAACTGTTGTTGTTTCCTTCCATACTATTTGGCCATCCTCTCTTTTCTCTCCACTGAAAATCCTTATATCCCCATCACTTTTCCCAATGATTGGTTTTTCAATATAAATTGGGTTGTTTTGATTTGGGAACAATTGCTTTCCACTTTGGGTAGCGTTGATAAAAAATGTACCTTTTAAATCTAATAACTTTTCACCGGATTGTGCTGAAATTCCAGACAGAAGGAAGTCGTTGAAAGTTTCTGGTTCCGCTAATTCTATTACGACCTCTCCCTCAATTATATTACCATCAGAGTCTTTAAATGCGCCTTTGGGAATTTGAATAACGGTTCCGTTTTTTCCTTCGATTATTGTGTCTTTATCAGCGGAAATTTTGATAAATTCACTTTTGATGGTGGACTCGGAAAAGGGATCATCCACAGCCATTTTTGATATACTTTTACTTGAATCGTTTGACGAAGATTTGTTTTGGAATGAATGGTATGAAATTGCAAAAACTGAAAGTATTATTAGGGCAGCGAGGATTTTTTGTGTATTATTCATTGTCAGTGTGGTATCATAGTTCTATGTGCTGAATATAAGAAGGACAAATTTACGTAAAAGAATTCTTCCCGTTCACATCGCTAGCGCGTGTGAGATTGGACAATATTCCACCAAAACCCCACCCGCTAACGCGTGTGTGTTTTCATTTTTAATTCCAAAATATAATCAGCCTGACGGCTGGTATATTTTGGAATTAAAAATGAAAACCCCTAACTGCAAAAGCAGTTAGGGGTTTTGGTGGCGGAGAGAGAGGGATTCGAACCCCCGGAGGTGTGACCCTCAACGGTTTTCAAGACCGCCGCATTCGACCACTCTGCCATCTCTCCTTTAGCGGGCGCAAAAATACAATGAAATGTGAAGCCTGCAAGTATTTTTTTATCCAATTATCGGGAAAGTTTTCGGCTTGGATTTAGCCCCAAAATTGCCATTCGGGAAATTGAGAAAAATTTTGTATCTTTATCCTTTAAAAACTTTGGCCATGAGAAATTTTTTGATTTTGATTAATGTGTTGTTGATTAGTTCTTTGTGTGGGCAGAGCATGGATATGCGGGTTTCATACGGCAGGTTTTTTCCCGAGGAAAACGAAACAATTTTAGAAACGTATTTTGCTTTTAAAGGAAATTCACTCACCCTTGTACCCGATGAAAATGGTGTGCTAACCGGTGGCATTCAAGTGCATATTTCCTTTTATCAGGAAGACTCCCTTACCGGAATGAATGTTTTCCGAATCAGTATCCCCCAAGGTGCTACCGAAGAAGAGTTAAAAGCATATTTTACCCATACACAACGTTTCGCATTGAAACCTGATTTATACGATGTACACCTTTCCATTGTGGATGCCAATAACGAAGATGAAAAATACGATTTTGATTTTTCGGTGGATTTAAACGGCCCCGGTAAAGTAGGCTTTTCCGATGTCAATATGCTGAGCAGTTTTCACAAAGCTGTAGAAAACTCTCCAACCTCAGTGGCCGGCTTTGAGATGATTCCCTATATCCCCAGAAAGGATTTTTATTATGGTGAAAAATCGGATAAACTCTCTTATTATGCCGAGTTCTACAATAGAACTGATGATGCCGATTCCGCCAAACCGTTTTTGATCAAATACTATATTGAAAGGGTAGATAAGGTGGGGCCAATTCCCGGTTTGGCCGCTTTTAAAAGATTAGATTCCGATGCAGAAATTACCCCCTTACTAAATACCTTTAACATTGAATCTCTCGCCTCAGGTAAATACTTTTTGGTGTTGGAGGTGGTGTCCCAAAAGAATGAAGTAATGAATACGCAAGTGGTAGTGTTCAATCGAGAAAATCCGAATTTGGATGAACCCTACGAATTTAAAGATATGCGGGTAGATCAACTGGCGGGAACTTTTGTGGAGGAGATGATAAATAAAGATTCTATCGTTCACTTTATTGACTTCTTGCATCCCATTGCAGATTTTCAAGAGAGAAGGGCCATAGAATCACTAACCGCCGAGGAAGATGAATATAATATGCTGCGGTTTTTTTATACCTTTTGGGTAAAGCGTAATTCCATCGAACCCTACGACGCTTGGTTAGACTATTATTCTGAAGTACAATACGTCAACGATAAATACGGCATGCGGGTGCTACCCGGATATCAATCCGACCGGGGTAGAATTTACCTCCAATACGGCCCCCCAACATTGGTGGAAGATCGCCGGTTTGAAACCGGTACTTATCCCTTTGAAATTTGGCAGTATGATCAGCTAAAATCGGCTTCAACTCGTGATCAGGTGGACAGGATTTTTGTTTTTGTGGATAGGGAAGTGAACACCAACCGCTACCGCTTGGTACACAGTACAGCCCAGGGAGAAAGGTTTAATGAGTTTTGGACAAGAGAACTCGAAGCTGGCCGACAAGTAGGGGAGATGTACCAGGATGAGCATATGATGCGAAACCAACAAAATCGTTCTCGCAGAGGTGACTGGGGAAGTCGTGCTACCGACAACCTTATTATAAACCCCAGTTCCATGGGACGCTACGGTCGCTGGTAGTGTGAAATCGGATTCTGTAAATCAAATCCCATGACCAAACTTCCTTGGTGGAATCTACCGGCGCGAGGCTTTAGTCGTCTTCCATTTTTTGTCCTCTACGCCTTTTCCAACGGCATTCGTTTGGTTTTGATTCACGTGTTGGGCTACCGAAAATCCGTGGTAGATGATAATATTCAAAGGGCTTTCCCGGAAAAATCTTCCTCTGAACGTCGTGAAATCCGTTCTGGGTTTTATAAAAATCTGACAGACATCATGGTGGAGAGCATTAAGAGTCTCACCATTTCTTCTGTGCAACTTCGCAAAAGGGTGATCCTCCACGACCGTGAACTTTTTGTGCGTTTGAAAGCCGAAAACCGCGGGGTCATGCTTGTCATGGGACATCAAACCAATTTTGAATGGGTTGCTTTAGCCATGCCGCTCCTGGTGCCCCAGAAAACTTTTGCCGTATATGGAAGGGTTAAAAATCCCAAGGTCAACCGCTTTATTGTCAATATGCGACAAAGATTTGGTTTGACTTTATTCCAAATGAAAGACACTTATGATTTTATGCTGAGTCAAAAGGAGAAGGCGCCTCTTTATATTTTTATGGCCGACCAAGCGCCACATAAGGGAAAAATAAAATATCGAGCTCCTTTTTTTAATATTCCGACCCCAACGCATTTGGGTGTAGAAAATCTCGCTAAAAAATGCGATCTGGCCGTGGTTTTTATTCAGGTAAAACGCATAAAAAGGGGGCACTACGAAATTACTCCTCGCTTGCTCTTCGAACATCCCAAAAATACCGAAACACACGAAATCACCAACGCACATGTCGGCGCTTTGGAGGAAATGATTCGGGAATCACCTGCCGATTGGTTGTGGTCGCATAAACGCTGGAAAAATTTATGATATGGAAATAGCCGTAGTGGTACTCAATTACAATGGTCGCGATTTGTTGCGGAAATACCTCCCCGCTTTGATTAAAAATTCCGAAGGAGCTTCCCTGGTGGTAATCGACAACGCATCCACGGATGAATCTGTTGCTGTTTTGACCGAAGAATTTCCAGAGGTTAAAAGAATTATTAACCCAAAAAACACCGGATATGCAGGCGGATATAACGAAGGTCTAAAGTCTGTTGATGCAGATGTTTACGTGCTGATTAATTCAGATGTAGAAGTTACACCCAATTGGCTGGTACCCATCCGGGACGCTTTTTTGTCCGACTCCAAATTGGGGGCAGTCCAACCCGCGATTTTATCGGATGAGCGCAGGGAGTTTTACGAATATGCCGGCGCTGCCGGAGGATTTATCGATGCTTTGGGATATCCTTTCTGTAGGGGAAGGGTGTTTGATACTTTGGAAAAAAACGAAGGTCAATACGAAGATTCAATTGATTGTTTTTGGGCATCGGGCGCGTGCATGGCCGTTCGGTCAGAGGTTTTTCACAAGCTGGACGGATTTTATGACCATTACTTTGCCCACATGGAAGAAATAGATTTGTGTTGGCGAATGAAGTCTGAAGGGTTTACCATTAAATGTTTGCCACAATCCAAAGTTTATCACCTGGGCGGTGGCACTTTGAGTTACCAAAATTCTAGGAAAATGTATCTTAACTTTCGCAACAATCTCATTATGTTGGGGCGAAATCTGCCGTCTAGCCAACTTATTCCCGTCATATTCTTCCGAATGATCCTCGATGGTATTTCGGCATTTCGTTTTTTATTGGGTGGGAAATTTTCATTTTTTGGTTCCGTAATCCGTGCCCATATTGATTTCTATTTTCATTTTTCAAACATTAGAAAATACCGAAAGGATAGGAAACCAAAATGGAAAAGTCTGTCCGGTCGATACGCTGGATTAGTGGTTTTGGATTACTTTGCCAAAGGAAAAAAGAAATTTTCAGATATCGTATCGCGTTAACATTCGTTGGCAAGCAGTTACGGCCAAATGGTAACCATCGGTACCGAAGCCGAAAATGACACCGGCACAAACCGGACTGATTATGGATGTATGACGGAATTTTTCACGTGCAGAAATATTGCTGATGTGTACTTCTACCACGGGGATTTTTATGGCGTCGATGGCATCGCGAATTGAAACACTGCTGTGCGAATACCCACCGGCGTTTAAAATTACTGCATCCGCAGCGGTTTTTTGCAGTACATCCACAATTTCACCTTCGATGTTGGTTTGAAAAAACGTCAACGAAACTGATGGGAAATCTACCCGAAGTCCCATTTCCACTTCCTCTAACGTCACACTCCCATAAGTTTCGGGATCGCGTGTGCCCAAAAGGTTTAGGTTTGGCCCGTTAATGATTTGTATTTTTGCCATGTTGCGAAATTACGGTTGAAGGGAATTATGTCAAACTTTTTTATCCATACCTTAATAAATACCCATGTGGAACCAGTGGATTAAAGATTTTCTAAATTATTTACGCATTGAGCGTGGGTTATCGGCCAATACCCTGGATGCTTATAAACGTGATTTGGGACGGCTACAGCGTTGGGCTGAAGATAATAATCTCAAAGCTGATCGCATTTCTGCAGCAGATTTAAAGGATTTTTCTGCATTTACTTCATCGGAACGCGCAGCGCGGTCACACGCCCGAATGATTTCCGCCATTCGCAGTTTTTTTCTCTTCCTACTGGAGGAAAATTATCGTAAAGATCATCCAGCAGAACTGCTTCGGGGGCCAAAACTGGGAACGTATTTACCGGATACTTTGAGTTTAGAGGAAATTGATGCTCTGGTAGGGCAAATTGATTTGAGTAAACCGGAAGGTCACCGCGACCTGGCCATCATCGAAACCTTATACGGCTGTGGATTGCGGGTGAGCGAACTAACGGGTTTACGCATTTCCGATTTGTCGTTTTCTGAGGATTTCATTCGGGTGCGGGGCAAGGGAAACAAACAACGTTTGGTGCCCATCCATAAGCAAGCCCAAAAGCTCATTGAATTATACCGAAAAGAAATCCGCAATCACCTTGACATCAAACGCGGTCATGAAGACACACTTTTTTTAAATCGGCGTGGCAGTGGGTTGTCCAGAATAACCGTATTTACCACCATAAAGAAACTCGCCGAAAAGGCGGGCATCAGAAAAAAGATTTCACCCCATACGATGCGACATTCCTTTGCGACACACCTTGTGCAGGGCGGTGCAGATTTGCGGATTGTCCAGGAGCTTTTAGGTCACGAAAGCATCCTCACCACAGAGATTTATACCCACCTCAACCGCGACGACCTTCGCCGGGTCATGACGGAGTTTCATCCCCGAAAATAGTTAGAGTTGTTATTGTTAAAAAGGTATTAATCAAAATTGGTTGACCCAATTAAATCGTCAAAGTATGAGTCCACTCTTAAATGAAAGATTTTGGCAGAAAGGGACTTTTTTTCAACAGACTCAAGTATCCAATGGTGAGTCTGCTCTAAAAAGGATGATTTCAATCAAAATCGACGCGGAGGGGATTTTTGAGACGGAGCTAACCAGCTGTTAGTGAGGATTCAAAAATCTACCGACAAGGAAGATTTTGGCAGAAAGGGACTTTTTAGAGCAGACTCAACTCCTCATGCTTCATCCAAAAATAATATTTCATTTAAGAATACGTTTCTTACTTTTGGCTTTTCAAAAAAATCAACAATTATAATGCGAAGATTATTATTGCTACTTGTGTTTTTCTCCCTACAGACATGTACAATTTCTCACAATGTTCAGATTGGATCGGGGCCGGAAGATGCCCATCACGTATATGCAGATTTGGCCATTGGGTATTCAAGTTGGTTTCGGATTTTAGGACTTTTCGAAAATGGAGAGGAGCTTTTAATGGCCAATGCAAAACGAAACATGATGATCAACCGACCATTGAAAAAGGGAGAATATTATACCAATTACACTGTAGATTTCCGTACCATTGCTTTTCCTTTTGTGCTTGAAAAGCGAGTGGTGATGACAGCTGACGTGGTGCGAATTACCGATTCTACAGAGTCTAGAAGGTTTTCGGGTTTGGTTTATGCTCCTATGGATTTGGCGGCAAGACAAAACACCACAATATTTATCCTGACAGATTTATTGTTGGGACAAGGTGTGAAAAGTAAAGATGATCGATTTATTGTGCATAAAGTATTGGGTTTTTATTCAGGTGTACAAAGTAAAAATGGAGAAAATTCAAGATCGTTTTACGTCGATAACCATGATAACCAACTTCGTTCGGTTTCTGTTTCTAAGAAAACAAATGAATGGGGCTCAGAGGCATATCAATACGATAGTAAAATCGCCATTGGAGATTACACCAATGAAAATATTGATAATGTGGTTTTTCCCATAAACTCCGTTTTTGATTATGGTAAGGGAACCCCAAAAGGTGTTGTTATTGCCATAAATAATATGGACAAGTCTTTCGTGGTTCAGCAAGGCGATGAGCTGTATTTGCTGCGGTGGTTCGTTAAGTGAACATATTGAGAATTAAAACTTGAGTCCACTCCAAAAAGGAATATTTTGGCAGAAAAAGACTTTTTGAAGCTGACTCACCAAATCATTTGTCATAAAAGGCCCTAACATCCTGGGTGAATTTAATCAATTGCTCGGGGATGCTGTACATCATGTGTCCGGCTTCGTAGTATTCAGTTTGGATGTTGTCGCGGAGTTCCGGTGCCAGATACATGTGATCTACGGTGTAATCGGTTGCGAAAAATGGTGTGGCTAAATCGTAGTATCCACTACAGATCAATACCCGTAAGTGGTTGTTTTTGTGGATGGCAGAACGAAGGGTAGGGGAGTTGTTGATGAAGCGGTTTTGCGCACGACCGTAATTCCAAGGCCTTACATTTCCGGTTAATATTTCGTATGTTTTTTCATTCCAATGGAAGTTGAGGGTTTCGGTGAGATGCGCATTTATGGCTGCAGTATAGGCGCCAAATATGGACAGATTGTAGCTCGGGTCGAAATCAGGATAATCTCCTGCTGATTTGTAATCTCTTCCCTTGATCAGCGCGTCAAACCGTCCAATGGTAAATCCTTCATCGCGAAGTAGTTCTTTAGTGAAAATGGATGTGGATAATCGATAGTGATGTCCGGCCAAAAAATCTGTACTTAGCCCGGTGTATTGCGCGAGAACTCTGCCCAAATTTTCCTTTTGTGCCTCGGTCATTTTGTCGCCGAGCATCAGCATTTGGGTGTATTCGGTTTGCGCAAATTGTTTGACCTCCTCTATAAAATCCGATTTGCTGGGGTGTTTGCTGGTGTTGATTTTCCCGTGGGCATAGGCAGTTGCTGCAAATGAGGGTAAAAACAGAATATGGGGAAGATCATTTCCCTCTTCAAATCGCAGGGTTTGGAAGTTGAGCACCGCCGATATTAACACAATACCATTGAGATAAATTCCGTGACGATCTTGGAGGTAGCCCGATAATCCCGCAGCACGGGTGGTTCCGTAGCTCTCACCGGCTAGGAATTTTGGCGATGACCAGCGGTTGTGGGTGCTCAAATATTGGCGAATGAAATCTCCAACACTCTGAATGTCCTCGTCGTAGCCGGTAAATTTCCTTTTATCCACGCCTGTGGCCGGTCGGCTATATCCGGTTTCGATGGGGTCGATAAAGACCAAATCTGTTTTGTCCAGCCAACTGTATTCGTTATCGACCACTTGATATGGAGGCGGAGGCGCGAGACCATCTTCTGTCATGACGACCCGTTTTGGGCCTAAGGCGCCCATGTGTAACCAAACCGAACTCGAACCGGGACCTCCGTTAAACACAAAAGTGACGGGTCGGTTTTTGCCCCGATTTTGTGCGACATAAGCGATGTGGAAAAAATGTCCCAAATTGTCTCCCACTTCATTTTTCAGGTTGATATGACCTGCTGTGGCTGTATATTTTATTTTCTCACCGTTAATGGTGGTTTGATGTTCTGTAACCGAGGTTTCTGGGATTTCTAGGGTTTTGGAACCTTCTTGCGCGTGGAGAAAATTTCCGACAATCAAAAGTGTAGTCAGAAAAACAAATCGAATAGTTGAAAATGGCATATTGTTTAGATTTTTTCAACTGCGAAGATAGGGATTCAAATGTGAATTACGAGATGGGATTTACGAATCGGTAGTTCACAATTCGTAATTCTCCCTTGGATTGTTGTGCAAGTAGCGTTCAATTTTCCAAACGCCGTCTTGATTTCGCTCCCAGTGAATTGACGCTCGACCGTTGTAGGTATAGTTTGTGCTGTCTTGCCGTACCCAATCGATGGAAAATTCTGCATATTCGATGGCCATGCTTCCAAACCTCTTTAATTCAACGGTTTGATGGTGATAGGTGCCACTTAAATGCTGGTCGAAAATACTTTGAAAAAATAGTTGGATGGAATCTTTTCCAATAACTAAATTCCAATTGGGTGGAATGATTTGCGCTTTTTTTGTGTAAATTCCGGCGCATGATTGGGCATCAAAGGCATTCCAATCCGAACTAAACTGATGCCAAATTTCGTCAATTTTGTTTTCAGTTTGGTCAATGTTTGTGAGTTCTAACTTTTTGTTTTCCAGCTCTTCCCCTTGATTTGAGGAGTTGCAAGTTATGAAAAACAAAAAGGGGGTGAGCCAGGCTAGCTTGATCATAAAGTGAGGTGTTGTAAGGTGCGACTAATTTAATGGTAAAATTTGAAACAAATGTAATTTTGTCGAAAAAAAATTACACACAGTTAGTGTTAGTATTATTTAGGCTTAAAGACCATGGCTTTTTCTTGTGATAAACAAAATTTTAGTGTTTTAGAAAGGGCTAATTTTGTTTAATTAATTGAGTCCACTCCAAAAAGAATGATTTCAATCAAAATTGAGGGGATTTTTAGGTCTGAGATAACCAACTGTTAGCGAGAATTCAAAAGTCTATCGACAAGGAAGATTTTGGCAGAAAGGGACTTTTTGGCGCAGACTCATACAAGAAGCATGTGGAGACCAGGACGCACTGCCAGGGACTGTAGCGGTAGCTCACGCGCAGCAGGCGGCTATACGGAGCGGGCCCGGGCAGAGCGACCAGCGGAAGCTCCTGCCCGGGCTACGCGAAGTGCCGCATGCTGTGCGGGACTATTAGCGGAAGGCCCGTTTAGGCAGCCAAAAAACAACAATAATGAGGTTTGTCATTTATAATCCGCTATACTTACTTTGCAATCTTTAAAAATACTTTTAATTCTTGAGTCCACTCTAAAAAGGATGATTTCAATCAAAATCGACGCGGAGGGGATTTTTGAACCGGAGCAAGTGAGGATTCAAAAATCTACCGACAAGGAAGATTTTGGCAGAAAGGGACTTTTTAGAGCAGACTCATTCATTGTGTTGCTATGTTAGGACTAAAACTTCCCACGGATCCACGGTGGGTAAATATTGCAGAGAAGAACATTTCCGAGATTCTTACCGATCATGCTTTTTGTGAGCAGAAAGCGGCTTCTACCGCGATTTCATTGATTGTTACTTATCCCGAATTGTCCGATTTGGTCCGGGAAATGGCGGCATTGGCACGGGAGGAAATGAGTCATTTTGAGATGGTTCACAAGAAGATAGTTGAAAGGGGTTTTACGCTGGGTCGCGAAAGGAAGGACGAGTATGTGGCGCGAATTGGCCAGTTTTTTCCAAAAACGGGTGATCGAAATTTGCGTTTGGTTCACCGTCTTTTGATTGCAGCGCTTATTGAGGCTCGATCATGTGAGCGTTTTAAGGTGATTTCCGAAAACATTGGGGATGATGAGTTGGCGAAGTTTTATTTTATGTTGATGAAAAGTGAGGCCGGACATTATACGCTATTTTTAAAACTCGCCCGGCAATACGGCGATCGCGATGTTGTGGATGCTTTGTGGAATGATTTGTTGCATTTTGAAGGAGAGGTTATTAGGGATTTTGGAAAAAGGGAATTTATCCATGGATAAGCACTATAATTTTGACTTTTCGCATCGGTATTTTGAAAATGCTTTGTCAAAAAAACCTCTTGGTAAACCCAATAATATTATCGAAGTTTGCCCTGCCTTTTTGTGCGTTAATCTAAAGATTTGATTGTACGTTCAATTTGTTGTTTTAGAAATGGATACATTAATTCCACTAAATTTCACTCGTAGAATTTCCTGCGTAGAAATTTGGAAAATTTGTCGTTGTTTATAATTGTTCACTGACTGAAAACTCATAATTTAAATAAAAATGAAAAATACTGCGCTTACCCATATCCACGAATCTTTGGGTGCTAAAATGGTTCCTTTTGCCGGATATTCTATGCCCGTGCAATACAGCGGTTTGACTTTGGAACACCTTGCGGTACGCGAGAAAGCCGGACTTTTTGATGTTTCTCACATGGGAGAATTTTTTGTAAAGGGCCCCGAAGCTCTGGATTTGGTTCAGTATGTCATTTCTAATGATCCCTCGAAACTCACGGTAGGTAAAGTTCAATACGCCTGTTTGCCCAACGAAAAGGGTGGAATCGTGGATGATTTGTTGGTATATAAAATGGCCGCGGACGAGTATATGTTGGTGGTAAATGCCTCCAATATTGAAAAGGATTTTGCGTGGATACAGAAACACAATACCTTCGACGTTAAGCTTACAGATCGTTCTGACGAGATGTCATTACTTGCACTTCAAGGGCCGTTGGCCAAAGATATATTACGCAAACTGACTGATGCCAATCTCGACGATTTGCCCTATTATAGTTTTGCCATCGGACAGGTGGCCGGCGTGAAAAATGTAATTATATCCAATACCGGATATACCGGGGCGGGAGGCTTTGAATTGTACTTTGCAAATGAGGATGCAGAGACCATTTGGCAATCTATAATGGATGTCGGAGCGCCTATGGGATTGTTGGCTGCTGGACTTGGCGCAAGAGATACATTGCGTTTGGAAAAGGGCTTTTGTCTTTACGGAAACGACATTAACGATGAAACCTCACCCCTGGAAGCGGGATTGGGGTGGATTACAAAATTGTCAACGGAATTTGTGGGTGCAGAGGAAATTCGCAAAAAGAAAGAAGCGGGTATAACGAAAAAGCTGGTGGGATTTGAGATGTTAGATCGAGGCATTCCCCGGCAACATTACGCCATTTTAAATTCTGAAGGACAGATTATTGGAGAAGTGACAAGTGGAACACAATCGCCTTCTTTGGGTAAGGCCATTGGGATGGGGTATGTGGAAATTGCTTATGCTGCGCCCGATACCGAAATTTTTATTGAAGTGCGAAATAAGCAGCTGAAGGCAGTGGTGGTTAAGATTCCGTTTTTGAAATAAAATGGTTTTCAATTACGAATTTTTAACCGAGAGATTTTCGTTATTCGTGGAAGTTTCGAAAGACTGAGCGTTATTTGGAATGGTGAATGGTTAATGTTGTGAGACCGAGAGATCTTCGGTATTCGTGGAGATTTCGAGAGACCGAAATCATTGGGTCGTCATTTTTTTATCAATCACAACATACAGGATCAACCCCGTAGGGGTGTTGATAATTATAATAACGCCACAAACACACACGCACCTACTAGCTCCGTAGGAGCGACCGAAATAATTGCCCCAGGTTTTAACCTGGGGGTAAGGAGCAAAGACAACTACCTTGCACTATATCCCGAAACCAACCCCTCACCCCGCGATAAATCGGC
>JAFIEY010000256.1 GCA_020832345.1 Cryomorphaceae bacterium | reverse complement strand
CCCGCAAACCAAGTGACCGTTGCCCGCTACCAGTATTCCAACCACCTAGGTTCCGCCGCCCTTGAACTCAACGAAGCTGCGGAAATCATCTCCTACCAAGAGTACCACCCCTTTGGCAGCACCTCCTACGAGCTACACACCAACGACAGTGAGGTTTCCCTAAAACGCTACCAGTACGTGGGTAAGGAACGGGATGGGGAGAGCGGGCTGTATTATTACGGGGCGCGGTATTACGCGGATTGGTTGTGCCGGTTTGTGAGCGTGGATCCGTTGAAGGATGATTATCCTTATTATACGACTTACCAGTATGCGGGGAATAAGCCGATCACGAGTATTGATGTAGATGGGTTGGAAGCGGAAAATCAGGTTGAGGAAGAGGAGGTTGGGCAGCAAAAAAATGATACTTTTTCTAATTTTCCACCCCCAATGGATATTAACCCAATTGCCGAACCTGATGCGTTATTTACAGGAGCTCACCCAGAAGAAGTTATTCCAACATCAATGGAAGCAGATTTTAAAGATTTATTTATTAATTTAATTGGTTTATTGTTAGTTAGTTATTTGGAAAAAGAATATGGAGCGAATATTTCACCTGATGAATTACGCAATATGTCCGAAGATGATAAGGAAGCTGCGTTTAATGAAAGTGTTAAAAAGACAATTTCAATATTGTTGTATGAGTTTGCAACTGGTAGAGGGGAAAAAACACGAGAATTTTATCCAAATCATGCTATAACACGAGGTTTCTATAATTCTAAATTATTGCGTGAATCAATGCAAGAATTTTATAATTTTAATAAGGATAATATATTTCTTGAAACACATAAATTCGAGTATAAATTTAGCCCAACTTCTAACCCGTTTGAGGGTTTCTATTTAGTTCAAACTTTTGTTAAGCATGCTATTTCAAATCAATCTGAAAAACTGGTTGGTGGAGTATGGGTTACAATTTCACCAAATGACGAATATGTTGACATTACTATTAAAAACACTATGAATAGAAAATCATTGTTAATTCATGCGGTAAGCCCTGTTGAAAGAGAAGATGATAATCTCACAACACTTGGAACAACTACGCAATTTTTCCATCTAAGAATATCAATTGATTTTGAAAAGTTGCCAAATTCAATTAAATCTAAACAACAATTTATAACACCTAGCAGATGGTAAAATATATTTTTCTTATTTTTGGGGTTGTTCTTTCAGGTTGCAATTACATTCATGAACGTTGTGTAGTTGGAACGTATAAAACTATTAAGCTTGAAGAGGTAGAAACCCTAGAGATATTACCCGATAATACTTTTATTCATTCTTTTAAAAACAAAAAATATTCTGGTACTTGGCGTTTAATAGAAGGGCGTGGAATGTATATTTCTCTTGAAAATTGGATTCCTTATCAAGCTCCATATCGTGACGAGGTTGGAATCTCAGGTAATAGAAAGGTATTTGCAAATTGCAGATCAATTGGGAATTTTGATGATTCTTCTTACTACTTTTATAAAGTTAAATAATCGAAATACTTAGTACCCTGCACCACCCCACGCTAAACCAAAACAAACCATCCCAATATTGGGATACTTATATCGTCTCCAACCAACTCAACCATCCCCCAACCAAAATCCCGCAAAAAACCTCGAAAGCCCACCCGAAACCCATAACCATTCGGACTTACTAAAAGGCGCCTTTACATCTGTTTTGGGGTGCCCACTCAGCTTGAGAAAGCGTGAAAAGGTTTTACTGTTCGAAGGGCGCAGTCCAAGAAGTAAACTAATTTTCAAGATGTTATATGCGCACAAGTTTAAAACCTTTTAGCTTTTCAAGCTGAGAAGGGCCAAAACAGATGTTTAGCGCTAAGTGCCGTATTGACGCTATTTTAGACGCCCCTAGTCTCGTTCTTTTTCCCCAGCTCTTCAAAATAAAATCTTCACGTAGCTATGGCTATGCTCAGATTTTCTTTTTCGATCTGAGAAAAAATAACTTCGACTAAACCGTCACAATAGCATCAATACGGCACTGGTTTTTTTGGTTCTTTTTTAGTCGTTAAAAAGGTGGAACTGAAAAAGTAATATTAGATTAATTTTTGCATAACCATAACCAAAAAGCTGATTTTCAGTTTTCCACTAATCCCAAAAACGTCTCCAACCAACCCAAACATCCCCCCATCCAAAATCTTACGATTAACCACAGAAGTTTACCCGAAACCCAAAAAAATTCGGACTACCAAAAAGGCGCCTTTACATCTGTTTTGGGGTGCCCACTCAGCTTGAGAAAGCGTGAAAAGGTTTTACTGTTCGAAGGGCGCAGTCCAAGAAGTAAACTAATTTTCAAAATGTTATATGCGCACAAGTTTAAAACCTTTTAGCTTTTCAAGCTGAGAAGGGCCAAAACAGATGTTCAGCGCCGAGTTTTTTTGGTTCTTTTTTTAACGGATAAAAAAAGAACGCACAATAAATTGAAATGCCCCCAATTAAAAAAAACTTTTACCAATCAACGCAATATTTCCTTTTGAAAAAAGCAAAATAATCTATACCTTTACCCTCTCATGCCAAAATCATGAACCATCTCTACAACATAATAATCCAAAATAACTCCGAAGCCACAAAACACTACTTCATGAACGCCCAGCGTGTGGCCACTTCCGTAATATCTTATGTGTATAGTCCTACCGAAATACCATATTCTTACGAACCTTATCAACTTGGCACGCCCGGATCCATAAACGTGGTTGCAACCATAATTGATAAAATTTATACGCTGACAAATGAGATTTTTCCTTCTGAATACCTA
>JAFIEY010000260.1 GCA_020832345.1 Cryomorphaceae bacterium | reverse complement strand
TGGGGTTGGCGTTGATGGCGCTGGAGACGTTGGACGGCGAGAAGCGCCGCCAGGCGTTGGAGGAGCCTGAGGTTCGCAGCCTGATCGACATGGTGGTGTCTGATCCGGAGCTGACGACGGGTAGGCGTCAGCGGCACCTGGATGCGGCGTCGGTGGTGTTCATCTGTCTGGCGATGGCGCTCTTTCGAGGCGTGTCGCTGGTTCAGTTGGCGGGGATGCTGGGGCTGAAGGGAGATCGAGGCCGTCGGCTTGCGTCGTCGTCGATCACGGAAGCGCGTCAACGGGTGGGCGCGGCGCCGGTTCGTGCGCTTTTCGAGACGATGGGGATGCTTTGGAGCCATGAAGCTGCGGAGCTGGAGCTGTGGAGGGGCTTGAAGCTCTACGCCTTCGATGGAACGACGCTGACCGTGCAGGACAGCGATGCGAACTTCGAGCACTTTGGAAAGCCGGCCAGTCGTTCTGGTGACGCGGGGTATCCCAAGCTTCGGCTGGTTGCTCTGCTGGCCGTGCGTTCTCGACTGCTTGTGGACGCGAACTTCGGCCCGTACTGCGGAAAGGGTACGGGAGAGTCCACTCTGGCGGCAGGTCTCTGGGATGGTGTGCCCGATAGCTCGGTTCTCCTCTTCGACCGCCTCTTCTTCGATACTCGCCGGCTGGCCAACTACCTGTCGACCGGGACATCGCGTCACTTCGTGACGCGAGAGTGCAAGAAACTCTCCTACAGTGTCCTCGAAATCCTCGATAACGGGGACGAACTGATCGAGGTGCGGGTCTCCGATGCTGCTCGCAAGCAGCAGCCCGAGCTTCCTGAGACCTTCCTTGCGCGTCGAATCGCCTATCAGTTCGCCGGTCATCCGCCATCGGCACTCATCACGTCGCTGATCGACCCTGTGGCCTTCCCGGCCAAAGAACTGCTCGACATCTATCATGAGCGTTGGAGCATTGAGCTGGTCTATCGCGATCTCAAAACCACCCAGATGCTTCGACTGGAATGCCTTCGCAGCAAGACCCCGCAAGGCGTCGAACAAGAGGTGTGGGGCCTGCTCGCCGCCTACGTTCTCATTCGCAAGCGAATGTTCGACGTCGCAGTACGAGAGAAGCTGACTCCCGCCAGACTGAGCTTCAAGACCACGCTCATCGGGATGCAGGCCTTCCTCAACATGATGGGGATGCTCGACCACCCTCCTCACCTCGTTCGTGCTGGGCTCGACATGCTCGACTGGGCCATCATCAACGGACAACTGCCACCCCCGGCGAAACGGGCCTATCCCAGGCACGTGAAGGTGAAGATGAGCTCCTACAAGCGAAACCGCGGAAGGAGAGAGGGGCCAACATGATGTCTTCATACGGAAATCACGCTATCCGAGCGGCATTGCCGTTAAATGACGATGGAACGAGGATGACAGTTGAGCAACTGCAGGAACATATCGAGAGATCCTTTCCGGATTATGTCCGTGATGAGGTAATCTTCGATCGCGTTCATGAAGCCGTTCGCTACCGGCCGAATCTGGAGCACCTGGAAGTTGGCTCTGTTTATCGGTTTCGGGCTGCAAATGTCAGCGTGTTCGACGTCTTCAACGCCTTTCGGTTCGCAGTCATTACCCACGAGAGGGACGAATTCGGTTGGGTCTTTTCGACTTTGCGCGAGCCGCACCTTTCACGGAGACTGGGCGAAAGTCAAGTGCGACCCGGCGGACGACATCCTGTCTCTGGACACCGTAGGTTTGAGGTGACAACAGATGGGCAGGGTGGTGCGTACTTTCGAACCCTGGGTGTCGATCGTCCAACGGGTATCCCATACGGCGGACAGGGAATACTCGGACAGAGTGATCGCGTGTTTGAAGGAGCGGATCATACGTGGATGGCACTTCAGAATGCGGTGATCGAGGATATCCATCAACGCAATGGCGCAGCTTGGTATGGTTCCAGATTCAGCTTCCGTGTTCCATGGGAGTATGCGCTTCCCGTGTTTCAGGGAAACGGCCGTGAGTAATCTCCCACCCGACAATCACCCGGAGCGCGTGCCCCAAACGCGCCAACCGAGCACGAGGACCTCCACTTCGGGCGAAAAATGCTCCGACATCGCGAGAAGAAAAACGCTCGGGTATCGGGAGCGTCTTGGAGGACTACTCGCTTGGGTAGGCGACTGGACGGATTCGTCCACTTCCGGTTCTCGTAGTCGAGGTGCAGAGAAACGCAGAGCCTGCTTGGGCGCGCGACTGAGTGCCCGCGCACGGTACGCAGGCCCGTGGACCTTATGGGGCTTGGCTGCAGGCGGTGCTATTCTAGCTGTCTTGGCCTCGTGGCTCTGGGGCAAGGCGTGTGATTTCGAACTCGCGTTTTGCAGACCCGGTCCTGAGTTGGACAACGCTAGTTTGTTCTGGATGTGGATAGGAATGTTGGGTCAACAACACTTGCTTCAGTACTATGCCGGGCGGAGTGACCTCTACGTCTTCGTTCCTGGCGTGGCCTGGACGCTTTTCCTCTTCAGGCTGTCGATTGGCAGCTTGGAGCGGCACGCAGGTCGATTCATCCTGAGAGTGGTGTTCGAGATTTCACTGAACTTGTTCGCATGTTGGATTGTTGCCGAGATGTGTCTCCTCTGGGTGCAGAGCTGGCTTGGGCTTGGCTCTGGACTGGCATTCGGTGGCCGTATGCCCTTCCTTGCGCACGCTACGCTGTTCGGAAGTCTTTTCATTTATCTGAAAGTGGGGCTCTGGACTATCCAGCGTAACGTGGGATTCCTTGCTTCGTGCTGGCCGATGTGGAAGGTGGTAGCTCGTACATTCAACGTGCTGGGCGCGCTTGCTTGGGTCGTGTTGCTTGCGGTTAGCGTGTTGTTTTCGGTGACAAGGCTCCTGCTGGACTTTGGTATCGTGGGATGATGCTGCTGCAGATCACGGCATTGGATAGACCTCGGATTGTACTGATTCAGCTGGAATGTGACTCCACGGTTCCGCACGAACAAGACCGGCCAAGGACGAAATCTCGACGCGATGTGCCC
>JAFIEY010000175.1 GCA_020832345.1 Cryomorphaceae bacterium | reverse complement strand
CCTATCTCCGCTTAGGCTTGATGATGCAAATGTAGTTGAAACTAAATTTTATTAACTTGGAGGTTATTAACAAAATAAGTAAAAGGTAACTAACCGAAGGCAACCTATATTATGAGGGTTCATTGTTAATGGTTAATGGTTAATTGTTAATGGTTAATGGTTAATGGTTAAAATAACCAACTATCTTCGGTATTCGTAGAGGTTTCGTGATACCGGAATCATTTGGTTCTTGGTCTTTTTTGTTCTGTAAACATTCGGGTAATCGGGGCTTTTTTAGTTGACAATGGACAATGTGGACGACGAACGGGTTTCGGTTTTTGTAGAGATTGCGAGAGACCGAAACCATTTGGTCGTCGTTTTTATAGTAAGCACAACATACAGGATCAACCCCGTAGGGGTGTCGATGATTATAACAAAACGACAAACCAAACGCTCGAAATAACCCTGTAGGGGTGTTGATGATTATAACAACGCCACAAACACACACGCACCTACTAGCTCCGTAGGAGCGACCGAATTAATTGCCCCAGGTTTTAACCTGGGGGTAAGGAGCAAAGACACCTACCTTGCACTATATATCCCGACCAACCCCCGACCTCCGACCTCCGACCCGCAAATTACGTCCACAATCCAACCCGCACCCAACCCCAATTCCCGAAAAACAACGATTAAACGCATAAACGATTAAACCCTTCAAATAACATCCACAATATAAAACGCACCCAACCCCCTTTCCCGAAAAACAACGATTAAACGCATAAACGATTAAACCCTTCAAATTACCTCCACCATCCAAACCGAACCCAACCCACGCTCCCCAAAAAACAACGATTAAACGATTAAACGCATAAACGATTAAACCCTCCAAATAACGCCCACAATCCAAACCCCACCCAACCCAATTCCCAAAACCAACCCCCGACTTCCGACTTCCGACTTCCGACTTCCGACCCCGAAAAAAAACCTAATTGCAAACCCTACTTAAAGTCTATGGTTTTTGCCGGTCGTATAG
The DNA here is from genome assembly GCA_020832345.1 of Cryomorphaceae bacterium. GTDB lineage: Bacteria > Bacteroidota > Bacteroidia > Flavobacteriales > Schleiferiaceae > CSBr16-58. Next base: position 34,607 of record JAFIEY010000175.1, on the reverse strand, counting down.
AACTAATATATAGTGAAGGCAAAAGCAAACAGAGCAGACAAAAACCTACCGTAGCTATATTGACTCCAATAACCCACCACGCCTTGAGATATATCGGGACGTGACTTACGTAATAAACTGATTGATCGAGGGTAATAATGGTAAACTGACTTTGCAGCCAACATAATAGCAATCCTATTCCATTGCCCCAAAGGAGTCCTTTTAGCAAAAGCATTAAACTTTTGTTGAGAAATATTTGTCGAATTTGAACATTAGAAGCACCCAAAGCTTTTAGCAATCCCACCATAGGGGTACGCTCCAGTAGCATAATCATTAAGGCAGATGAAATATTAATCGCAGAAACCACCATCATAACAATAAAAATGATGATGATATTGACATCAAATAAATCTACCCATTGAAAAATCTGCTCGTATTGTTCACGTGCAGAAATAGCTTCCACATCAAAGGGTACAACTTCGCGAATGTTTTGGGTCATTTCCATCATATCCTCGCCATCCCGGAGGAATATTTCAAAACCCCCAACGGCCAAACTATCCCAACCATTTATTCGAATCAAATGACGTAAATCACCAATGATCAACTGTTCATCGATTTGTTCCAAGCCGGTTTCAAAAACACCACTTACATGAAAATACCGCAAAAGGGGCGGCTGCGGAGATTGGCGAAAAAAATACATCGCAATGCGCTCACCTTCCTCAATGGCCAACAAATTGTAAAGGTATTTGGAGATAACAATACTGTCGTTTGGAAACGTACTGCCATAATTCGGAATTCGCCCCCACAACATAGATTTTTGAATAAATCCTTGATTGTAGTCTTCGTTTACACCTTTAAAAACTGCGCCTTCAAAAAAGGCACTAGATTTGAGTATGCCTGTTCGGTTTGCCACCGGTTGTAAAACTTCAATTTCCGGCATGGCCTTCAGGCGACTTACCCAATCGAGATTTGGTAAGATGGGAGAACTCTCCATACCAAGGCTACTTTCGTAAGAACGGAGTTGCACTTGTCCGGAGAAAGAGGTTATTTTAGACTTTATTTGGTGCTGTAGTCCCATACCGGTCGCCAGCGAGATGATAATAACCACCACTGAAAAAGCAATAGCTACCACCGATAACCGGATGATTGGCTTACTAAAAGCATATTGTTTTTGCGCACTGGAAACCAAGCGGCGAGTAATGAACCAAGAGAATGACAAAGCAGTTAATTTAGTTGTGCAAACCTAAGGATAAAGCGATAATTTACCCATACTTTTGTGGGGATAAAATTCACCCATATGAATCGAATTTTTTTATACCTATTTAGTCTTTGCAAGAAAACCCCATATACGGCGTTACTCAAAGTTTTTGAATCAGTTACTTATTCCAATAAGCGCCTGACCTTCACCCCGAAAGCTTTCGGGGTTGAAAGCCTTGTCTATGGGATTTTCTTATCAAAGACTTGGAATCGCAGGTTTTTTTTGCTGATTGTATGTATGGTAGTTTTACAGGCGGTAAACGGGCAAAACCACATCCCTGCAGCAGACCATCCCGGCGGGTACTTGCCGCTGCTTTTGGGCAAAAAAGTTGGGCTGGTAATAAACCACAGCTCTACTTATCGCGACAGTATGCACATGGTGGATTACTTATTGCACAGGGGTGTAGAGGTGGTGAAAATCTTTGCTCCGGAACACGGGTATCTGGGAAAGGCAGGTGCAGGTGAGCAAATTGGGGATGATAAATTGGGGAATTTGGAAATCATATCACTTTATGGTAAAAAGAAAAAACCCAATGCCGAAGACGTTGCCGGCCTCGATGTTATTCTTTTCGACATTCAGGATGTTGGTGTCAGATTTTACACATACATCAGTACCCTGTCCTATGTCATGGAAAGGGCGGGTGAGGAAAATATCCCTGTCATAGTTCTTGACCGGCCAAATCCGCACCGCCATTATATCGACGGTCCGGTACTCGACACCACACGGTTTCGATCTTTTGTTGGGCTACACCCTGTTCCTGTGGTTTATGGACTTACCATTGGTGAATATGCGAAAATGGTAAATGGTGAAAAATGGATTTCTCACCCTTGTAGTTTACACGTTGTTTACTGTCGGAACTACAACATTCAAGAGCGGTACGAGCTGCCAATTCCACCCTCGCCAAACCTTCCCAACCATAACGCCATCCTCCTCTACCCTTCACTTTGCTTTTTTGAAGGCACACCAGTTAGTGTGGGAAGAGGAACCGACAAACCCTTCCAGGTCATTGGAGCCCCGTGGTTTACCAGTGGTGATTATCATTTCACACCAAAATCCGTAGAAGCTGCACCAAAACCAAAGTTTATCAACCAGCGATGCAAAGGATTCAACCTGACCAATTTCGCCGAAGGATATATCAACAATGAGCCACGGTTATATCTCGCTTGGCTGATTGCTGCCTACGAAACATTCCCCGGTGACAAAAAATCTTTTTTTACCAATTTTTTCGATTTATTGGCGGGAACCGATCAGTTGCGAAAGGATATTATTGCGGGAAAAAAAGAGGATATTATTGCGCAGGAATGGCTGGAAGGACTGAGCCAATACGCTGAAATTCGAAGCAAATACGCTTATTACGATTAAACTGATTTTCCGGGATAATTTTTCAAATCACGTAAAACGTCTGATTATTTTTGGGCATATAATTATAGTTAAACATGCAGACCATTTTTCTCAACGGAGAATTTTTTGAAAAACAACAAATAGAAATATCAACTGACGATCGCGGTTTAAATTACGGAGATGGCGTCTTTGAAACCATTCGATTCGATCGGGGTCAAATTCACTGGCCGGAAGATCATTATTTCCGTTTGATGGCCAATATGCGAATTATGCGAATGCACATTCCCGAAAACCTAACACCGGAATATTTCAGTGAGGTTCTCACGGAGTTGGTGCGGTCAAATCACTGGGAAAAAGGCGCCGTTCGGTTGCGATTTCAAGCCTGGCGGAAAGCCGGTGGCAAATACAGTCCAAATACCAACGAAGTAAACCTTTTAGCCACTGCGGAAAGGTTGACCCACAACACCTACACCTTCGAGGACGGCGATTTCCGAATAGATATATTTAAAGACTACCCCAAACCCAAAGGATTGCTAAGCAATGTGAAAAGTTGTAATGCACAGCTATATATTTTAGCCTCAATTTTCCGTATGGAAAACCAACTAGATGAATGTCTTTTGATCAATAATGACAAAAACGTAGTGGAAGCAATTTCATCAAATATTTTTATGGTTCAAGGCAAAACGATTAAAACACCTCCATTGTCCTCTGGTTGCATAAAAGGTATAATGCGAAAAAAAATATCGGAAAAGCTCGCGCCGTATTTGGGGTATGAAGTTGTAGAGGAAGATTTCAATCCCTTTGCTTTACTCAAAGCCGACGAGGTATTTTTAACCAACTCTATTCGCGGCATTCAACCGGTAACCCACTACAAAAAGAAAGTCTATGAAGTTGCTGTTAGTCGGAGAATTTTAGAAATGGTCAATGCGCAATTTGAACCATAAGGAATGAGTCCACTCTAAAAAGGATGATTTCAATCAAAATCGACGCGGAGGGGATTATTGAACCGGAGCAAGTGAGGATTCAAAAATCTACCGACAAGGAAGATTTTGGCATAAAGGGACTTTTTAGAGCAGACTCAGGAATTGAATGGTGGGAAACTATAAAGGGTGATACATGATTAATTTAAAAAAAATAAACGCAAATCCAAAAACTGGTGACGAATTATTAACTGATAATGGTCTAAAAACTAAGTATTGTCTATTGGATTTTTGGCAGTGGAGCGGATCCGATATTTTGAGTAACACAACTCGTGGAAAATTTGCTGAATTTATTGTTGGAACAGCTATTGGAATTAATCCAAAAAATTTGAGAGACGATTGGGGCGCTTTTGACTTGGTCACAAATGAAGGAATCAAAATAGAAGTTAAATCTGCTGCTTTTATTCAAAGTTGGAATCAAAAACGTTTATCTAACATTTCCTTTTCAATTAAACAAGCAAGGTACTGGGATGCAGAATCAAACATCCAATGCAGTGAACCCAAAAGGCATGCAGATCTTTATGTATTTTGCCACTTAAAACACAAAGATCAAAGCTCTATTGACCCACTAAAAATGGAACAGTGGGATTTTTACGTTTTACCCACATTTCGTCTTGACAATTATAAAAGAAGTCAAACTTCCATCACAATTAACTCATTAAAAAAGTTGACCGGAAATAAGAAGTACAGTGAATTAAAAACTGAAATATCAAATGCTTACAAGGAACAAATAAATTACCTTCAGCAATCCCAATAAAGATTTGAACAAATCCTATTACAACCAAAATCTCCCTATAAAAATTTTGGAGATGTTAGATTAAATCCTAATTTTACAAAATTATATATTGAGGAATATTTTATTTGTTCCCAAGCCTTCGAGAACTTTGTGGACAACAACCGTGTTTAACCAATAGAAAAATCATCAAACCATGATAAAGAAAATCTTTTTTACCCTCGCAGTTACATCGCTTTTGTCCTGTAATGAAACCGTTCAACCCGAAAAAACCTTTGCCGAAATGAGCAACGCTACCAAAACCTTCTACGACTTTTCCGCCAAAGACATTGATGGAAATGATTTCCCCATGTCCAACCTTAAAGGAAAGCGCATTCTAATTGTCAATGTTGCCTCAAAATGCGGATTCACTTCTCAGTATGAGCAACTTCAAGAACTTTACGAAAAACTGGGCGGAGATAACTTTACCATCATCGGCTTTCCATCCAATAATTTTATGGGACAAGAACCGGGCACCGAAGAAGACATCAAAGCTTTTTGTCAAAAAAATTACGGGGTCACCTTCCCCATGATGAGCAAAATTGACGTCAAGGGCAAAGAAATACATCCCATTTACCAGTGGTTGACCCAGAAAAATCTCAATGGAAAGGACGATTACAAGGTCGCCTGGAATTTCCACAAATTTTTAATTGACGAAAACGGAAACCTCGTCAGAGATTTTTCATCTAAAGTATCGCCTATTTCGGAAGAAATCGTTTCCTTTGCAGAAGGAAAATAAATTCATGCAAAAAGTAGATATTTTGGCTATAGGGGCACACCCGGACGATGTAGAACTCGGCTGCGGTGGCTCTTTGGCAAAATTTAGTGCATCCGGTAAGTCTGTTGCCATACTTGATCTTACCCGTGGCGAGCTCGGCACACGCGGCAGCGCAGACCTCCGCGACCAAGAAGCAGAAGAAGCCGCCAAAATTTTAGGCGTAAAACATCGCGCTCAAGCCTTTTTAAAAGATGGAAGCATCCGAAACGACGAGGCTTCCCAATTAGAAGTCATCAAGTGGATCAGATACTTTCAGCCGCAAATGCTCCTTATTAACGCACCCACCGACCGACATCCTGACCACGGTCACGCCGCTGAATTATGCCGCGATGCAGGATTTAAAGCCGGGTTGCAAAAAATTCCCAGTGCGTTTAAAGGGCAAATACAACAAGCCCACCGACCAAAAACCATTTTTCACTACATTCAGTTTTGGAACATTCAGCCCGAAATCATCATGGATGTAACGGGATATTTGGACATAAAGGTCAAATCTGTGCGTGCCTACGCTTCTCAGTTTTACCAAGCCAACAGTGAAGAACCACAAACCGCAATATCCTCGAAAAACTTTTTTGAAAGCATAACCTATCGTGCCAAGGATATGGGACGTTTGATTTATACCGAAGCTGGAGAGGGATTTATATCTGCTCAGCCCTTAGGAACCAAAACATTGTTTGACTTAATTTAGCTACCGTGAAATGGAATAGTTTTTACACCGGACAAATTGTGGGTTTATTGCCTTTGCTATTATTGGCCATACCCATTTACTACATCAACCTAGATCCTGATGCGGACTCTGCTAAAATATTTTGGCGCATCGGCTTGAGATTTATTTTTTACATATTTTTTGTCATTCATGTTTTGTTTCAATTGGTACAGCTAATTGGAAATCAGAAGCAGAAGATTTCTAGAATTTTATCCATATTATTTGCCATTTGTATTGTCTGGGCAGCAGAAAAGGGATTTTCCTTTTCAAAAGAGAATCATGCAGAAAAGATAGAGAACATGTCTTTTTACAAAAAACCCATAAAAAGTTATTAACTAAGCTTCATTAAAAACTATTGATGAAAAACGATAGGAAAACTCATTATATCCATCAATTTTATCTATATTTGAGGTTATAATATTTCATAATGAGGCTCGTGGCGCTTTTGTCAACTTTTCTGTTTCAGCAATTTGCTATACATGCACAATCGGATAGCGATTGGGAAGGCATAGCCAGAGCAAATTTCACAAAAAAGAACTACGAGGTTGCCGATAGCATCCTTAGCGTTCATCATTCAGAATTAGGCTTTTACGAACAATGGTTGTTTGCTCAGGTCAAAACAGCATTAGGACAAAACAAAAAAGCCGATAGTCTTTATCAATCTGCAATGGAATTGCAACCGCAAAACCATGACATCAAATTGGATTACGGTAAATTTCTGTTTAACATCGGGAAACACAAGCGTAGCAGGCAAGTTTTGGAAAACTACAGAATCTTTCAACCTGATAACACGGAAGCGGTTGCCCTTTTAGCCTGGATGGATTTATGGGAAGGGAAAACCAAATCAGCTAAAAAGCACATTGATTTTCTCGAATTTTCGTTTACCCACCCAAGAGAAGAAATTCGCGAATTGAAACTTTTCTTAAAAAATATCATTTCCACCAAAGGAGTTGCAGAAACGCAATATTATATCGATGATCAAATTGTACAGAATCTGCAGGTGGGAGTCCAAGGCGGAAAATTTTTCCATCGGTATCTTCATCTCGAAGGTGGATTGTCGGTACGGGGATTTTCGACAAACCTTGAGCATGAAACCAACAGACAGCTTCTCGGCATTCGCGCTCACGTCAACAACAACATCTTAATATCACAGACCAAATCTAAACTCACCTTCGGAACCGGATTTTTCAGCATCAGTGAAAAAAGATTTATCACCTTTCAATCATCTATTGAACAAACAATATCCAAAACCACCAAGGCTGAATTCAGCTTTAATAGGGTGCCATACCTTTTCACTTCTGCCAGTCTATCAAATCCATTTCTCTACAACGACTATGGGTTCTCCATTACTTATGGTGTAGGTGAAAAGCGAAATGCCAAATTAGGACAAATGCTTTGGCAATTTCCAGACGGAGGCGTCCTTTCTACTTCTTATGCTTATTTTATGCATTCCATTTACCAAAATGAGGTGGTGAACTTTTCGCTGGGTTACTCAATTAATTTTGCAACTGCCACAACAAACACATTTTCGCCCATCGAGGATTTATCGGTCAACACCCCCTTTGACGAAGCGCTACCGGGAATTTATGAGCCCTATTTCACCCCGAGAAATCAATGGATACACGCAGGATTGGGGAAAATGAGTATTTCACTGGAAAAAATTCAAATCAGCACACAAATATCTCGTTCATTGTATGCTATTGCAGACAACCCAAGTTTATTTGCAGATATCAACGGCCAAGGTGAGGTCATATCAACAACATATTTTTCCCCCATAACATTTACCCCAATTGAATTTAATTTAACGCTGGGATTTGGTGCGAAAAATAAAGAAAAACTATTCTTTACCTACGACTATCGAAGAATTTTCTTTTTCACCGCCCACCAAATTGGATTAAAAAAACCCCTTGGAAATTGAATAGCAACTTTGATCCCGAATTCTGGAAATTTCACGAGGCACGAAAACCAAGTGCTTGGAGTTCTTTTATTCTCGTCATTTTGGTTTTTGGCGGATTAATAAATGTGGTAAACTTTGGAATGTGGTGGTTTAAACAAGAACCCGGACAGTTTTGGCTATTTTTCATCCTCACCCTTATTTTTTGGTGGAGTATTTTCCGAATGATTATTATGTGGATTTCCTATATCGCCATTAACAAACCGCGAAAGAAAAAAGCCCCAAAGGATCTAAGTGTGGCCATTTTCACCACCAGTTCTCCCGGCGAACCACTAAGCATGTTTGACAAAACACTTGAAGCTTGTAAAAATATTCGCTACCCACACACCACCTACCTTTTGGACGACACTCAAGACCCAGCTTTTAAAGAACTAGCTGAAAAACACGGCGCGGTTTGGTTAGAGTTGGTGGGAATTCCCGGAGCAAAAGCGGGTAAAATCAACGCTGCTTTACAAAAGACAAAAGAAGATTTCATTTTGGTGATGGATCCGGACCACATTCCTTTTCCCAATTTCTTTGATGAAGTGCTGGGATTTTTCACCAACCCTGATGTGGGATTTGTTCAGGTTTCACAAGGCTATTACAACCAATACCGAAGCTTTGTGGCCCAGGGAGCAGCCGAACAAACCTATGGATTTTACGGCCCCACACTGATGGGTTTATATGGTTTGGGCAGTTCCGTTGCCATTGGGGCAAATTGCACATTTAGACGCGAAGCCCTCGAAAGCATCGGTGGCCACGCCATAGGATTGGCAGAGGACATGATGACCGCCATTCGCTTGCACGGAAAGGGGTGGAAAAGTATTTACCACCCGGTGATTGTAACCAGGGGTTTGGTGCCGGAGGATTTGGGTTCGTTTTGCAAGCAACAACTAAAATGGTCGCGTGGGGTACACGAAATTCTCTTTTCAGATTTGCCAAAAACCTGGAATGGTTTATCCACCCTTCAAAGACTTACCTACTTTGGTATTAGCACCTATTACATTTCGGGGCTTACCATGTTCCTATTCCTTATTTTACCCTATTTCACCCTTTGGTTTGATGTAATCCCCATCGATATTGAATTTACCGAATTTTTGACCCACTGGGTGCCGCTTGCTTTAGCGGCCACAGTGATTTATTTATATTGTCAGCGATTTCTATCCCATCCTAAAACAGAATTTGGGCTACACCTAAAAGGAACCATTTTAAAATTCGTTTGTTGGCCCGTATTTCTGCAAGGTTTCCTACTTTCACTTATCAACGGTAAAATTCCTTATATTCCCACCGCAAAACAAGCCGTGAAAGGCTTCACCCCTTTTATTCGTCCCCATGTTTACATTGCATTATTTTTTATACTAACAGTTATTTGGGTTATAATCAAAAGAATGCATTTTACCCCTGAAGGTGAAATTGCCTTTACCCGATGGGAAACCTGGGGGATGATATTTTTTGCCGCGATCGCCTTTGTAATGACCTTAGGCGGAATATATGCCGCATGGCAAAGTCGCAACCTTGACGCAGCCGAACCCTGGAAAGATATTGACATTGAAGAAATTAACAAACTAAACCCGGATGAAGACAAAGATTATTAGAATCGTAGTTGTATTGGCCGCACTTTTATTGGCATTAATCATATTTGTAATGACCAGTTATTTTAGCAATCGGTCAGTAACCACCATCAACGATGCTTTGGTAAAAGTTGGCACTTTTTGGACAAGTTTAGAAAAACACTGGATAACCAAAAACAATCAACGATATGGTGAGCTGGAATGGCTTGAACCCTACCGGAACAGTTCATTATTATTAAAAAACCCCGATACCATTTTATTTGGCATTTATGATGATAAATACAAGGATGGTGTGCGGAGAATACTGGCATTAGAAGATTCGTTAAACACAAGACTCCCCATCATCCAGGTTTACACAGCTTGGGGCAGTAAAAAAAAGCATCAATTCCCGCTACTGGAAGTGAACGCCATCCGCGATTTGGGTTCCATACCGATGATTACCTGGGAACCCTGGTTGGACGTATTTGATAATAATAAATACCCGCAACTCAAGGGGAAAGACAATGTAAATATGAACGGCTTGGCACTTATTGCCCAAGGTGTGTTCGACGATTATATTGACAAATGGATTGAGCGAGTTAAAAATTTTGATTCGCCATTTTTCCTGCGTTTTGGTCACGAAATGAATGACCCTTATCGGTATCCCTGGGGGCCGCACAACAATACACCTGAAACCTATATAGCGGCCTGGAGGCATGTGCATCAAAAATTCCAAGCCGCCAATTTAAGCCATGTTTTGTGGGTTTGGTCACCTCATCCGGCGTACGACAATGAATTTATGTTTTACCCAGGCCACGATTGTGTGGATTGGATAGGACTTACAGGTTTAAATTACGGAAAAGTGGTAGGATGGAGTCAGTGGTGGACATTTGAAGAAATCATTCAGACAAGCTATGAAGCATTGTCATTGTACAACAAACCCATTATGATTTCTGAATTTGGTTCTCTCTCGTATGGAGGTCATCGGGCCGGTTGGTACGCCGACGCATTGCAAAAAATTCACACGCAATACCCCATGATCAAAAGCATCCTTTTTTTCCATTCCCTAGAGGATTTCATTTCTACAAAAAAAATATTGGATTGGACCTTTTTATACGATCAAGAAACCCTTGAAGTTTTAAAATATTATTTTAACGCAAGGGATTCGATATTAAAAAATGGTGGTGATGGTTTGAGTTTGTAGGGGGTTAGGGGGTTTAGATAGTTTAGGGGGTTTAGAGGGTTTAGGTTTTATGGTTGCGTGTTTTTCAATTCAAACCGTGTTTTGGTGGCAAAACACCGATTACTGTTCTTCTGAAAAAAGCCTTTGGAATCGCTTGCGCAAGTGTTCGATGGAAATATCCTCTTCAATGTAGTCATCGTGGGCCATGAAAATTTGACCGGTTTCTTCACTTACCACAACAGCAACAGCATCGGTTCGCTCTACCAAACCAATTGCCGCACGGTGTCTTAGTCCCTTACGACCGGAAATAGCCTGACCCTCACTCACCGGCAAAATAGCACTTGCAGCCAGTATCCTATTGTTTTTGATGATGACTGCCCCGTCGTGCAACGGACTTTGAGGTAAAAAAATGGCCTCCAACAAACGCGCATTGATTTCCGCATCCATCAACACCCCACTTTCAGCATAGTATGATAAAGCATTTTTTCTAGCAAAAACAAATATGGCACCAATCCTCTGTTCCTGCATATTTTGAATTGCTGTAATAACAGATTCCCAATTGAAAACCAATGGTTTTTTACGTTCATTAGCCCAAAATTTACCTTTAATAATGGTTTTTAATCCGAGGTCTATGGAGGCAAATTGCAAAAATATTTTTCGCATTTCGGGCTGAAAAACAATTAGTAAAGCAATAATAGAAAGCTGCAAACTCCATCCAACAAGTCCGGAAAACAACTTTAAATTCCAATAATCAAACAACTGAGCAGCAAAAAACAGTGCAATGATGAGTAAAAACAAATTCACCAGCACGGTTCGCCGAACATAAAAAAAGACCAGTCCTATCACCAGAACCACCAGTCCCAAATCGATAATGCGCAAATATTCCATCATGTTTGTAAAGCCATATACATTTTTATCGCGTCTTTGGCAGGACGCACATCGTGTACGCGCAAGATACACACGCCACGCGAAATGCACCAAAAATGTAATGCAGTTGTTCCGTGTAAACTTTCTTCCGGTTCAACGCCAAGGGTTTTATAGACCATCGATTTTCTGGAAATCCCGACTAAAATAGGCAATCCAAAAATATGAAATGCATTGAGGTTTGCCATTATCTCAAAACTTTGAGCAGTCGTTTTTGCAAATCCAAACCCCGGATCTAAAATAATATCTGCCACACCTATATGACGCAACTTATATACTTTTTGGTGCAGATCAGAAATTACATCCTCAACTACATTATCGTATTCTGTCTGGTCGGTCATGGTTTGGGCATTACCCCGCGAATGCATCAGAATATAAGGAAGTCTTAGTTGCCCCACAACATCAAACATTTCTGCATCGAGGTTACCCCCACTCACGTCATTGATGATATCTACACCTTCATCTGCACCTCGTTTAGCTACCCCGGCATAAAAAGTATCGAGAGAAATACCCACATCGGGAAATGATTTTCGCAGATCAGGTAAAACATCGCGAAGCCTATCCCATTCTTCTACCTCACTGAGTAATTGCGCCCCGGGGCGAGTAGATTGTCCACCAATATCCAAAATATCCACCCCTTCAGAAATCATCTGTTCCGCTTTATCAAAAATCTCGCGTTGTGATGTTTTCCTGCTACCTGAATAAAAAGAATCCGGGGTAACATTGATGATGCCCATTACTCGTGGCGTTGAAAGATCCAACAATCGGTTATTCAGCCTGATGGTATGTGTTGGGGTATTTTTTTGCATCTCAAAAGAAACTTTTGGCAAAGATGGTGAAAAATGTGATAAACCCAATTGCCCTTTCAGGCGTTTTGTTGTGTACATTTGCTATTGAATTACCCAACGGTACGCGACAACAATGAGTCTGCTCCAAAAAGTCTCTTTCTGCCAAAATCTTCCTTTTTGGAGTGGACTCAACAATTGAATCAAATTATTGTATTTTCCATAAAATCACGATCCCATGAATCGACTTATTACCCAAATTTTACGAATCATTGTCGGTGGCCTTTTTATCTTTTCCGGCCTCATAAAGCTCAACGACCCAATGGGCATGGCTTTCAAACTTGAAGATTACTTTGCGCCAGACGTACTAAACCTCACTTTTCTCATCCCAATTACATTGGGCTTAGCCCTGGTCATCGTTATAGCAGAAGTTTTACTCGGCGTTGCGCTTTTATTGGGCTGGAAAAGCAAACTTACCATTCGGCTCCTCATGGCCTTGATCGTCTTTTTCACCTTCCTAACCTTTTACTCCGCCTATTTTAATAAAGTGACCGATTGTGGTTGTTTTGGAGATGCAATCCCACTTACCCCCTGGCAGTCTTTTACCAAAGATATTATTTTGTTGGTTTTCATTTTGTGGATTTGGAAATTTGAAAGGCAAATACGTCCCATTTTATCTCCCAAATCAGGTGTCATTGCCATGTCGGTAGTTTTATTACTCAACGTCTGGATGGGTTATTACGTGCTTCGCCACCTCCCCTTTATCGATTTTAGAGCTTATGCAGTGGGGAAAAACATTGCAGATGGAATGAAACCCGCTGAAGAGCTTGGACTGGAACCGCCCAAGCACTTGACATATTACACCATGGTAAATAAAGAAACCGGAGCGGAGAAAAAAGTGGATTCGGATGCGTATGTCAAAGATAAATGGTGGAAAGACGAAGCCTGGGAAATAGACAGTGACCGGACATTTACCAAGCAAATTAGCAAGGGTTATGAGCCTCCTATTCACGATTTTGTTTTGGAATTAGATGGTGATGATGTGACTGACGCCGTTTTGGAAGAAGATGAAATCGTTCTGATTATTTCTTATGATTTACGAAAAGTTAATGCCAAACATTTTCCCCGAATCAATTCATTTATCATCGGTGCAGAGGAACGAAATATTCCCGTGCTCATGCTCACCGCCTCCGATGGCGAATGGGTTGAAGATCTGCGGCACGAACACCAATTGGCTTTTCCATTTGCATTGGCAGACCAAACCACATTAAAAACAATAGTAAGAGCAAACCCCGGGGTAGTTATTTTACAAAAAGGCACTGTCGTTGCCAAGTGGAATCCCCGTGACCTTCCGGAATCTGAAAAGTTTTTCAACCGCTGAGGAATTTCAAATGCGAAAAAACCTAAAAAATACCACCTACACCTTTTCGGTTCTTTTGGGGGTAGTCTCACTCGTGTTTTTCCTTTTTACCGTACTTCCCGGCGATCCGGCCCGGATGATGCTTGACCAGCGCGAAGACAGTGAAACACTAGAAGCCGTTAGAAAAAAACACGGCTTCAATCTTCCGATTTACCAACAGTATCTATGGTTCCTCAACGACCTCTCACCAATTGGCTGGCATAGTAGTGATCCTGAGCACGTTTCCGCGCATCAGAATCGTCCGGTTTTAGTCGTTTTTTATAAAGCAAGTAGCGGTCATTTTCTTCTTAAATGGCCCCATTTACGCGAAAGTTTCCAGCAACAAGGACAGCGGGTAAATAGCATAATTGGAAGGGTTTTACCCAACACCATTATTTTGGCTTTAGCCGCCATGACACTGGCCTTAATTCTTGGAATTACATTAGGTGTGATAAGCTCAATTCGTCCGGGGAGCATATTGGATCACACCATTACATTGGTCAGCACCCTGGGGATGTCGGTGCCATCTTTTTTATCCGCCATTGCCATTGCCTATTTATTTGGGTTCTTGTGGTCGTCTTATACCGGACTTCCGATGAACGGCACATTGGTAGAATGGGATGATTGGGGGGAAAGCAAACGGATTGCCTGGGAAAACCTAATATTACCGGCATTTACTTTAGGGATTCGGCCATTGGCTGTAATAACCCAACTGACACGATCGAGTATGCTGGAGGTTTGGCAACAAGACTATATGCGGACTGCACGTGCCAAAGGACTCACATTGCGACAACAAGCACTTCGACACGCCCTTCCCAATGCTTTAAACCCAGTCATTACATCTGCTTCGGGTTGGTTGGCTTCCATGTTAGCGGGCGCAGTATTTGTTGAATACATATTCGGATGGAATGGTTTAGGAAAACTCATTGTGGAAGCATTAGACACCTTAGACCTGCCCGTGGTAATGGGGTGCGTTTTAATTATTGCCACATTTTTTGTCTTCATTAATTTTGCCGTGGATATAATTCATGCAAAACTAGATCCACGAATAAAAGAAAAACAATAACGTTAAGAATAAATAACCATGTCTCGAACCAAACTCATTGCCGGAAACTGGAAAATGAACACCAACTTTTCTGAAGCTCAAATACTTTGTAGCGCACTTAAAAAAACAATACGCCCATCCGCCACGGTTGAAGTCGCCGTATGCCCACCATTTACCCATTTAAGTATCGTAAACACGCTTTTAAACGGAACCCAAATCATGTTGGGTGCGCAAAATATTCATCAAGATAAAAAAGGCGCATTCACCGGAGAAGTTTCCGCACAAATGCTAAAAGACACTGGCGTAGAATATGTAATTATAGGACACAGTGAGCGCCGAGAACACTTTGGCGAAACCAACACCATTGTAAAGGAAAAGGCTTTGCGTTGTTTAGAATTGGGAATGAAGCCCATTGTTTGTGTTGGTGAGGTTTTATCTGAACGTAAATCAGGAAATTATCTTAATATTGTAGAAGAGCAGGTTCGCGAAGGTCTTTCCCGTGAAATGGATCCAAAAAAACTTGTTGTTGCTTACGAACCTGTTTGGGCCATTGGGACTGGAGAAACAGCTAGTCCCGAACAAGCTAATGAGGTTCATGGACATATTCGTTCAATTCTCACCGAGTATTTCGGCTCCGAATCAGCCCAGGAAATCCGTATTATTTATGGTGGTTCTATGAAGCCCTCAAATGCAGATGAACTCCTCGCCCAACCTGAAGTTGATGGGGGATTAATTGGCGGAGCATCCCTAAATGCAGAAGATTTTTGTGCAATTGTTACAGCTGGGGAAAAACAATAATCGCGATCGCCGACAGTCCGGCTATACGCAAAATCATTTCTCGGATTTTTATTGTTGTACAACAACAAAAATCCGAGATTCCTGAAAATTGTAAATCAAAAAACCATTTCCTTTTTGTCGAGAAAAGTAAGGGTCAAAAATATAAGGGTGAAAGAACGAGAAGCAAAAAAAACACCTCAATTCTTATGTGGTTTCCCAAGCTCATTTATAAGATACATTTAAATTGGGGTATCTTTTTAGTGAGGAGAAAGGAATGAAGAAGAAAATTATCGAGACCGCGATAAACGCCCACAAAAAGGAGGTTGAAATATCCCTGCTTTCAGAAATTATTGCTTTATCAGAACAAAAAGTTGCTGATATTATAAAAGAAAATAATTTATGGAAAGCCTCGAAAAGCATTTTAACACCTAAGATACAACTGATTGACCAAAAGACAATCTGATTTCCAACAATAATTCTTAACCATTCCTTCCCAATTCAATTCAACTAATTATCGGACTTTTGCATCTTTGAAAAACCAACACACCTGTCATTTTGAGATTTCTTTTATTGCTGCTCTTTCCCTTCGTCTCGAGCTTTGCTCAAACGGTGACAATCACTGGTATAATTATGGACGAAAACGACGAGCCTTTGCCCTTCGCTCAAATTGCTATTTTTGACAAATCTAATCCGGATAAGCCCGCTCTGGACGGTACAATTAGTGGTGAAAATGGAGAGTTTATTCTTACGGTAAACCGAGTTAAAAATTTAGAGCTAAGGGTTTTCTTTGTTGGTTATGAAAACCAAAACATCGATATTAATCTTTCAAAAGACAAAGAAGCGCATTCGGTGGGTCGAATTTTTATGCGCCCCTCCTCCAGCGAATTAGGCGCAGTAGATGTGGAAGGTAAGCGTGCATTTATGACTTCAAATCTCGACAAAAAGGTTTTCGACATCAGTCAAAACATCGTTTCTGAAGGTGGTACGGCAGAGGAAGCTTTACAAAACATTCCATCAGTTTCAGTAGATATGGATGGGGGTATTTCTCTTAGAGGTAGTAGTGATGTTACGATATGGATCAACGGAAAACCATCTGCATTAATTGGTGGGGATCGAAATGCGTTTCTTGACCAATTGCCAGCCAGCGAAATTGATAGAATCGAAATAATTACCAATCCCTCATCAAAATACGATGCGGACGGAACCGGAGGAATCATCAACATCATTCTTAAAAAAGACCGCAGAAATGGCACCAATGGCTCATTTACCACAGCCGTAGGAACTCGAAATAAAACCAATCAAAACCTGTTACTCAACCATAAACAAGGGAAATTTAATATAGGATTCAGCTACTCCTTTAATTACCGGGAAATTTATAGAGAAAGGGAATCATCTAGGACTAACTTTCTATCTGATTCGACTTTTACCAACAACCAAAGTAGTTGGACCAACAATATCAATCGAAACCATGTTGCGCGTCTTTCAGTGGATTACGAAATGAACAAACGAAATACACTCGGCATCACGATGGGCGCAGGGCACACCAATAGGCACAGTTACGAAACAGATGACTTTACCTTTCTCGATGGCCGCGATCAATTGTTCAACGAGTTTTCCCGGCGATCTGCTAATTACAGGCCGCGCAATACCATGGAATTTGGCGCTACCCACCGAATGAACTTCAAACAACAAGGGCGGGAATGGACTTCAGATTTTTCTTTTAGCCGAAATACAGAAACCGACGATCAATTTGTCAGACAACGACAACCCGCGATATATCGTCCGGGTTTTGAGCGAGATTCCGTTTTTCGTGAGAATTTCATAAACGAAAACGAAAACACATTTTTAACCATACAAACTGACTACGTTCATCCACTTTCTGAAAAAAGTCTATTTGAAATTGGTGCGAAAACTGTCATGCGAACCATCGACACAGATTTAGAACGTCAAATTCCCGGTGAAGACGGAGAGTTTATGAGAGATGAAAGGGTTTCCAATGCCTTTCGATTTACCGAAACTGTTCATGCTGCTTATGGAAATTACCAGAATGCCTGGGGAAAACTTCGGTTTCAGGGTGGTATGAGAGCTGAGATGGCCATTACCCAATCTGAACAGCGCACTACGGATTCTATTTACCCCTACAATTATTTCAACCTATTCCCTTCTGCTTTTATTTCGTACGAAGTGGCAAAAGGGAAAAAATGGCAAGCCAGTTATACCCGTCGAATCAACAGACCTTCCTCCAGAACCCTAAACCCATTTACGGATGTTACCGACCCGCTAAATTTTCGTCGAGGCAACCCTACCCTAATTCCAGAATATTTCGACTCATACGAAATTGGATATGAACGAATAATTGAAAAACACACCTTCACCGGGGCGTTGTATTTCCGCTCCACAAATAATCAAATCACACGCTTTCGCAGATTACTAGACCCTTCAGATCCGGTTGCTGATGGGCGCGAAGGCATTACCCTAACAAGTTTTGAAAACCTAGTATCCGCACAATCCATGGGCTTTGAAGGGGTTTACATTTTATCCTTGGGGAGAAAACTCAATGCGCAGGGAAGTTTTAACTATTTTTATCGAAGGCTATTTGGGGAAAACATTCAAGCCGATTTGAATAACGAAGGCAGAAGCTGGACGACTCGGGGAAACGCAAACTATTCCCCAACAGACAAATGGAGCTTTCAATTAAGCGTTTTTTATTGGGGACCCGGACCAACACCACAAGGCCGACGTTTGGGTATTTTCGGAACAGACATTGGAGCAAAGTATGATTTTTGGAACAAAAAAGCCAGTGTTAGTCTTCGCATAAGCGACATATTCAACACCCGCAGATTTCGTCTGGAAATAGAAGACCCGGCTTTTGTCAACACCTTGATGTTTAATCGGGAAACGCAAATCGCTTTCTTGTCATTTACTTATAAATTTGGTCGTGACGATAAGCGCACCCGCGATGAGCGAAAAGGGCGAAATGGCGGCGGATCCGATGGAGAGGAAATGTTTGACATGTAACACCTTTTGGTAAGATTTTATTTTGTAGCTTTACGCCTACAATTAAATCTTACATCATGAAAAGTAATTTACCAGCAGATTTCTTTGATGCACTACTGCATTTTATTTATCCGGACGTATGCGTAAACTGCGCCAGAACCCTCACAGCTTCTGAGGAGTTTCTTTGTATCTATTGCGAGGAAGACCTCCCACTTACACGATTTGAAAAACTGGAAGACAACCCGGTTACCCATGTCTTTTTTGGTCGGGTTCCATTGGTTTACGGTGATGCATTTTGTTATTTTAAAAAACAAAGTGCGGTTCAACGCTTACTTCATTATCTAAAATACATGCGTCAGCCGGGCATTGGAAGATATCTGGGTTTATTTATGGGCTTACAAATTCTCACAAAGCCCTGGCCGGAAATTCCCGACTACATCATTCCCGTACCACTTCATCCAAAAAAGAGGCGCATTCGCGGTTATAATCAGGCAGAAGAATTAGCTTATGGGGTGAGCCGGGTTTGTGACGCTCCTGTTTTATACAACGTGGTCAAACGCGGAACACATACCCCTTCACAAACCAAGCTCAGTCGCTGGGATCGTTGGGTAAATGTATCGGATACATTTTATGTGGAAAACACCGAATACCTTCCACCTTGTGCACACATCTTGCTAGTGGATGATGTTATCACCACAGGGGCAACCCTGGAAGCTTGTGCGTCTAAACTTTTGGAAGTACGAAACGATATCCGGATTAGTGTTTTTTCTGCTGCTCTCGCAAAAGGATAACCTATGACAACCCTTCTAACCTTGATTCCAATTGGGCAATTTTGGCTTCAGCATCCGCCATTTTCTTTTGCTCATTGGCCACAACAGCTTCCGGCGCATTGGCGACAAATCGCTCATTTGACAACTTTTTGGTCACACTTTTCAAAAAACCTTGCAAATATTTTAATTCTGTTTTAATTTTTTCAATTTCAGCCGTGATATCTATCTTGTCTCCCAAATCGAGATAAAAAGTCGATCCGGCTGCCAGAAAACTTACAGCCCCTTCAGGCCCTTCATTCACGGATTCAAATGTTGAAATATTTGCCATTTTAGCAATTACCGGAGCAAAATCATGTGAAAAGTCATCGTCTGATTTCACGTGTAATGGCAATGGCTCTTTAAAGCCGAGTTGTTTTTCCAAACGAATTTGACGAACCTGTGTAATAACCTCTCTGGCTTCTTCAAAGCGTTTTATAATAGATGGATTTGTCTCGATAGACATAGGCCATTTGGCGTACATAATGGTCTCTCCCTCTTTGCGATCTTTCAAAGACTGCCATAATTCCTCAGAAATAAATGGCATGTAAGGATGAATGATCACCAATAATTCCTCAAAATATAATTTCGTCTGATCATAAACTGAAGGATGCAATTGTTTGCCGGATTTAGGCTTTATCATTTCCAAATACCAACTGCAAAAGTCGTCCCACACCAATTTATAAATGGTCATTAATGCGTCGGACAATCGGTATTTACTCAATGCATCGTCTATTTCCTTTAATGCATCACTTTTCCGCTGGGCAAACCAGGCTATGGCGAGATCATCGGTTTGCAATCTTTCTACAGTATCATCACCAGACCATTGGGAAACGAGGCGAAAGGCATTCCAAATCTTATTGGCAAAATTCCTGCCCTGCAAACACAAATCTTCATTAAAAAGCAAGTCATTTCCCGCCGGAGCAGAAAGCAATATTCCAACCCGAACACCATCAGCTCCGTAAGTTTCAATAAGCTTTAGAGCATCCGGACTATTCCCAAGCTGTTTAGACATTTTTCGTCCTTTTTCATCTCGCACTATTCCAGTGAGATAAACATGAGAAAAAGGTTTTTCATTTCGGTATTCATAACCTGCCATAATCATTCGGGCGATCCAGAAAAACAAAATATCCGGGCCACTCACCAAATCATTTGTCGGGTAATAATACTTTATCTCCTCGTTTTCAGGAGATACAACACCATCAAAAACGCTCAGCGGCCAAAGCCAAGAAGAAAACCAGGTATCTAAAACATCTTCATCCTGTTGGATATCAGTCAAATTCAAATTGTTATTTCCGGATTTTTTCCTTGCCAATTTAAGTGCTTCTTCCGCATTATTGGCTACGACAAAATCCTCGTCACCCGCGCCATAGTAATAGGCCGGAATCCGATGCCCCCACCAAAGCTGTCTGCTGATACACCAATCCCGAATGTTTTCCATCCAATGTCGGTATGTGTTCAAAAACTTATCGGGCACGAGTTGAACATCTCCGTTATTGACCGCGTCAAGAGCCGGTTGCGCAAGTTCATTCATTCGTAAAAACCATTGTCTGCTAAGACGCGGTTCGATCACTGCACCAGTACGCTCTGAAGTTCCCACGCTCGTTTGATAATCCTCAACTTTGACGAGAATTCCCATACTTTCCAATTCCTTGGCTACGGCTTTTCGCGCGGCAAATCGTTCCATGCCGACAAATTGTGCGCCGTGAACACTTAAAGTTCCGTCTTCATTTAGCACATCTATTATTTCCAAATTGTGCTTCTGTCCAAGATTGTAGTCATTAATATCATTTGCCGGGGTAACCTTCAAACAACCGGTTCCAAATTCTGCGTCCACATAATCATCCAGAATGATTGGCACCGATCGATTTACGATGGGCACAATGGCGCGCTTTCCGTGTAGGTGTCTATATCTTTCGTCAAGTGGGTTGATACAAATACCCGTATCTCCCATAATCGTTTCAGGTCTAGTGGTCGCGATGGTTAAAGATTCATCCGATCCTTCAATTTGGTAGCGAACATGGTAAAGTTTTCCATTTACCTCCTTGTGAATTACCTCCTCATCCGAAATGGTTGTTTTTGCTTCCGGATCCCAATTGACCATGCGGTATCCACGATAAATCAAACCTTTTTGGTATAGGTCACCAAAGGCTTTAATTACCGAAGCATAGCGGGTTTCATCAAGCGTAAAAGCCGTGCGTTCCCAATCGCACGAAGCACCAAGTTTTTTTAGTTGCTGTAAAATCAACCCTCCATATTCGTCTGTCCACTTCCAAGCTTCCTCTAAAAAAGCATCTCTACCAAGATCAGTTTTGGTCTTTCCGGTTTCTTTTAGCCGGGCAACCACCTTAGCTTCGGTTGCAATTGATGCGTGATCCGTACCGGGAACCCAGCATGCATTTTTTCCCAACAAACGCGCACGGCGAACAAGAACATCCTGAATGGTGTTATTAAGCATGTGCCCCATGTGCAAAATTCCGGTTACATTTGGCGGAGGAATTACGATTGTATAAGGCTCACGATCATCGGGTACTGAACTGAAAAACCGATGTTTTGTCCAGTATTCATACCATTTTTTTTCAATATCAGCGGGTTGGTAAACTTGCATGCAATGTTAATTTAATAAGTTGGCAAAGATAGGCAAAAGGCAACGGTTTACCGAAGTCTGAAAATCATTAAACAAGGACAAAAGGGAAGAAAAAAAATTGTTGTGGAAGGTAAAGACCTCCAAAATTTCCCTTGTACATTTGCCCTTTAAAACCGCTTGATTGTGTACACCGTATGATTGACTTCGACAACACAGAAGTTGCTTTTAAATACCGGACGAGTTCTGAGTTAAAAAAAGCATATTACATGTTTAAAATGCTGGGGTATCCCTGGTTGGTTCGTCTGGGAAAAAAAACCTTGATTCCGGCCATTGAGATAGGCTTGCCTTTACAAGGGCTAGTAAAGATCACGGTATTTAAACAATTTTGCGGAGGCGAAACTGCTGAAGAAAGCAATGAAGTTATTGACCGGATTAAGGGATACGGTGTAAAAGCCATTCTCGATTATTCCGTTGAAGGAAATGAGAATGAGAAGGAATTTGAAAAAACCACAACGAAGTTATTAAAAACCGTAAAAATGGCTGAAACGCAAAAAGCCATTCCCTTTGCGGTTTTTAAAGTGACTGGGGTTTGTCGGCACGAACTTCTTGAAAAGAAATCCCGAAACGAGCCACTCAACTATGAGGAGGAGCAAGAATGGACACGAGTTCGCCAACGGGTTTTGCGAATATGTGAGGCTGGTGCTAAAAACGATTTTCCTGTCATGATTGATGCCGAGGAAAGTTGGATTCAGGGCGGTATCGACGAATTATGCGAGGAAATGATGGCGCGATTCAACAAAGAAAAGCCATTGGTTTACAACACGGTTCAAATGTACCGACACGACCGTTTAAACTACCTGATGGATTTGCACATAAGGGCTCAACAGGAAAAATACCTGCTTGGTATAAAAGTGGTGCGTGGCGCATATATGGAAAAGGAACGGGAACGGGCTGCACTTATGGGCTACCCATCACCCATTCAGCTCGACAAAGCTGCCTCCGACCACGATTACGACAAAGCCATTGAATTTATTGTAGATCATCTGGATCAAATTCATTTGGTTGCCGGCACGCACAATGAAGCCAGCTCTATTCATTTGGTAAATATAATGAATACAAAGGGCATTGCTCCCGATGATGGTCGGATTTATTTTTCACAACTTTACGGCATGAGCGACAATCTCAGTTTTAACCTCGCCAATGCGGGTTATAATGTCGTCAAGTATTTGCCTTTTGGCCCGGTAAAAGAAGTCCTTCCCTACCTTATTCGTCGAGCGGAGGAAAACACCTCTGTAAAAGGACAAACAGGCAGAGAACTTGCACTTATTGAAAAAGAATTAAAACGAAGGCGGGGTTGATGGTTTGTGACCCTGAATTGCCATCGTGAATTCGAAGGTTGGCGAAGTAAAACTATGTCAAAAATATTTTCGCCGGCTTACGAATATCCCACCAACAGCATCATAATTAAAGCCCGCATTCGTCAACATAATTTAATGGACAAATGCGGGCTTATTCTATATTTGCTAGTACAGCAAATTCAAATTATGAGTCACTCCAAAAAGGAATATTTTTGCAGAAAGGGACTTTTGGAGCAGACTCAATTATTAAACCAGCATACTTACCGGATTTTCGAGCATGGCTTTTACAGTTTGTAAAAACTTTGCACCGGTAACACCGTCCACAATTCGATGGTCGCAACTTAGCGTTACTTTCATAACATTTCCAACAACCAACTGACCGTCACGAACAACCGGAGTTTCCTTAGTTGCACCTACGGCGAGGATACAGGCATCAGGTGGATTAATAATTGCGGTGAACTCATCAATTCCAAACATACCCAAATTGCTAATTGTAAAAGTGTTGCCTTCCCAATCCGCAGGTTGAAGTTTTTTCTCCCTGGCTTTTGCTGCGAATTCGCGGACTTCCTCACCAATAACCTTAAATCCTTTATGATCGGCATTTTTTACCACCGGCACGAGCAAACCATCGTCAACTGCTACTGCAACGCCTACATTGATGTGGTTGTTCCTCCTAATGGTATCGCCCAACCACGAGCTATTGATGGCAGGGTGCTGACGAAGTGCCATGGCACAAGCTTTAATAATCATATCATTAACGGAAATCTTAACATCACCGGATGCATTGATGGCCTTGCGAGCTTCAAGCGCTGCATCCATACCGATTTCCATGGTCAAGTAAAAATGAGGTGCCGTAAACTTGGAATCGCTCAATCGACGAGCGATGGTTTTCCGCATTTGCGATACATTTTCGGTAGTATAGGCAACTTCCGGCAAACCTACAGCCGAAGGACTTGCAGACTTTGGAGCTTTAAAGTCGTCTATATCGCGCTTTACGATTCGACCACCTTCTCCACTTCCTTCAACTTGAGAGATATCAATACCTTTGTCCTCTGCCATTTTTTTAGCCAAAGGAGATGCTTTTATCCGTCCACCATCAGAGGAGGATGCTACGGACTTTTCAGATTTGACTTCCTTTTCGGGATCCTTGTCAGATTCTTTACTTGGTTTTGATTCCTCAGTTGCTGATGAACTTTCCTTTTTGTCTCCACCGCTTTTTGCCTCTTCAAGTAATGATTTATAATCTTCACCTTCTTCACCGAGAATGGCCAGAACAGAATCAACCGGTGCAGTTTCACCTTCATTGATACCTATGTAAAGAAGCGTTCCTTCCACATAAGATTCAAATTCCATGGTGGCTTTATCGGTTTCAATTTCCGCGAGCAAATCGCCTTCATCAACCTTGTCGCCTACTTTTTTATGCCACTTTGCCACCGTACCTTCCTGCATGGTATCGCTCAAGCGGGGCATGGTTATGATTTCTGCCATAATCTTATTGTATTTTCAAAAATGGATAATCTTCTTGTGCGTAAATATCCTGATAAATCGCTTCGTCTTTCGGGAAATCACTTTCCTCTCCAAAGTCCACACATTCTTTAACCAAATCTTTTACGCGCTGTTCAATTTCCTTTATTTCTTCTTCATTAGCATACTTCTTATCCTGAATGGTTTTCAGTACCGTATTAATGGGATCAATTTTTTGATAATCAGCAACCTCATCCTTTGTGCGATAATGTTGTGCATCACTCATGGAGTGTCCCTTATAACGATATGTGCGGGCTTCAAGCAGGGTTGGGCCGTCACCATTTCTAGCGCGTTCTACCGCCTCAAATACAGCATCATAGGTTGCGGAAGGATCCATGCCATCAAAATAACTACATGGCATTTCGTACCCCAGTCCGAGTTTGTAAATATCCGTATGATTTGCACTTCGAGCCACGGATGTTCCCATCGCGTAGCCGTTGTTTTCCACAATAAACACCACCGGCAAATTGTAGAGCATGGCCATATTTAGTGTTTCGTGGAAGGCCCCCTGGCGAACTGCACCATCCCCCATATAGGTAAGGGTAACATATTTGTCTCCCTTGTATTTATCTGCAAAGGCAAGTCCTGCGCCTAAAGGAATTTGTCCGCCCACAATTCCGTGTCCGCCGTAGAAATGGTGTTCTTTGGAAAACATGTGCATGGAACCACCTTTACCTTTACTGGTACCGGTTTCTTTTCCCATTAGCTCAGCCATAATTCGGCGAGGATCTACGCCTAAGGCGATGGGCTGCACGTGATTCCTATATCCCGTAATCATTTTATCACCTTTCTCCATGGCCAAAACAGATCCGGCCAAAACGGCCTCCTGACCATTATACAAGTGTAAAAATCCGCGAATCTTTTGCTGTATATACAGTGCAGATGCTTTGTCTTCAAATTTTCTCCAAAACAACATCTCCTCATACCATTGGAGGTAAACGTTTTTGGTGATTTTCTTTTTCTTGGCCATACCTTTTCTTTTAACAGGGGCAAAAATAGAATGCAAAACTGTGTGTCCAATACAAAATCAAACAAAAATAACTTTCGGTTGAGGTTTATCCACAAAAATCATTGTTTCCATAAGTTTGTTGTGAACGTTTATACAAAAATGTTGGTTTCAAAAAGTGTAAAAACGTTCACAACAACCTTAATTTCAACACCATTTCCTCCTAACCCTCAACCCAATTTCACTACTTCACCCATTTCCAACAAATAGCGCTCTCCCGATTCCGGACAAATGGCTTCATTATTATCGTCAAAAACCAATCTGTGTCCATAACGGCTCATCCACCCAATTTGTTTGGCGGGATTACCAACCACCAAGGCATACGGTAAAACTGCACGTGTCACTACGGCGCCCGCGCCTATAAATGCATAAGCTCCAATTTCGTAACCGCAAACAATCGTGGCATTAGCGCCAATACTCGCCCCCTTCCCTATCATGGTCTTTTCATACTGGTCGCGACGTACCACAGCAGAACGCGGATTGGTAATATTGGTAAAAACCGCAGAAGGACCAATAAACACATCATCGGCACAAATAACTCCGGTATATAAACTTACGTTGTTTTGTACTTTGACATTATTACCCAAAACCACATCCGGACTGATTACGACATTTTGACCAATATTGCAGTTTTTTCCGATTACTGCACGGGGCATGATATGCGAAAAGTGCCAAATTTTGGTACCTTCCCCGATGCTGCAACCTTCATCGATAAATGCGGAGGGGTGGACTTGAATACTTTGAGGTTGAGTCATGATATAATGGATAATTTAAATTTAAATCGCTAGTGAAATGGATGTTTTGTAAGCGGTAGTTTGGCAAATGGATGGTAATCACCGACAAGTCCAACCGGGGATTGATTGCGAATATCATGAACCAATGCGATGGTTGATCGGGTAGAACCTGCGCGAAATCCACGTCCGGCTAGTATTTCCTGATACGACTTGGTGTGCAAGTCGGTAAAGCCACCGGAAAAATCCCATTCCTCACCTTCAATGGTAATGGCCCGAAAAGTTCCCTGCGCATTTTGCGGCAAACAATCTGCATTGATACTGAGAAACCAACGTATCCGAGCATTGGGACAGAGCAGGAAACCCGCAGCCCTATCATGAGCATGTATATGCACTTTGGATTGGGTTGGTGTACCAAAAATCCATTGGAGCACATCAAAAAAATGAATTCCGATATTTGTGGCGATTCCTCCACTTTTACTTTCATCACCCTTCCATGAAGTATAGTACCAATTGCCGCGAGAGGCTATATAGGTCAAATCCACATCAAAAACCTTATCGGGATGTTTTGCAACTTTTTCTTTTAGTGCTAACATTTGTGGGTGCAAACGAAGTTGAAGGATGGAATAAATGCTTTTTTGGGTTTCATTTTCCATATCACAAAGTGCATCCACGTTCCAAGGATTCAAAACCAGTGGTTTTTCACAAATAACATCTGCACCAGAACGCAATCCGAACCGAATATGCGCATCGTGGAGATAATTTGGCGAGCAAACTGAAAGCATATCCACCGCATTCCCATTTCGACGAAGTTTGTCGAGATGCCGATCGAAACGTTCAAATTCGGTAAAAAAAGTGGTTTGCGGAAAGTAAGCATCCATTACCCCAACACTGTCGAAGGGGTCTAACGCAGCCACCAGTAGTCCATTGGTATCCAGCATGGCTTGCATGTGTTTAGGGGCAACATAACCGGCTGCTCCGGTCAATGCATATGTTTTTTGCTTCATGCCCACAAAAGTAAAAGAGAAATTGCTACCTTTGGCGCGGTATATTTGTGCCCCTATGCGAAAAAAAATTATACTTGATGAAGAACGGATGCACATCGTTTTAGAACGGTTGTGTTTTCAGCTAGTTGAGCAACATGGCGACTTTACCAATAGTGTGCTGATTGGACTCCAACCGAGGGGTGCTGCACTGGCGGAACGTTTGGTAAAAATGTTAAGGAGTAAAGGCGTTTCTCATTTGCCGCTGGGTCTATTGGACATCACTTTTTTTCGGGATGATTTTCGTCGTCGAGATGCTCCTTTGCAACCCAATCAGACCAAAATAGACTTTTTGGTGGAGGGAAAGCGGGTGATCTTCATCGACGATGTACTCTATACCGGACGAAGCGTTAGAGCTGCCCTTGACGCCATCCACTCCTTTGGCCGTCCTGCCGATATCGAATTATTGACCCTTATTGAGCGGCGGTTTAGTCGCAAATTACCCATTTACCCCAACTACTGTGGGCACAGCGTGGATTCCATCGACTCCGAACGCGTGCTTGTAGAATGGAAAGAAGTTCACGGAAAAGACCAAATCAGCATCATTCCTCATGAGTCAACTTAGTACTGACCACCTTTTGGGCATCAAAGACCTCACACCTGAGGATATTCAATTGATTTTCAAAACTGCAGATCAGTTTAAAGAAGTAATCAACCGTCCGATTAAAAAGGTGCCCTCCCTACGGGACATAACCATTGCCAATTTATTCTTTGAAAACTCTACCCGCACCAAACTTTCATTTGAACTTGCAGAAAAACGCTTGAGCGCGGATGTGCTGAATTTTTCCGCCTCCGGATCATCGCTCAGCAAAGGAGAAACCTTAATCGACACGGCCAACAATATTTTGGCGATGAAAGTTGATATGATTGTCATGCGTCATCCTAATCCCGGCGCCGCTGAATTCCTTAGCCGGCGAGTAAAAGCCACCATCATCAATGCTGGAGACGGCACCCACGAACACCCGACCCAAGCCCTGTTGGATGCCTTTTCCATACGCGAGCGATTGGGCGATTTATCCGGTAAAAAAGTGGCAGTAGTAGGCGACATTCTTCATTCGAGGGTTGCGCTTTCCAACGTCTTTTGTTTGCAAAAAGCCGGAGCTGAAGTCATGCTTTGTGGCCCTCGCACCTTAATGCCCTTACACGCAGAAAGTTTAGGGGTAAAAGTAAGTTACCGCTTAGAAGAAGCGCTAGAATGGTGTGATGTAGCCAACATGCTTCGCGTTCAAAAAGAGCGTATGGACAAAGGGTATTTTCCCAGCATACGGGAGTACGCCATGCAATATGGACTCACCATGAAAAAGCTGAAAGCAGCAAGCCGGGACATCGTCATCATGCATCCTGGGCCCATCAACCGGGGCGTTGAAATCACTTCCGAAGTAGCCGACAGCGATTACAGCATCATTTTAAACCAAGTGGAAAATGGTGTCGCTATTCGAATGGCTGTTTTATATTTGTTAGCGAATACTTGATTCCACTCCAAAAAGGATGTTTCCAATCAAAATCGAGGGGGTTTTTGAAACGGAGCAAGTGAGGATTCAAAAATCTACAGACAAGGAAGATTTTGGCAGAAAGGGACTTTTTGGAGCAGACTCAAAGTTGAATTTCCAGCTTACCACTGATCATCCACAATTCACCATTCTATTTTTAATTATCACCCAAAATAAGCGGCAACCCATCCTTGCTAGACCCAATTACGACCACCTTTGCGTTATTGGACTCCGATAACTTAAGTGTGGCACCAATGCCTTTCTCCCTTAAAATCTTATCGGTAAGAGATTGACTAACAATATTATTGGCTTTAGCTTTACCTTCCGCTTCTATACGCTGACGCTCCGCTTCTTTTTCTGCCTGCTCCAATCTAAATTCATATTCCAATGATGCCTGCTCTTGCTTGAGTTTTTTCTCAATGGCATCACGTAAAGACTGTGGCAATGAAACATCGCGGATGAGTACGTCGTCGAGGGTAATGTATTTACCTTCCATCGTCCTACGTGCACGACTGAGCATTTCGTCTTCTATAACTTCACGCTTGCTGGAGTACAATTCCTCAGGCAGGTATTTACCAATTACCTCACGAGTTGCAGAGCGCATGGCCGGAGCAACTATTTTTGAATGGTAATTCAAACCTATTTCGTCGTGTAAATAACCAATCCGGGTTTCATCGGCGCGATACCAATATGAAACCTCCAACTTGATGGTCAGTCCGTTTTTGGAAAGCACTTCCATAATAGAAGTAGATTCCTGAACTTTTACATCGTATTTAAAAACATCGTTCCACGGAGCAATAAGGTGAAATCCTTGACCCAATTGCTTGTCCTTTTCCAAACCACCACTAAAGGGTCTGAAAATTACGCCTTTTTCACCGGACTCAACAATGGTAGTGATATTATTCCAAAGGATGACGAGAACCAGCAAACCGGCTGCGCCTAATATGAGTAATAATGAACTTTTTCTTGGCATGACAATTTAATTTTTAATTAGTAAGAACCCGCTCTTCGACGAATAAACCATTCGGCGCTAAGCAGCGTCAAAAGTATAACAAATAAAATCCACAGGTCTATCAATGGAGTTAATTTTATCCTTTCCCGCAAAATTGGTCGGGTTTCTATAGTGGATAAGGCTTCCAGCAGTTGATCGACCTCCGTATGGTAAAAGACTTCCCCCCCACTTTGGTTGGCTACTGTTATCATTCCAGACATATTTGCTCGGGTCGATACAAACTCAGCTTGAAAATCTTCTACCACAAAGGTTCCTTCAACCTGATGTTTTTCCGCACCCAATTTGCTTTCGGCAATATAAGTGTACACCCCCGGCTCCAGACCTTTTACCTCCAAATAATATTGAATGCCCCTCGGGGTAAAATCGTACTGAAAACGCTCCTGTTCATTAGAGAAAATCCTGATTTTCACCGCACCGGTGGTCGTGGGAGCAAATGATGCATCGTACAAACGGGCATCAATGCGAACAGCTCTGCCTTCTGAAAAACGCTTTGCATGATAGAGCTGCAAACGCTCTTGCTTGGGCACAGAACCAATAAATCGCAGCATTTGCGACACCATATCGTCGAAGATATCGTGACTTTCGCGTTCGCGAAATACCGACATGCGCCATTGCCACAATCCAGTTCCATTTACCAATACGTGGGGAATATTATTGCGATACCCTGCCCCAAGTAAAATCCTTTCTGTTTGAATTCCCTCTATGCTGGCATGAGCAATTACTTCGGATTGACTACCTTTTAAAACCCTGGGATGAAACATCAAAAGTGGAGGAAGATTTTTTCCATTTTCCCGCCACCAAGAATCAATATTGAAATACGTGAAGTTGGTATTAAATCCCGGACGCGCACGTTCAAATGAACCACCTAATCCGGAAAAATTAAAAGTGCCCTGAAGATTTTTCACGGAAGATTTAGCCCCAATGATTTGCAATGTACCAATTCGGGCATCTTCTAATTGCTGCATTCTCGCTGCGGGAAGATTAATATCATGTAGGATGGCCACATCAAAATCCTTGTCGAAACTTGAAATATCAGAACCAAAAACCACCTCAACTTCGTAGTGATCCATACCCATTATCGCGCTTCGTAAGGCGCCAATATCCGGATGTGGCGCGGAACCAAAAATGACCACACGCTTTTTAGATTGCAGCACCTCCACATAAAATGGATATCGATTATTCTCCAAAAATCGCTCATTGCCAACAGGTTCTATTTCCAATTCATAAGCCACCAGTCCCGACTTATCTACAGGGGGCAAACGCAACTTTAGATTTTTGAGTTGGGTTGGGATTGGACCAAGTGTGAAAGTTTGCCGATCGACAAGCACGCCTTCACGGTGCATATTTATAACTACATTTTCACCTGATAGTCCTTCAAAGGAAAGATCCGCCTCTACTTCAAAAGCATTTCCACGATACACAAAACGATTATGAACCACCCGCTCTATCGAAGCATCAGCACGCTGAACGGTGTCTCCATAAACCAAGGGAAAAATCGGTCGGGTGAAAGTCATATTCCCCGGAGCGACCCCGGTGGTGTAAATACCGTCGGTAAGCAATACCAAACCGCGCATTCTAGATTCGGGATATCGAGACATCCCATAGTCCAAAACACGAGAAATATTGGTTTCCTTTCCATTAAAATCCATGGATTCTAAAGGAAATACATCGCTGTGAAAACCGACAAAGTCAAAATCAAAAACCTTTCCCCATCTGGACTTCAACGACTGTGAAAAATCATTTACCGATTGGTGCAATTCCGTGGAATCCATATTGATGGTCATTGATCGGGACTGATCTACACCAACAATAACAATGGGCTTTTCCGGCTCTTGCACAATCCTTCGCAGCTGCGGCTTCATTAGTAAAATGAGCAAAATGAGTAGTGCCAAAAATCGTAAAGTGCCCAAAAAAAGTCTTTGTCGGGAACTGAAAAATCCGGAAGAACGGCCATACACCGTCCACACCAGTGCAAAAATGATGGTCAATCCAATAAAAAACCAAATCCAGTGGAATTGAAATAGAATGGCGAGCATATTAAGTTAACATTCCTCCGCAAACATTAAGTACCTGGCCCGTGACGTAAGCAGACATGTCCGAGCCGAGAAAAACACAAGCATTTGCTACGTCCTCAGGTTTACCTCCACGTTTGAGTGGAATAGCATCTCTCCAGCCCTGCACTACTTTTTCGTCGAGTACATCAGTCATTTCGGTTTCAATAAAACCGGGCGCAATGGCGTTGCATCGCACATTTCTGGATCCGAGTTCCAGCGCCACCGATTTCGTGAACCCAATCATTCCCGCTTTAGAAGCTGCATAATTAGCCTGACCGGCATTTCCTTTTACACCTACCACCGAACTGATGTTGATGATGGAGCCGGAACGCTGTTTCATCATGGTTTTAATAACTGCTTTGGTGGTATTAAAAGCGGAGTTCAAATTGGTTTTTATCACCTTATCGAAATCCTCTTCCGACAAGCGAAGGAGAAGGTTATCTCTCGTAATTCCGGCATTATTGATCAAAATATCCAAGCGCCCAAATTCCCTTACCACATCATCAATTAATGTTTGGGCTTGATTAAAATCAGAAGCATCCGAACGAAAACCCTTCACGGAATTCCCACCGGCGGACAATTCATCTTCCAATGCCTTTCCCTTTTCCACATTCGACAAATACGTAAAGGCCACTGATGCTCCGTGCGAAACACAGGCTTCGGCAATGCTTTTCCCAATGCCTTTGCTTGCACCGGTTACGAGAACAACTTTTCCCTCTAATAATTTCATGTTAATTGGTTTACGGTTTTAAATATTCTAATAAACAAGTCTGCAAAAAGAAAAGGCCAAAGATAGGAAAGGAAGGTTCAAATATCAATCATTCAAAGCAGAAAACACCTCCCCGATATACGCCAGCAATTCATCCCTACCCTCCTTTTTAAATGCCGATGTAAGAAAAATCGGTGGGAGCTCCTCCCAATCTTTTATCAGCGTTTTACGAAAAAGAGCAATATTAGATTGCACCTGATTTTTTCCAAGTTTATCGGTTTTGGTAAACACCAAAGCAAAAGGAAGTCCTTTTTCCCCCATCCATTGTATAAAGTCAAGATCCACCTGCTGTGGCGACAACCTACTGTCTATCAACACAAAAGTGCAAAGCAAAGTACGCCGTCCTTCCAGATAATTTAGCATCATTCCCTTGAAAATTTTTCTTTGCCCCTTGCTGACTTTGGCATAACCATACCCGGGTAAATCCACCAAATACCACGCTTCATTTACCAAAAAATGATTGAGCAATTGCGTTTTTCCCGGTCGGGTAGAAATTTTGGCCAATTTATTTCGATTGCACAGCAAATTAATCAAAGAGCTTTTACCCACATTGGATCGTCCAATAAAGGCAAATTCAGGTTTATCAGCCGTTGGGCACTGCTTTAAATTTGTACTGCTCTTAACAAATTCAACTTGCTTGATTTCCATAGAAAATATTTGCGACAAAGGTAATGGCTTTTATTCTAACACATGCTCAAATATAAAATTTTGGGCGCCTGCCACCCCATATAGCATCCCAATTCAAATAATTTCAAAAGGCATCTGAAAGTTAGTTTTATTTTCGGTGTCTTTCGGGTGGGGGTGTCACCGGGCTGTCCACTATAGCCACCACCCCCTGGGACTACATCAGCGGGGCGTGCGGGGTCTTAACAGCCTCCGCCGCCCACGCCGCTGTAAGCCCCAGCTGGTGGTGGGCTGCCGTTTCCATCCCTGGCGCACACATCGAAGTCTCAACCTCCATTTTAACTTTTCGACTTTCAAAAAAAGAGTCCACTCTAAAAAGGATAATTTCAATCAAAATCGACGTGGAGGGAATTTTCGGGACGGAGCTAGCTAGATGTTAGTGAATATTCGGAAATCTACATACAAGGAAGATTTTGGTAGAAAGGGATTTTTTGAAGCTGACTCAAAAAAGAGTCCACTCCAAAAAGGATGATTTCAATCAAAATCGAGGGGATTTTTGAACCGGAGCTAACCAGCTGTTGGTGAGGATTCAAAAATCTACCAACAAGGAAGATTTTGGCAGAAAGGGACTTTTTAGAGCAGACTCAAAAAATCATTGAAAATACTATAGCACATTAGTATCTTTGAGGTCAAATTACAAAGGAATGGAAATGATTATAACAAATACAGAAAAAATCCCCGGTCGAGAAATCACAGAGATATTAGGCGTAGTACGCGGAAACACCGTCCGAGCTCGAAATTTAGGTCGGGATATTTTTGCCGGATTACGCGGTCTGGTCGGTGGAGAAATCAACGAATATACGGAACTAATGACCGAATCCAGAGAAGAGGCCATGCGTAGAATGGAATCTGAAGCGCTTTCCCTAAATGCAGACGCCATCGTCAATGTCCGGTTTATGACCTCACCGGTTATGCAAAATGCTGCGGAAATTTTGGTTTATGGTACTGCTGTAAAATTGACGTCCAAATAATAAGCCCACGCCAAAAAGGATGATTCTAATCAAAAACCTTATCTTTGTTGTCGGAAAAACTAAAGGTTAAAAATATGAGCGTAAAAGAACAAGAAGCATACAAAAAACACCTCAAATCTTATATGGTTTCCGAAGCTTCTTTGAAGGATACTTATAAACTGGGGTATT
>JAFIEY010000174.1 GCA_020832345.1 Cryomorphaceae bacterium | reverse complement strand
CCTATCTCCGCTTAGGCTTGATGATGCAAATGTAGTTGAAACTAAATTTTATTAACTTGGAGGTTATTAACAAAATAAGTAAAAGGTAACTAACCGAAGGCAACCTATATTATGAGGGTTCATTGTTAATGGTTAATGGTTTATGGGTAATGGTTAATGGTTAATGGTTAATGGACAATGGACAATGGTTAATTGTTAATGTTGGATTTAGTTGATTTTATGATACTGGTTAGCAACTTTATGATTTCTATTGCATCGGTACGGATACTTTCGAGACGTTTTCTCCGAAAGCTTTAGGGGTTGAATCCAAGGAGTCCAGACTAAGACTAGTCATGATCACTGATTCAAAAATATAGATTAACGAAGAACCAAGCGATGCGGCCTTATGAACACCTTTTAAAATAAAAAACCTGTGAGTAATTTGGGGTTTTATTGCTAAGACTATCTATTTTAATAAACTTCTGCTTTCTGCTTCAAAAAGCACTTTCATTTGTTGAATCGCCACTTGATTGAGTTTGATTAATCGCTGTTTTTGCGGCATTTTTTCCTGAATAAACACTGCATTTAAATTCTCCAAATTTGCAAGGCAAATTAATTGATTAATAGAGGCATAATCACGTATATTTCCCTTTAAATTTGGATTCAGTTCACGCCATCTTTTAGCTGTAATGCCAAATAAAGCTACATTGAGCACATCGGCTTCGGAAGCATAAATGATTGATGTTTGTACGGGCGTTAGTGCATCAGGGATCAAGTTCTTTTTGATTGCATCTGTATGAATATGATAATTGATTTTTGCCAATTCACGTTTGGCAGACCAACCCAACAGCTTTTGCTCCTCCTCTTTTAGACGTTGGAATTCTTTTACTAAATACAGCTCAAATTCAACAGAAACCCAGCTGGCGAACTTGAAGGCAATGTCTCGTTGAGCGTAAGTCCCTCCACCGGGGCCATTCTTGGTTATTATCCCTACAGCTCCTGTTAGTTCTACCCAGCGCGAAGGACTCATAGTAAATGCATTATTTCCAGCGTCTTTTAAAAGGGGGTCGAATTCGACCCCTTTAAACGATGGATTGTTTAATTGTTCCCATAAGCCCAAATACTCAAGGGTGTTTTTTAGGCGCATCCAGTTTTTTACAACATCTTTTGGCTCAAATGGATTTTTTTGTTTAGCAATGTCAGTTATGCTAATAAAATCATCATCATTTACGCGTAATGTGCGTATTGATACTTCTTTTACGGTTAATTTATTGGATTTTGTACGACTCATTATTAATCGCTTTTATCGAGTACTGTAAAGAACACTTTTTACGCTATCATCTATTGCACTCACCGAAGAACGAAAATCCAATCCCTGCAAATCCGAATACACCAAAATCATGGCGTTGTCATGGTAATCAGTGCTGGCTTGAACTACAGAAGTGCCGTCGGGCTCGCGCTCGGTGATGTGGAATTCGCGAAGCTGGGCGGTAAGGCTGAAGGTGGTGAGGAGGAATAGGAGGGGGTAAAGGGGCTTCATGGAGCAAATATAATGGATAATGATAATGGATTTTTATCTCGTTGCTTATTTTTTCTTCTTTGCTTTAGTTTCTATTTCGTTGAGGCTATCCAAATAATTTTTCTCAGCTTCACTCAAGGTTTTGGCTTGGAACTTTTTGTATTCTGTTGTTGCTTTCTCAATGGCCTGCTGGTGGCTAACCTTGCCGGCATCAAGTAAAAGTTTTTCAATCGCTCATCATCCATGGTAAAACCTTTTCGGATGTATTCGTTAAGGCGTTTGGTGGCCCAAATACGAAATTGTGTAGCTATTTTGGAGTTTACACGATAGCCCAATGAAATAATCATATCGAGGTTGTAGTGTTTGGTATTGTAATTTTTGCCATCTGCGGCAGTTCGTAAGAATTTCTTACTAACTGAACTCTCTTCTAATTCGTGTTCGGTGAAAATGTTTTTAATGTGCTGAGTAATCCCGGGGCGTTCTATACCAAAAAGACTTGCCAATTGGTCTTGCGTAAGCCAAACATCTTGCTCATTGATGCGCACATCTAAGGCTACTTTATTATCTTCAGTTTTAAAAATGATAAATTCAGAACTTTGATTTGGGTTAATGCTCATTGGTTAGTGGTTAATGGACAATGGGTTAATGGTTAATGAGAAAACAACAACATGGTCTTTCTTAAATTATCTATAGTTGCCATAATTCAATTTTTCTTAAAAACGCTAATATCGTCTATTTCATGTGATTTTCAAAATGCCGTACAATCAAGTATAAGCATAGTGTGAGATTTCGGGGCGATTCTCTGTCCGTCCTCCACAAAGTTTCTTAAGATCAAAAATGCTAAAATTTAGCATTTCAGCCCAAATTACGCTTATACAATGTTGTGGGTAACATTTCATGGGGATCTACTGCTACAATTTTCCCGTCCCTTACCACAATCATTGGACTTTTCTTCTGCTTTTTGTATTCAACTAGCCTTCTGTAGGTTTCTTCTAGTCCTTTGACAATTCTATCCCTTTCTTCTTTGAAATGTTCTTTAGTTCTCATAATAGATATTCTTTAATTGTTTCCATTGTTTAATATTATGTATTGTTTCATCATTCAATGCACCTTCTGCTACTACTTCATAGGCATCTCCTGAATTGTTTACAAATAACCAGTTGTCAACTTTGTTAAGAAATAAGTTGAAAAAATTCTTCAGACCACTTTTATACCTTCTTCGAATAACATCTTCAGGAATGTGGTGACCTCCCTCTTTTACTCTTGTTTCTACCCTTGAAATAGCCAATTGTTCTGAATCAAGCCAGAAAAACAAACAAGTCACTTGATAGTCTAATTGTTTTGCTCTTTCAATAAACTGAACATAGCTTCTGGTTGAAAGGGTCGTTTCAAAGGCAAAGCTTTCTCCTGACTCTAACATTTTTTTTATCCTTTTCAACATCAACCTGCCAGCTTCGATCCCAACTTTCTCAGGTTGAAATGGAGAAATACCTTTGGCAATCTCATCAGCATTAACAAATTCTTTGCAGTCAAGGATTTCAGGTAGAATAGTATATGATGCCGTCGTTTTACCTGCACCGTTACAACCTGCTATGATATAGAGTTTTTTCATCTATTCAAAATTATTCATGCCATATTATTATTAATGGTATTCATGAGGGCTTCGCCGTTTGTTTTTTTGCGGTCTCCCGATAGCTATCGGGAGGAACCCACTTTTCTTAATTCTCCTGTGATAGAAAACCTTCTCATCTGGGCTTCATATATCGCAAAGATACTGCATAATCTGCCCCCGAAAGCAGATGTTAATTGCTTCCCACACCTACCGTACAAACAAACCCCGAAACCTTTTTTTAGGTTCCCAAATTTCATTCAACCCGTCAAATATAAATTAAAGCCTTAAGAAGGAAAAATCACCCATGGTGCTAAAGATAAAAAAAATCAACCCGCTTCGCGGTTGTTTAAAGCTTTTTAGTCTTTAGCGGCGGTTCCCGCAGGAGCGGGACAGGCTGCCCCTCCCTCGCTTTAAGACCATTGGGACAGCTTAAAAGGAAGGGGTGGAAAGCCCAACTGTTTACTGGGAAAGACAAACCCGAAAACCATAGGTGTTGTAGCGGTAGTCAGGCGTGCGG
>JAFIEY010000173.1 GCA_020832345.1 Cryomorphaceae bacterium | reverse complement strand
TAAACAAAATAGCATTAAACCTATTAAAAAATGAATCTACAGCAAAAATTGGAGTCAAATCTAAAAGGAAAAAGGCTGGATGGGATAACCACTACCTCGTCAAAGTCCTAAATCTATTGAAAGTTTAATGCGTTTGCCCTGCTGTAGAACGTTATTTGAATTTATTAGAAAAGTCTTTTGTGGTGTATCGACTTAATGCCTTCAGCAAAAATCCGCGCAAGGAGGTAAGTAAAATGAGCAAGGTTTATTTTTGGGACAACGGCATTCGCAACGCTATAATCGATGATTTTTCTGCTCTCGATATGCGCAACGATAAGGGTCAACTTTGGGAAAACATGATCATAGGTGAACGTTTAAAGATAAACGCTTGGAGACATAACAGCCGAAAGGGGTATTTCTGGCGCAACTATAACCAAAGCGAGGTTGATTATATAGAGGTAGAGAAAGGTGTCTTTCGTGCTTTTGAAATGGAATGGAACACCAACAAGAAAGTTTCCATAAATAAAGCCTTTACCAATAGTTATCCCGATGCCCAAACCGAAATCATTAACCCCCAAAATGCTCAGTCATTTTTGATGTAAGTGTAGGTTTTAAAAATCCATCCGAGCCAAAGTCTCAGAAAAACATTATTTTACCCTGAAAAATGGCAACATCAAAGTGTGGAATAATATTTCAATATCCAAGCCCAAAGACCAGTTCTCAACATACTTTACATCCTCTTGAACTCTTGCGCGAATGGTTTCTTCGGAAGAAACGTCTCCGTGAAGCCCACGTGCCTGCGCCAATCCGGTAATTCCCGGTCGCAAACTCTGACGCAACATAAAGTCTTCTACTATTTCCCGGTATTGCTCGTTTTGAACCCATAAATGTGGTCGGGGCCCCACCAGAGACATTTCGCCTTTTAATACATTCCACAGCTGTGGCCATTCATCCAAATGGTATTTGCGCAACCATTTGCCAAATGGCGTTATGCGCTCGTCTCCTGCAAGTGCTTCCCGCGTAGCCGCTTCCGGGTTGGGGCGCATGGTTCTAAATTTATAGATGTCAAATGGTCGTTCATTTTTTCCGGGACGCGATTGCCGGAAAATGATCGACCCTTTTCCTTCTCTCCGAATACCTATATATACCAATGGTAAAACCCACCAAAAGGTCAGTAACAACAACAATAAACTCCCAATCAAATCAAATACGCGTTTTAGCAGCCGATTGTGCCAAAGCCGCAAAGGTGCTTTCCGAAAACGACCCAGCAATACCCCATCGGAAAAGTGAAATTTTGGTTCGCGAGGCAAATTGGGTTGAACTTCAGGAAGCAAAGTAAATTGCACATTGTATTTTTCAGCCAATGCCCACCAAAATTTAACCGTATCGGGGTTGTTGGTGCCCAGTAAAAGTTCATCTACCGTGCGTTTTTCTATTTCTGCCTGCGCCGCATCCAAACCGCCATCGCATTTTAATCCATGCTCCGGAACATCGGAAAAATAGCCCAATAAGATCTCGTTTCCATCCATTTGTATAAAGCGTTGAAAAAGTCGTTGTACTGCGGGCCCATTTCCTACCAAAACCACACGCGATTGCCATCCCGGTAAAAGTGTGCGAAATTTTTTGGCCAAAAAAACAAATAAACCATAGGCCAACACACTACCCAATAGCAAAAATGCATAGAAATATACGAAGAATAAGCGGGAGTAATAATATCCTTGTAAACTGAAAATAAAAAGTGCCAAAAGCACCAGATGAATGGCCCATCGACGAAAGATGCCGGCGAGTTGGCGGGTATTGCTCCTGCCCTGCGGACGACGCAAAGAAGGCGTTAGCAAGGCGATGACCAACCAAAGCAAGTGAAGAAAAACAGCCAGTTGTAAATAATAGTCGTAGTACTCCGGATTTTCTGTTTTTAAATGGGGATAACGCAATAGAAATGCCAACCGGAACGCCAACAAAACCGCCAGCATTTCCAGTCCCAACCGAAGGGCAAACAATAAACCTCTGCGCTGATCATCCATGCCCGCGAAGTTTCTCTAATCGCTCTTTTTGCTGTACGGTGGCATCTTTAAGGAATTCATCCAAAATCCGATCCATCCGTTCGTGATCTTCACTGTACAATTTGTTCCAAATGTTCTCACATACATTTCGATATTTTCTGTCATAATGAACAAACCCATCCAACAGGTGAAAGAGGTTTTTATCAGACCACCATTCGTATTCATTCACAATTTCAATAGCTTCCAATCGCCAATCTGCCGGATACTTTGCGGACAAATACGACTCTATTTCCCCGCGCAGATTTCCCTCACGACCGGGGTCGAATTGCAACAACATGGCCCGATACCAATTAAACCGGAAAATCCCCATATCGTACTGATTTTTAGGACTAATTTTTTCCAATTCAATTAAGGCCTCCTGTGGCGTGGCCAGTGGAATAAAACGGGTAAGGCAAAATGAACGGACTTCCTCATGTGGGTCTGAAAGCCCTTCTTGCAACCATTTTTTAGGGGTATTTCCACTGTGGTTTAAGGCCGCTGAATAGGCGCGTTTTCTCACGGCAAAATGCGCATCGTGCGTCCAACGGGCTAAGTCAGATTCAGCTAAAACAGTATCTTGGGAAAAAATAGACAGCCAATTTGCACGAAGTGGACCAAAAGACTCATTGTCGATGATTTGAGGTGATAGCATGCAATCTTCACATTCCTGAAAAGCCATTTTTCGGTCGATGGCAAAATCCGCATTGATATACTGCTTGTGCCACCAAGCATTGGGAAGGTTCATTTTCCAATGGCCGAGCAATATCCGCCGGGGGTCAATGATAATATATTGAATATCCCCTTGAACAAAAACGGAGTCTTTTTCTTCACTTAGCAAAAAAGTCCTTTTAAAGATTTCATTTTTACCTGTATGCACTTCATAGTTGATGGGTAAACTAAAAAGCCGTTTGTCGGCCAACTTACTGCTGTCTTGTGAAAAAATCAGCCAATAACCCTGCGTTTTTGGTTTACCTTCTACCTTATTCACATCAACTGTAAGGTAAGGTTCGCCCGGACGAAAAACCCAATTGTCCCAAAAGGCATCCATGCTATATCCGGTCACACGGTGAAAAGCATCCATGAGGTTTTTACTGCGGGCATTGTCGAATGCGTGCCGATTGAGATAGTAGGCAATACTGGCGCGAAATAAATCAGGTCCTACCCAGTCTTCCAACATCGTAAGCACCAAAGAGCCTTTTTGATAATGCCTGGCCGTGCCAGCATCACCATTGGCCAAGGGTCGGGGATTATTTAAGTTGGCGTATTTTGCAATCAGCGCTGATTGATACCGTTCGTGGTCGTATTGGTCGGGGGACAAAAACTCTTCTTGTACTTTTTGGTGATAATAGGTGGCAAATGATTCTTGTAGCCAATGATGTTGTGGACTCCATGCGGTGACTAAATTACCAAACCACTGATGGGCCATTTCGTGGGTGTTGACAAATAAATAATTCCGAAAATCGAAATGAATGGAATCGGTATAGAAGGCGTCTTTAAAAATGGTTGCAGTGGTGTTTTCCATAGCCCCATAAATGAAATCCCGTATGGGGACTTGCTTGTAGTTGACCCACGGGTAAGTGGTTTGCGTCTCACTTTCCAGCCAGTCCATAATGCCCTCGGTGTGTTTATATACCCAACCTTTATTGTCTTCCCATTCTGGATAATAATATTGTCGGATGGGCACACCGCTTTGTGATTGCGAGTCGAAATACTTAAAATTTCCAATGGCCAACATGATAAGGTAAGACGAATGGGGTTTGTCCATCACCCACCGCCATTGGGTTTTTCCGTTGGGCAATTGTTTTTTTTCTGCGAGCGCTCCGTTGGAAATGACTTGGTAAGCACTGTCGAAGCGCACCGTGATGTCGGTGGTCAGTTTATTGTTGAGCGCATCGAAATGGGGAATCCAGTGGCGGTTGTCTATGCCTTGCCCCTGGCTCCAAACCTGTCCGTCGAGTGACCCGTCTATCCAACCGGAAAAATACAAACCTTTTCTGGGGTTTGCCTCGTATCGAATTTCGAGTTGGTATGTTCTACCACGTTCCCAGGGGGCATCGGCCATTACAAAAAATCCATCTATATTTTGGGCAAAAACCATTAAGCGGTTATTTTGCTTCACGGATTTAATGGTCATTTTTGGTGCGTCAATCCAAAGGGAATCTACCAAAGGCCGAAGGGGTTGAAAGGTCAAAGTGACCGTTCCCTCCACTTTTTGTTCAAACGGAAAAACCTCCAAATCGAGGTCTAAATGATGGTAGTCCACCGAGTGGCCACGCGCTGCGCCACGGCGATCATCGTAGTAACAAGTCTGGGTTTGCGCAGCCAAATGACCGACCGAAAAAAAGGCAATGAATAATAATTTCTTCATACGAGCAAAAGTAAGCATCACAAAGCTTGTACGTTGACCGCAATTTCGTTTCTTTGCAGACAAATTTTATCAATGGTATCTATTAAAGAAAAATACGAGGCGATTATTGGCTTGGAAATTCACGTTCAGTTGAAAACCAAAACCAAAGCGTACTCTTCAGACGGTGTTTCTTTTGGCGGAAAACCGAATACACATGTGAGTCCTATTTCCCTAGGACATCCTGGAACGTTGCCTTTTTTGAATCGCGAAACGATAAACAGCGCCATAAAACTCGGACTGGCATGCGGATGTGAAATTCGATACGAAAATCAATTTGCCAGAAAAAATTACTTTTACGCTGACCTGCCAAAGGGATATCAAATTACGCAAGACAAAACGCCAATCTGTAATGGGGGCTCGGTTTTGATAAAAGACAACGAAGGCAATGACAAGACCATTCGCCTTACGCGCATTCACATGGAGGAAGACAGCGGGAAGAGCATTCACGATTTGGATCCCGATTATTCTTTAATTGATCTGAACCGCGCCGGAACTCCTTTATTGGAAATCGTTTCTGAAGCTGATTTTCGCAATGGTGTAGAAGCCTACAATTATCTGAACGAAATGCGCAAATTGGTACGTTATCTGGACATTTCCGACGGAAACATGGAGGAGGGAAGTTTGCGTTGTGATGTAAACGTTTCAATTCGACCATGGGGTAGAGAGGAATTTGGCACCAAGGTAGAAGTGAAAAATCTCAACTCATTCCGTCATGTTCAAAAAGCCATTGACTTTGAAATCCAGCGTCAATATGATTTAATTGAAGGAGGCGAAATTGTTATCCAACAAACCCGTAGTTTTGATCCGGTTAAAGGGGAAACATTTCTCCTCCGGGTAAAGGAAGACGCCCAGGAGTATCGGTATTTCCCCGAGCCCGACTTACCGCCCGTGTACGTCGATGATGCACACAAAGAAAAAATCCGGACGCAACTGCCGGAGCTGCCGAAATCTCGTTTGGATCGGTACATGAATGAATTGCAGTTGAGCGAATACGACAGTCGCATCCTCACCGAAACCAAAGAGGTGGCGGAGTATTTTGATAAATTATACGCCAAAGCTCCAAGCGCAAAGTCTGCCGCCAATTTCATTCTCGGATACTTAAAAGCTTATCTGAATGAAAATGCTTTGGAGGTAACGGATTTTCCCATTTCACCGGAAACCGCTGCGGAGGTTTTACTTATGATCGAGCAGGGTAAAATTTCCCATACCATTGCCAATCAAAAACTTTTGCCCGAATTATTAAAAAATCCCGAAGGTAATCCCGGAGAAATTGCCGAAAAAAACAATTGGATTCAATTGGGCGATGAAGGACAATTGATGGAGTGGGCTA
The DNA here is from genome assembly GCA_020832345.1 of Cryomorphaceae bacterium. Lineage (GTDB taxonomy): Bacteria > Bacteroidota > Bacteroidia > Flavobacteriales > Schleiferiaceae > CSBr16-58. The sequence goes on along the minus strand of JAFIEY010000173.1, from coordinate 10,905 downwards.
AAGCAGCGCTCGAAGCCTATCCCGAAAAGGTGGAGGAATTCCGAGGAGGAAAAAAAGGTCTGATGGGGCTTTTCATGGGAGAAGTTATGAAAGCCTCCCGAGGAAAAGCAGATCCCAAAAAAACCAGTGCATTGTTGAATAAACTATTAAACCAGTAATCATGAAGTATTTTCGTATTTTTCTTTGTCTTACAGTCGTGCTTTCCTTTACCGCCTGTGATATGTTTGGCCCCAATAATCAGGTGGTCATCAAAGGAGAAATTGAAGGCGCCGACAAGGTCATTGTCGTTTTAACCGACACTTCCGGGGTTTTACATTCCGATACCCTTGATTTGGTAAATGGGAAATTTCGCCATAAGACCAAAATCGAAGAAGCAGAAGTATTTTTATTGGAATTCATCAGCGGGTTGCGAATTCCCGTGGTGGCATCACCCGGCGACTTGATTCAGGTAAAAGCCAACGCTACAAACCCCATGACCAATTACGAAATTACCGGAAATAAAAGCTCCGATATTTTGGTCGATATCAATTCTTATATGCTGGAATCCATGGCTTTGATCGACAGTCTGGATGCGGTAGTAGCAAAAATTGAAGAGCAAAATCCGGAGATGATGATGCAGGTTCGGGGACAGCTCAACATGGTTTACCAGCGCCAAGTAGAGAAACATCGCGAGCAGTTGGTCGAATTGCTTCGAGAAAATCCCAATGAAATTGGATCGATTTTTATTCTTCCCCAGCGTTTGGGTCAACGCGAGCTTATTTCCGTGGCAGATAACTACGCCTTATTTGAGGATTTATTGGCAGGTTTGGAGGAAAATTACAAACGTTCACGGCATACCGCCTATTTGCGATCATTACTAAAACGATATGAGCGCGCCATCGCGCTTCAGGAGGAACGACGGGCCAATGCGGGTAATATTTCCGTGGGAAAACCCGTCCCGGAAATTGAAATGCCCGATGGTGAAGGAAAAACCAAGCGACTGAGCGAAACCCGTGGGAAAGTCGTGTTACTGGATTTTTGGGCCGCATGGTGTGGGCCATGTAGGCGAGCCAATCCGGGTGTGGTCAAGATTTACGAGAAATACAAAAATCGCGGTTTCACGGTGTTTAGCGTTTCTCTCGATGGACTGCCCCGCCAATCTAATGCCCGAAAAGAGTGGTTGCGTGCCATTGAAGACGACAACCTCAGCTGGCCGTGGCACGTAAGCGAGGTAAACGGATGGAATTCTTCAGTGGTCAATACGTTTGCGATTGAGGGAATTCCCCTTACTTTACTCATCGATAAAGATGGCATTATTCAGGGAAAAAATTTGCAGCCGCAGGAGTTGGAGGAAATGATTGAAAAGTTGTTGTAAAAGAAGGATCTCCAAATAAACTAGGCCTTTGGGGGACTTTGCAAAGATTAATTCACAGGTATTTCCTCTAACAAATCCGAAGCTAAAATTGCCGCAGGAGAGATAATCGTATCGTTTAGCGGCACTTGATCGCCATATCGTTTTGTCAAAATCGATTGCACTTTTGGGTGGGATAAATCGAAATCACCGAGTAACTCGGGTTTTCCAATTTTTAACCCCAAGGCATCGCGATACATTTTCCATACCAATTCGGAACAATACATCTTTTCATCGGACCAGGAAAATAACAAATCGTAGTCTTTTCCCACGTGTTTTTCCGCTTCTAGCTGAAGCCTAATTTTAGCCGCTTTATCCATCTTTGTCTCGGCATCCTTGAGTCGCATGATGACGTATTGTCTGTCTTTTCCCCGTTTTATCCAATCCCTCAAAGGAATTGATCCCACGGGCTGAACAGCCTCAAAAACCCAAAACCGCCCGGTCATTTCAAATACAATGCCCACATGACTATACTTGGATTTTGTTGCCAATTGAATGGGTTCGCTTTGCGTGGAGGTAGAAGTGTGGAAAACCAAATCACCGGTTTGAACGGGAAACTCTGATTTACCCTGAATGGCGGTTAATTTTTCCGGTGAAAGAAAAAATGTGCCTTTACTCCATATTGCTACGATGACGATCAAACCCAAAAAGAACAAAAGAAAACCTCGATTTTTCATTTTCCAAAAGTACGTTGCGTTTTAAAACCCTTTAGCAATCAGTCGCAAATAAATTCCACCACGCTACTGCTTCCGGAAGCGTCCGTTATTGTGAGCACATATTTTCCGGGACGGAGTACAACGCCCAAATGGTGGTCAATGGTGGTTTCGCCTTGAAATACGCCGTTGATGTCCCAAAACAAAGTTTCGCCCTCCCGCTGGTGGGCCGCTTTTAAAACAATTTCTTTTAATTTCCCATCCCGATCCCGGGGCAAAACGACTTCTGCCTTATGGGTCGGATAAATGATTTGCAGGTTTGACATTTCGGGTTTACAGCCAGGAAGCCAAGGGGGAAGATCCCGATATCCGGCTTCTTTCTGCCTGTAGTACCAGGCCATTCCCGGAGGTAAAACAAAATAGGATGCCCGACGAAGGTTTTCGCGATAACAATTTCGGTGTACCCGATGTGTTCCCGCCTGGTTGAGGATTACTTCCCGATGATAGGGACACGGTTCGCTATTGGCCGTAAGTGGCCAATATTGTGTTTTCCGTTTCTCACAATGCTCAGTTGCCACCCGACCGCTTACCACACAAGCCTCTACCTGCATGGTGTTTTCATAGGTATTTTCAAACCATTTTGGCGCAGGTAGTAATCCAAATGCCTCAAACATAACCGGCGCAGCTTCTTGTCCACCCACCAAACCGGGTCGGCCTTCGCCACTGGCATTTCCAACCCAAACGCCGATTACATACTGACCGGAAAACCCGATGGACCAGGCATCGCGGTGTCCGTAGCTGGTACCGGTTTTCCAGGCGATATTGGGTTGGGCAAAATTTTCCCATCCCCTTTCTTCTATGGGTCGGCTTGCGTTGCGCAGGGCTTCGGCTGTCCAATATGCACTGGCACCGTCAAAAGGTAATTTTTCAAAATCCGTTGGTTCGGAAAATCCAAGTGGACCCACAGGGGTTGGATTCCGCTGCGCCCCGCGAGCGAGTGAGGCGTAAGCACCTGTGAGTTCCCAAAGGGAAACCTCTCCGCCGCCCAAAATCAACGAAAGTCCGTAATGTCCCGCCGATTTATCAATGCTTTTCAATCCCATTTTTCGACAAATATCCAAGAATGGATCAATTTTATACCATTGTAATAACCGGACCATAGGCACATTCAGCGACCGACTCAAAGCCTCTGATGCCGAAACAGCTCCGTCATAGGTTTCACTAAAATTAGTGGGTCTGAATCCGCCCATAATTGTGGGTAAATCAGGCAACAATTGATGGGGTGAAATTTCTCCACTGTGCAGTGCGGCGGCGTACAGGAAGGGTTTTAAGGTGCTGCCACTGCTTCGTGGCGCACGGATTAAATCAACATACGGACTGTGCTTTTCATCTGTACCCGGCACATTGCCTACGTAAGCCAGTACTTTACCGGTTTGTACATCGGCAATCAACAAAGCTCCGTTGTAAATTCGGTTGCCCTGCCATCTTCGGCCATAGCGATTTAGCAAGGCTTCAGCTGTCAATTGTAGGTTGTAATCAATCGAAGTAATATGCCTTTTTCCCGGCGCTTCTTTGTTGAGATTTTGAACCATGTGCGGCGCAATTGACGGAATGGGATAGGGTGTTTGGGGAAGTGGTTCTTCGCAAGATAATTGGAATTCCATGGTGTCGAGCAGGCCTTGCCTGTGCATTTTTTGCAAAAGCGCATTTCTACGCAATCGCAGGGTTTCGGCGTTTTTTCCCGGACGAATTAATCCGGGTGCATTGGGCAAAACGGCCAGGGTCGCGTATTCTGCCGCAGATAGCTGGTGCGGATTTCGTCCAAAATACCGCCAGGAAGCAGCCTCCAGCCCAACGATATTCCCCCCAAAAGGTGCATGTGCCGCATAGTGTTCAAGAATTCGCTTTTTGGAATTGGTGAGTTCCAGGCGAAAGGCCCGAATCATTTCTGTGCATTTTTCCCATAGGGTTCGGGAGGGATTATTTCTGGCCAATCGCACCACTTGCATGCTGATGGTAGAGCCTCCCCGCCGAACGCTTCGATGACGGATATTTGTCCAGAATGCCTTTATCATGGAAACCGGATTGACCCCCGGATGGTAAAAAAACCATTCATCTTCAAAAAGACAAACAGCTTCAATATAAAGTGAAGGAAGATCCGTGACAGGTGGAAACCGCCATTGCTCATCGGCTGCTGTGCGAGCACCTAGAAGTTCACCGTCTCGCGCAAAAACTACCGTAGCATAAGAAGCATCAAAAAGTGGTGTGGGTAAACTAAAAGCAAACCACAACAAAAAAATCACCAACGATAGACCGTAGGGCCAATGTTTTCGCTTCATTCCACGCTGACAATTCTACCTCGCTTCAATGCACCCGCTTCATCCGAGTACATGCCTTCCACCATAATAGGCGGCAAATAATACGTGCCTCGATATGTGGCATTTAAACGAATTTCAAAGGTGCGGGAGCCGGTATGGTTTATATCGAAATAGGTGTAAACCCGATCGTCACGATAATCCTGATAATCACCTTGGTCTTCGTATTCAGACGCACGGGTGCTGATGATTTCCCAACCGGGTGGAAATACCTGACTGAGCACCAAATCCCGCAGGTCTGAAACCACACCTGAGCGCTGCACGGTGACGCGGGCAATAAAATCGGTACCTTGCGGCAATTTGTCCACGGAAATGGTTTCGCGTTTGTTATTGAGGTAGGTGACCGATAAGTTTAAGTTTTGCGCCATTTCCATTTCCTCGCCCATGACCGGAATTCCGGTATTTGATAATCGCAGATAAATGGGGGCGTTACCGGTATTTTTCAACTCAACTGAATAGGATTTAGCGTCGCCGATTTCACGAGAAATACGAGTGCCTTTTCCGCTTACCTTTTCGCTTCGACTTCCGTCTATGAGCAATTCTCCATTAAAAGGTTCATGAATATCAATTCCTTTGTAGTACCGGGCCAGGGCACAAAGCGACCAAGATATTTCCTGGGTGCTCATCCATCGGTCTGAGGCCAAATAACCGGTGAGCTTTTCGACAAGTTTGACGGCATCCTCCTCCCTTTCCAGTAAGAGCACGCTCTCCAGCATCACCGCCTGATCGCGAATGGTAGAGCCAAAAGTATAGTGATCCCGGTAGAAATTACCCTTGAACACGACCTTGTCGTAAAGTTCATTTGCCGCAGATTTTTGGCCACTGAGCATATAGGCTGCGGCCAGTAAATTGGCTGCATGGCCCGTTCCCCTGACCAGACTTCGCATGCGGTTCATGGCGCCCAATTCCGGACTTCCCGCCAAAGCAAGTCCGTACAATCTATAAGCTTGTGCATAATGTTGGTAATGCCTTTCGCCCTGACTGTCATAACGACGTGCTTTATCTGCCTGATAACGAATTAGATTTGCCTTTAAACCCGTTGGAACCGAATAACCTTGCTTTTCCGCTTCAACTAAAAAATGCAGTGCGTAAGAACTTCCCCAGTCGTGGGTATAATTGCTGCCCGGCCAAAACCGCATTCCGCCAGAACCAGCTTGCAATTGAATGAGTCGCATCAGCATTTCGTTCACTTGTTCGGTAATTCGCTCATTTTCATCTTCGGTTAGATCCGTAAACCGGTTGAGGAAAATTTGCGGGAAAACGCGGGAAATACTTTGTTCCAAACAACCGTGTGGGTAAGTAATTAAACTTTCCAGTCGTTTGTACAAATTGATGTCTGGCATACCGGAAACTTCCACTAATGCGGAATTGCTTTTCTTCATGCCGATGGCATCGAGCTGTAGTTTTTCCGATTTTCCGGGATCGATGCGTGTCCACTTGGAAACCGTTTGAGGTCGGTTGGGATACCTGACCTCCAATGTGGTTTTGTCGCGGGCAACAATGGCGCCGCTTTTGGCTTCTACTTCAACCACCACCAATCCCGTGGATTCTCCAACCTCCATTTCCAGCATCACCATTTTCTCGCCTGGTTCGCTAAAGGTTGCTTTGGCACTTCCCACGGTCAATTTTGCATCACCTTTGATTTTGGCCTGAACGGTGACTTCCTTTACCCCGCTTTCCATGGCAAACAACTGAACCGGGATGCTTATTTTGTCTTTTGGACCGAGTACTCTTGGTAGTGTAGTTTGCGCCATAAGTGGCAACTTTACCGTCACTTGTTTTTCAACATGTCCATAAGCCGTTTGCTCGGCAGCGACAACCATGGCCCTTACCGACCCAACATAATTGGGCATGGTAAACTCATGGGTATTTGACGCGCCCGCTTTTAGGGTAATTGGGCCAATACATCGAACCACCGGAACAAATCGCAGGTTGGACTTGGGTTTGCTTCCGGAGAGGTCGTCGCCTCCACCAACAGCCATGAGTTGTTCGATTTTTTGACCGTATGCATTTACCACGTGGTCATACATATCCCAGGTGCGAATGCCCAAAGCCTCTTTGCTGTAAAAATGTTGATGTGGATTCGGGGTTCGGAAATTTGTCAAATCAAGCAGACCCTCATCCACAATGGCCAAGGTATAAGTCATGGGTCTTCCGTTGGTCTCGCTTACTTTTACCGTGAAGGGTTTTTCCGGTTTGAGTTCCTCCTTCATATCGATGACCGGTTGTAAAACCGTTTTTGGGTCACCAACTTCCAAAGGTAGTACGCCATAGGTGCGTATGGGTATGTCGTTTGCCGTTTGGCCATGCGGTTGAAGTTGAGAGATATAAATGTAAATATTGGGCGCCATTTCCTTGGTGATGTCCAGATTAAATACGGTGAAATCCCCCTCACCCCGCAACCATTGTGTTTGGATAATATCCCCACCGGTTTCGATACTAATAAACATATTCGCATCCTTGGAGGAAGGAATGTTGATGGTAGCTCTATCTCCGACCTCATATTTTTCCTTATCTGCCCAGAAGCTGAGCATGGCTGGACCTGAACCGGCTTTTCGGGATCTCTGGGCGCTCATTGGCCAATCGATATATACGCGTTCTGCGGTGCAATGGCCACTTTCATCATCACAAACCCTGACCAGGAAATTGCCCCATTGTGGTTCGTCTATTCGCATATCAAATTGCCCCAAGCCATTTCGGGTTCTAACCGTTCCCTGATCCACCCGGGTAAGATGTCTGTCGTTGAGGTAAAAGCCCTGACCGCCACTTCTGTTGTACCACCACGACCAATTGATGTGATAAACCTCATAGGATAGATTTCGGCTGATTTTTTTGCCGGATGGGTTGACACTGGCCACGGCAATAGAATGATTCACGCCGGTGTTTAGCCATGGGGTTTCCCGGGATTTCGGAACTTTTATGCCCACAAAGGCGTCATAAGGCGCATAATTGAGTGTGCTTCGATTTATGCTAAAATCTCCACCTGGTTCAAAAACACGGGTAAAGACATCCACGGCCAGCATACCCGGAAGATTTCTGTTGCCCCCAATATTGGGACGGACGTATAGGTTTCCTTTGTCGTCGAGTTTTTGGTCAACATCCGGTTGGTGGTTGGGATAAAAGTTCCCCACCTTATCCTGAAAAATAAATCCGGGAAATTCAGAGAATCGACCATTGCCTTTTCGTATTTCCATCTCAACTACAGTGCGGTAGCCGGCAGCCGATGCGCCTGTTAACCATTCCGATGAAACGTTGAATCCGGGATTTTTCACGGTGAGAATATCTGCCGAATCGGGTTTGAGTTGAATCCGAAGTCGGTTGGGTTTTACCGTTTCGATTCGCAGACTGCGGGTAAACTCTGCTCCGCCTATTTTCACTTTGGCTACATAATATCCGGTTGGTGCATCCACAGAAGTTTTTGTGGTGAATGGGAAAATCTTTCCCGGTGTATTCAGTGATTGCCGGTCAACGATTTGCCCGTGAGGATTTTGTAGGGTAAAAACAATGGGATGGCCTTTTGGCAGCGGGTTCGCTTCATCTTCCAAAATGAAATTGAGGAAAAGGGTGTCGCCTGGTCTCCAAATACCTCTTTCGCCATAAATAAAACCCTTTAAACCCTCGTGGACTCGACTGCCGCCGACATCAAATGCGGACAAAGAAAGCGATGAACCGTCATCTACCCGGAGGTACGTTTTTTCCTTGCCACGAGAGGCCACGGCAAGATATGGGGTCTTGTCGGTGGTAAAATTTACCAGACCATTGTTTTGAGAATTTCCTTGGGCAAGTGATTGATGTTGGAGGTTAAAGAGTTCGACCTTTACACCGGAAAGCGGTTTGGCCGTTCGCAAATCTGTAACCACTGCGGTGTATTTTCCTTGGTCGTTAGCTTTTAGGGTAAGCCCTATATTTGAAGCCATTACGTTTTTAGAAGCCGTATTTGAAGTTTCGTAATAATATGTTGGGTGACAGGGGTTATCGCGTTCCTGCCAGCTATAGTCCGGTTGATTCCAATAGCTGTAGTAGCGGTTGGCATTTTGATCGTAATTATCCGTATTTCTCGTTGATGCATCTCCCTCGAAGGATTCGGCGCCTTCGCAGGGATAAGCAGAATAGGACTGGCGAAAATGCAACTCAACCCGATACATGGCGCCCGGATCTGCGGAAATCATTTTATCCAAATCGAGGGCATACGTTTGCCACGTATCGACGGCGCCTGTGGCTGTTAATTCCATGCGTTTTTCATAAACCGGTCGAGCCACGCGTTTGAGTTCTCGATTTCCGTCGAGTTGGTTTACCTGTAAAAATTGGGGCACATTTCGTTCAAATATTTTCAAAACGACCACATCAACGGCGCGAAGATTTACGGCGCGAAAAGGCACTTTTAATCCCTCAGAATCCGGAATGATAGTGCCTTCGGAAAGAAATTCCACCGCCGGTTTTTGCGATTCAAAAGTTATGGTTCTGCTCACTTCCTTTTTCATAGGATAACCATAAACACTTTTGATATTTTGATGTAAAAACAATTCCTTTTTGCCGGTTGGTCTTCCCGAAGGGTAAATGTGCAGCATGGCGCCTTCCACCTGCAATCGAATATCATCTCGATTATCGAGTGTGACCAGGCCGCGAACGACTGAAGTTTGGTCGATGGGGTCTGAAAAGGTGACGGAAATTTTTCCGTTTGACTCGTTATTCCAACGCACGTGAGTTACTTGAAAATTGTCGATGGAAGGAATAACCAACTCGAAGGATTCCTTTTGGTCGAATCCAGCAATTTTGCCGTTGAGTTTAAAGGCGAGGTCTTGGTCATTTTTATCGCGCACGATGCTGTCAAGTCGGAACTCATGAATAGTGCCTTTAGACGACCAGTGTGGCGTAATTTTTTTTCCGTTGAGGGAAACTTCAAAAATCTTTTCCAAATATTCTTCCGCAATAACGTCAGCGCTTCTAAATTCTCCGGTGAGCTTACTGTATCCCAGCTGGTCTCCCGGATAAGGGATATTTCTATGGGTGCCCAAAGAGACAAACTGAGGGATGATGGCAAAATCGAAGACGTATTCAGTGAGTTCGTCGGGTACGGAAAAGATCTGATTGAGATTGAGGACGGCCGTAAAGGCCTTTCCTTGAGGAAGCGGTTTGTCCGGAAGGAAGCTCATAGTGTAAGCGTCTTTCCAGAATAAAGTTCCCGAAATATCGGGTGAGAAAGTCAGCAATTTTTTATCCTTAATTTCTTTTCCCTTAAGGGCATTTTTTGGTGGATTGGCAAAATGCACTTCGATGGTCGTTCCTGCTGAAACCACGCCAGTTGTATGTCCCGAGATATAGGCCGAATAAGCCGGGTCAAAGGCTGTTGAATCTTTAGTGCTTCTGCCACAAGAAAAAATGAGAATAAGGGATATCGGCAACAAAAAGCTGCGCAGTTTTAAAGAAATACTCATGCCGTCGAAAAATTAAAGAAGTTTGGGGATGTAAAATTAACGTATAAATATCGAACTAAATTATCGTTAAATTGAAAAAAATCAACCCTTATTAGATGAGTCCACTCTAAAAAGGTTGATTTCAATCAAAATCGACGCGGAGGGGATTTGAACCGGAGCTAACCCGCTGTTAGTGAAGATTCAAAAATCTATCGACAAGGAAGATTTTGGCAGGAAGGGACTTTTTAGAGCAGACTCTTAGATTATTACTCTGGTTTATGCAAAAGAATGAACCGCAAACAAAAACACAAAAGTTAAATGGCCCTAATTGATATACCTAAATGTAGGTATTACATGGTGTCGAGTTTAGGATGAAACAACAATAAGTGTTTGAAAATTAGGAAGCTTGGTTTTGTAAAAAATAGTTAACAAAATACATAAGTCATGAATTCATATTTCATAGGCTTAAATCGTTTTAAATTAGTATTTTAATAATACGGAGTATAATACATTTTTGTTAAATATCAAATATTTTTGTTAAAAATTAATGTAGTTTCTTTCTGATAAAGCTGCAAATTTATAATTTTTTAACTATCAGATTATTTGTACAAAATTTATAAATAATATTATACTTTCTATAAATACAGCTTCTTTAAAAATATACATTGTAAATAATTAATTTCTGAAATCGTTTACTGCATGTACAATTGTATGTCTATAGATGAGTTTTAAACACGCTAATTTGCAATCATTTACAAAAATGTGACTGGGCAATAAAAACAATAATTTCGTAAATTTGCCTTCTAAAACATCAAAACTATGCGCAAACTAATATTCACTCTATCAGCCTTGGTAACATTTAGTTGGATGTACGGCCAACAAGATACCATTGTAACTACTCCTCCCCTTGCGGGAAACACTTCAACCAGCACGGGTTCGGGGATTACCATGAACCTCCATGCTTACAACTCCATAAATGTTTTGGGTTTTGCATCCAATACAACGGGGGCAAGCGGCTATGAAATATACATCAACACGGATAGCGTTGATGGCCCGCCCACCATCGATGCGGC
>JAFIEY010000107.1 GCA_020832345.1 Cryomorphaceae bacterium | reverse complement strand
ATTTTGGCAGAAAGGGACTTTTTAGAGCAGACTCATGCTTTTTTTTGATAAATAGCGTCTGGAATAAAGGAGGTTGTGATGATTATTCCCTCGTACTAAAAAAACGGATTAGTAGATTCCACTTTTTCCTTTAGTAGTTCTATTTTTCTACCCATTTTGATGAAAAATCGATTTCGCTCTTTTTCGGAAACCTGACTGATGAGCGAAGATTTCGAACTTTGTTTGTCTATATAAGCCTTCATATCCGAACACAATTTTTGATCTGTTGACATGAGATAATTGACGCCGCCGTAGGGCAAGTAATATCGCAGGTTGCCTTTTACCTCAGATAATATGTGGTTGTCCATAATCAGGATTTCGTTGATGTACATTTCGTAGGTCGCATTTTTTAGGGGCGTCCCGTCTTCTTTAGTGCGGTGACCGTTGAGGGCATTTTTGTAAATTCTGCGGATCATTAACCGGAATTCTTCAAGTACTTCCAAAGCCTCGGATTTATTGGTAAACAATCCGGCCTCATAATAATACTCGATCTGCATGAGTAGCCCCATGATGGTGGTGTCGTTCCAAAATTCCACCGCCGGAATCCTTTCATATTCCTGATTTACCCTGGCCGCAATTTCGATAAACTCCTTGGGGATATCGGAAATACTGTAATTTTTATCGTCTATTTTTTCAATGTGATACACGGATTTGAGCCAAACATACATCCGGAATGCGCCCAATTTGGGGAATCCAAACGGGTGAAAAAGGGGAATGTCCTTGGCCAAATAATATACCTTCTTATCTGTAGCTTTGTTGATGTTGGTGAACGTTTCCAGGTTTTGCAACAGTAGTTTTTTGAGATCTTCTAAACTGGTGATAAAAGTATCCCTTTGAAAAACGATTCGATCCTGTTGCTCAACTATTACGTCGTTGAGGGAAATATTGAAACGCTTTGACAACTCGCAAGCTTCATCAAAACTGATAAGTGTTTCGCCCCTAATCCTGCGATAGGCCGCGTCTTTACTGATATTTAATGTGTCTCCCAAGGCATCTGCCAAGGAAAGGTTTTGCGGAAGTTGCTTGGAAATGGCAGCTATCAATGTATTCTGTTGGTTCATTTGTTTTAGGTTTATTTTTTGCGATTATCCGTAAAATGGGATGTTTTTATTTGCGAAAAAATATTTTTGAAATGCGAAGATATAACAATAATTGCGATTATTGCAAATACACTAAAATTTTATAATGAATAATCATATTAAATTGTGTATTTTAATTTTGATTGACTTTTTGCAATATGATTTTTGAGAAAAGTGAGGGGAGGAGGTCTTGCATCTTTGTCGGCGTAATCAAAACAAGAATTGCTATGAAAAAGTTAGTTGCATTCGCCCTTATGATGACCTCTACAATGGTATTTGGTCAGCAAAACCCACGTCAACCCATACCGACGGTCTCCGATCAGACAACCCCGTACATTGAGCCATTAAAGCTCGACGGCCCCAGGATGGGTGTTATTTACTCGCCATTGGCAAATTACGATCTGATTTATGCCAACTCGAGTTTTTACAGTGTAGATAATCCTGTACCGGATTTCCTAAGCACTATTGGATGGCAGTTTGAGTGGAAGTACTTTTCCACGATGGACGGATCTGCCGGATTACTCGAAGTAATGCCCATGATTACCGGAATGGATGCCGGATTGTTTATCCCATCACTCAATATGATAACGGGATATCGTTCCAAGGGCGGATTCGAATTTGGTCTTGGTCCAAATATCAATCCCGTAGGTGCGGGGATGATATTTGCAGTTGGTCAAAACTTCAATACTGAACACGTAAACTTCCCTGTTCATCTGGCCGTCATCAAGGGACGGGAATCCATGCGAATGGTTTTGACCTTTGGTTTTAACCTCCGTTCAAAAAGTCGTTCAAGATTTTAATTTATCACAATTTTTGAGCCCACTCCAAAAAGGAAGATTTTGGCAGAAAGGGACTTTTTGGAGCGGACTCATTTTTGGTTCGGTTGTTGGGTAGTATTATATCCACCATCAACAACATTGCTGACAATTCCTATCTAACGTTTAATCTCAACATTGTCTGCGATGCAGCTCCCCGGTAAAACTTGTTTTTGCCGGGGAGTCTTTTTTCGATAAAATCAAAAACGGTATGCATGTTCATTGCTTTTTTATCCGTTTTGGACTAAAGATTTTTGAAAGTGATGCAGTGAATGTTCCGAGAACACCTCATTTTTGAGTCCACTCCAATAAGGATGATTTCAATCAAAATCGGCGCCGAATGGATTTCTGAACCGGAGCTAACTAACTGTTAGTGAGGTTTCAATAATCCACCGACGTGGAAGATTTTGGCAGAAAGTGACTTTTTGGAGCAGACTCATTTTTGTTTATTTACAATGATTTATACACCGAAAAAATCCCCATAATTTTTTTCGTAAAATTTGTTGCAGAATAATTTTTCGCAGTACTTTTGCGGTCTCCAAAAACGGTGGTTGTAGCTCAGTTGGTTAGAGCGCCTGATTGTGGTTCAGGAGGTCGTCGGTTCGAGCCCGATCTTCCACCCCATTTTTTAAAGTCGTCTTGTGTTATGCAAGACGACTTTTTTTTGTTCAAATTTTTGTTTTACTGGGCGGATACCGAACCTTTTTCGGTATTCGTGGAGGTTTCGGGAGACCGGGACTTTTTGTGCAATGGGGTTGAATGTTTAGGCGTTGAGTCGTTTAGGTGTTTAGTCGTTTTGAGACCGAACCTTTTTCGGTATTCGTTGGGGTTTCGTGAGACCGTGAGTTATTGGGAATGATGAATGGTTAATGGTTAATGGTTAATGGTTAACCAACTATCTTCGGTATTCGTAGAGGTTTCGTGAGACCGGAATCATTTGGTTCTTGGTCTTTTTTGTTCTGTAAACATACAGGTATTCGGGACTTTTTTAATTGACAGTTGACAGTTGACAATGTGGGCGACGAACGGTTTTCGTTATTTGTGGAGATTACGAGAGACCGAAACCATTTGGTCGTCGTTTTTATAACAGTCACCACACACGAATCAACCCCGTAGGGGTGTTGATGATTATAACAATGCCACAAACACGAATCACAGAAAACAATTCCCCACCAAACTTCGGTTTCAAAAACCCATAAACATTACAATAACGGAATAAAGGGCAACCACAAGGGATTGCCCCTACAACTAAATTTTCGCCCAAAACTATTAAACACTTAAACCTTAAACATTTAAACCTCTATATAAC
>JAFIEY010000157.1 GCA_020832345.1 Cryomorphaceae bacterium | reverse complement strand
ATTCCTTTCTCCATTCCCTTTTCCTCACCTTTATCAAGTCCTTCTAAATAAGCCGTTTCCAATGCAGACTTTGAAACAAGCAAATTCCTTTTGTGTTTTTGGTAGGCTTTTTTCCCTTTAATTGTCATGACGTCAAACTATAGTTAGAATTTGTACTTAAAGGTCATAGTGGCTAGGCTAGAAAGTTCGAGGACAAGGCTTGCGACCCCGATATCTATCGGGGGAAATTCAGGGAGTTTACTAAAGTAAATGACCTTAATTTCAGGTGAGCATAACGCCGTCATCGGACTTTATAGACGGCCACTAGTTTTTGGGATAACAAAGACAAGGTTTTCTCGTCACACTTGGCGGGCAGCTCGGAATTTTTGAAATAATATATCCATTCGTCTAGCGGTGATTTGGCAATATCGTTAAATTTGTTGACTTTGATGATGTAATATTCGGGAAATAAATCCTTCGGATATTCTTTCCGAAAACGCTTTTTTTGAGGTGATCCCAGCTGAAGTGTATCTCCACGGTTAATGCCCTTAAACTCTGTATAACCATAATAAACATAATCTTCCCCCTGACCCAGATCAAAATAAACCAGATTCACCGAATAGATTTTTTTGATATTTTGATAAGGCTCTTTCGTTGTAAAATGATCGACTAGTATTTTTGAAGTGCCAAAACAAGGTGATAGTTAAAATGAATTGGTAATTCCAGCACGCTATTTCCTATCTTAAACAAAATGCATTGGCATGTAAAAACATATTGAATATGATTAAAACGAAGTTGAAAAGTAAGTACCCAATAGACTCCATACATATTGGGATTGTAATTCAACAAATGCCTTATGGATTATTTGTGAAATTTGAAGAGCGGGAGGAAGACTGTCTTGGTCTTGTACAAATAACTGATATTGGCAAATCAGAATTTTGGAGTTTAGACGATTTGCCAAAAATAGGAGATTTGGTAAAAGTCCAAGTAATAGCATATACAGAGGACGATCGAAATCAAATATGGCTTAAGCCCGCAGAATAAAAATCCCTTCAACGCTAAGCTGTGCTCTTCACCACCCCTAATCAAAACTTGCTTGTTGCTTTTAATCCAATGACATTAGTCTTTTCTACCCAATCTTTAATGAATGGATAAACAAAACTCCAGAACCTTTTTCAACCAGACTAAAACCTTCAAAATTACTCCATTTTCCTGTGCCATCCAAACCCTGAAAATCAAGCGGACTGTGTTTTGGTTTTCGTTTGGGGAAAAGGATGTTTTAGGGAGGGCAGCTGGTGATAAAGGCTTTTAATCATTGTTCGTGCTTCGGATGCAAACGCTCGCTTCGCTCGAAGTAGGAAGTCTTAGTTGACGGTTCATTTTTTATTTCATAGTATAAAAATCGTCTCTATATTTGTAACCCTTGTGTAAGGTTTAATAATTTGGTTATATGAAAGACTATTTAACATTGGCAGAAACATCAGAACTAATAGGTAAAAGCAAAGAAACGTTACGAAGATGGGATAAAGAAGGTATTCTAAATGCCGTTCGTGAACCCGTTTCTAATTACAGAGTCTATAGAAAGTCAGATGTTCAAACACTATTAGGTAGTCTTTTTGATGAAGTCATTGAGGATGATGTTTCAAATTATGTTGAACCTGAAAATGAATACACTGTACTGGAATTATTTGCCGGTGCAGGTGGTTTAGCCATTGGCCTGGAAAAGTCTGGTTTAAAATGCATTGCTCTTAATGAAATTGATAAATGGGCTTGTGAAACGCTTAGAAAAAACAGACCGAATTGGAATGTTCTGGAAGGCGACGTGAAAGATTTTGAATTTTCGCAATACAATGACAAAGTTGATGTTGTTACAGGTGGATTTCCTTGTCAAGCCTTTAGCTATGCGGGTAAAAAGTTAGGTTTAAATGACGCTAGAGGAACGCTCTTTTACGAGTTCGCAAGAGTGGTGCAAGAAGTAAACCCAGCCATTTGTATTGGTGAGAATGTTCGAGGTCTTTTAAGTCACGAAAATGGCAAAACACTCCAAGGAATGATATCTATTCTTGATGAGATTGGATATAACGTAGTTCCCGTTCAGGTATTAAAGGCTATAAACTACAGGGTTCCCCAAAAAAGAGAGCGATTGATTTTAGTTGGAGTAAGAAAAGATATTGATGTTCCTTTTGCGTATCCAAAACCGCATAGAAAGATTTATAATTTGGAGGACGCCCTTAAAAAAGGAGAGCTTTACAACTGCGATGTTCCCAAATCAAATGGTGCAAAATATCCGGATTATAAAAAGAAAGTTCTCGATTTAGTGCCCCCAAAAGGTTACTGGCGTGATTTGCCGTTAGATCTCCAAAAAGACTATATGGGCGGAAGTTTTTATCTTGGTGGGGGTAAAACAGGAATGGCCCGCAGAATCGGTTGGGATGAACCCTCTCTAACCCTTACTTGTAGCCCCGCTCAAAAACAAACAGAACGTTGTCACCCTGATGAAACTCGACCATTTACCGTTCGAGAGTATGCACGAATTCAAACGTTTCCTGATGATTGGGAATTTGCAGGCTCTATGGCACAACAATACAAACAAATTGGCAATGCTGTACCTGTAAACTTAGGACGTGAAGTTGGATATTCCGTGATTGCGTTTTTAAATGAATATTACAGCTTATCGAACCCAAGATAATAACTGTAATTCTCAAAAGTGATTTGGTTAAGGATTGAACGTTTGGAAACATCCGTCTCTTCTTTTATTTCAGAAAGAGCAGAGTTGAAAGACTTGTTTTGCTTTTTCTCTACCGTTTGCAGAAAGTCATTGATTGCATTTGGCAAGGCTGTGATTAAATCATACAGCGCATGGTCATTTCCCGAAAGAAGTGCATAAAACTGGTCTCCCGAAATTTTAAATACCCGACTGTGACTGTATTCTTTTCCATTGATGTCGCCTTTCCAATGCTCCTTAAAGCTTCCTTTGGCTAAAATTTGTACCCAATAACATTTTGCCTGTTTATAGTCATCTGCATACCGAGCTAATTTTTGAAAAAGGGCTTCTGCAGCACTACTATTCATAGTGTTATGCTTGTTTTTAATGTCGGCAAAAAGGCTGTTGTCTTCGGCTTTGATGTCAAAACCGCTCAATTTACCCAATTCATAACCTTTAATTCCACCAAGTACTTGTTCATGAAATGTTCCTATTGAATTGTTGATGGACTTATCTATTTGTCGTAGGATTTCAGTTTCGATAATACTTTCTTCGTCTATCTTGTTGAATTTTGTATCGAAAGTCAATTTAATAGTATCAATCTTATTATTGTAGAATTTTTTCTTAGACACTTTAGCCTTGGCTTTCACGTAAGAAGTGTGTAGGTTTTCAATACACGTCAATAAGTGCTCGTCCGTTACAAAATCGACATATTTATTTTTCATGTTTCTTCAAAAGTTGCATTATCTGCCACAGTTACATTTAATGGTTTTGATTTTCAGGTTTTGCTTTAGAATGACCGCAAATTTAAACAAAACGCTCAAACCTTTTCACTCCGCCTATAGCTCCCAAACTTACTCCATTTTCCTGTATCGTCCAAACTAGGAAAATCAAGCGGACTGTGTTTTGGTTTAAGTTGGGTGGGGTAGCTGGTGTTATATGGAGAGACGCAGCTGGTGATAAAGGCTTTTAATCATTGTTCGTGCTTCGGGCGCAACGAATCCTTAGCTGTTGTAGCCAGTTTTTTTTCTTTTAAAAATTTTGTCAATTAAGCTTTTATTTTTGGGTCGAATTCTATCAATCCATTTTATCAAGGTATTGGGATTTAAGTCATAACCCACTGCTTGTTTTCCGCTCCAATTAATTCCAACCATTAGTTCAGCTGATTTTAGCTCTTGTAACCAATAGTCGTAAAATTCGGTCAAGTCAAATTCTACAGGTTCAAAACTTTCGTAGGCAGGAACATTTTTAATTATTCTGTCAACACGTGATTTACTTGACCAGAATGGCATTGATCTTATTCCATCTCGATTTTTTGGAGCTGGAAATCCGTTTTCATCTCTTGTTGTCCAAGTTTTACCAGTGGCTTCAACGTCTCGATAGAAAATAGATGCTTGGGATGCGGATTGACTCATTTTCTATTGGTTTTTATGGCATTCCCCAGGGTTGGCAAAAGAGCACACTTAAAAGCCATTCACTTTCCCAACCCAATGCACCAGCTTAATTACACAAAATTTGCAATTTACTATAAACTTGTGCTTTTTGGCTAGACCTGTGTTATGGTCTATTTGCCTACGCTTTGGGAAGTCCTACCCGGTCAAGTATTTCGTTTGCTTTCTTGAGTTTTTCAGGAAAAAGGATTTTACCTCGGTATTTTTCGAGTTTACTGTCAATCTTAACGATTGGCGTTTTTTTCTTATTTAAATCATTTAAATCCATAGTGCAAATTTAATCATTTTCGTTTAACTAAAAAAGCTTCATAATCTTCTCCAATTATAAACTCTTCCCA
>JAFIEY010000138.1 GCA_020832345.1 Cryomorphaceae bacterium | reverse complement strand
AGCCAGCAATTCAAATGAGAGTAGTCCGTTTTCTTTAGCAATATCAGACTGCTTATTATCCATCATCATTTGACCAACAAATGAAACGATGCTTTTTGTAGTGTATGGTTCGTAATATCCCAACCAAGTAGATTCCAAAATGATAACATCTCTTACTTGTCCATAATCGCCTTTAAATTCTTTGTTGTAAGCGTGTGCCGTTTTTCGGTTCATTCCCATTTTATGGGTAATCCCTTCAATGGTTACTTCGGGCAATACGGTTTCTACAACTGTACTTATTGCTTTTAATTTTGATTTTAACTTGCTGTCTGTTTCGCCTTCTCGCCTTAATACTACCAAGTCAATATCTTCCGAAAATCGTTCAATCATATTGTAACACTTGGATAGTGCTGTTCCGCCCTTAAACACGGTGTCTTTGCCAATATCATTATTGAAAATGGTAAACAAAGCGTATGTAACCCAATAGTCTTTTTCTACATAAATAGCAGGGATTTTCATTTGGTTGGTCAGCCGTAAACTGAACAGCTTGTCTGAATAAGGTTTTATGCTCGTGTAGGTTCATACAATATTCCATTTCTCGGTGTTGGAAATTGCTTTCGCTGCACCTGTTAGTTTATACTTAGTAATTGGGTTCAATGATTTAAAAAGTGGTTCAGCTGTTTTGCCCTGTTGTAATTGTTCTAACAACGCACCTAGTAAAGCCCTTGTAGCAGGTGGATATTTTAATGCCAAGCGGACCAAGGTATTTGTTTCTTTGTCTGTAAAGTTTTTTATTATGGCTAAGAACCGTTTGCAGGATGCTTCTATACTGGCATCAGGTATTTTTTTGATGTAGCGAATAGCATCCAGTAACTGCAACAAAGGAATATTCTCTTTGGTGATGGTGTTTTTTTGCTTTACAAAAGCAATCGTATAGCGTTCTCTTTTAAAATTGGGACGAACTTGATTCTTCCCAATTTGAATGGTATTGCTTACCTGTGTGGTTAAGCCCAATTGGTTGTATATGCTGTAGCCTGTAAGATAGCCTGTTATTTTTCCGTTTTCTTCCAATAGGTCTTTTACTACCTGTGCCTGATTGGGTTGAAGATTGCCAAAAGGGGTATTTTCGGGTTTGTAGTATTTGCCTTTGGATAGTTTGGCAATTTTGCCCGAAGCTACCATACGGTTCAGGGCTTTTATCACCGCTTCTTTTTGGTTCACCTCTGTAATAAAGTCAGCATAGGTGAACACATAGCCTTTGGGTAGCCTGTATATGGTAAATGCTATGTATTCAGCTATTTTCATTCTTTTTATTGTAGTGCAAAGATAGTTGATTTGTATAGTTTATTAGCAAAAAAACTGGACATTTTGAAATTTAATGAAGTATGGTCAACTTTGCAGTTAATTGTGTTTGTAAAGCTGTTATTCTTGTTTCTAATCCCCCTTTGTCTGAAAGGTATTTAGCAATATCAGTCCTGAATTCTTCAATAATATACTTCCAAATTGATTGAATTAGATCAGATTTTTCGGCATTGAAATTTGCTACGATATCATTGTGCGTTTTGATTTCATCATTGGCATCTTTGATTAAGTCTGCAATTAAAACTAGTTGCTCTTTTAGAGAAACTAACTCAATACTTCTGCTTTGCACCCACAAACATACACATTATAATTCAATTTTTCTCTAACCAAACATCCATGGCCAACTGCGGGCTTTAAATCGAAATCAAACCCGGTGGCTGCATGGTTTATTTTTCTAAAATTCCAGTGTTTGTTAATAAATCAAACACCTGCAAATCCGACGATTAACCTAAGTCGGCTCAACTGCACCGGATTCCCGCGCCAGGGATGGAAGCGGCAGCCCACCGAACCCGAGGCCGTACAGCGGCGCAAGCGGCGGAGGCTGCGACGGTAGGAGCCAGCCCCCGTACGCCCCGCCGATGTGGGCCGCGGGAAGGTGGCTAAAGCAGACAGCCCGGTGCCGGCCCCGTGGCGAAATGGTAATGAACTATGCGAAGGATGATGGGCCGGCAGGCGCCTAAATGAAAATTGAATCCCACAGGAGAATTGGATTCTACCACAGGAGTAGGATCAATAGTGGACTCTTCCTGATAATTATTGGAAGATTGCTTCCCTACTCACCCTATCTGTTCGGCTCCATAATTTGCGCTTGTCCATAATGTGCAAGTGGCTAGGCTGGAAAATTGGAGAGCAAGGCTTGCGATCACGATAGCTAACGGGGACAAACAGCGAGTTTGCTAAAGTAAATGACCTTAATTTCAACTGAGCATAACGAAGCTATCGGACTATTATAGTCAGTCACTAATTATGGTTTTCCCAACAGCTTGGTTGGTCAGCATCTTTCCGATAAAGGGAAAGGTCTGTAGCGCCGGGAATAGCAAACCATCGGTGATCGCGTTTTGTTTTAGCAGTAGGTTTTGGAGGAATACGCCTTTTTGAATGCGGCCTGTGGTATAGCGTCGGATGTAGTTTTGCTGACGGGTAAACAATGTGTTCCGACTTATTTTACCGTGGAAGTAGTCGATGATTTGGGGGGTGAGCCAGGCGGCAGATCGAAATGCAAGGCTCATACCGTTGCCGGTTATTGGGGGTATAAATCCGCTTGCATCGCCGATGAGCAGATGGTTGAGTTGACTGCCACGGTGCGCTTTGAAATAAAATTGTGAGGTGGTCACGGCGTCTGTTATTTTTTCAACTTCTGCAAAGCGAGCGCGGAGATGCGGGTTGCGACCCAATATTGCTTCTTCATAATCTTCGATGTTTCCTCCTATTGCTTTCAGATCATCCGCGGTGCCCAGATAACAAAGACAGTATTTGTTTGCTTCTACCTTTGAAAACCCGCAATAGCCGCCCTTAAAGACATGCATCTCAATGATTTCTTCCGGTGCCTGACTGTGTACATGGTACTTTACACCAATGTATTGTTTGGTGCCTTTGGGAATTCTGAGTCCGCTCAGGGGATTGCTCTTGCCGTATGAGCCAATCACAAGATCAGCTTTGAAGACTTCACCTCCTATGGTATGTATGCTGTTGGTTTGGCCTTCGGTCTCAATTTTACTTACCCTGGTATTGGTAATCAGGGTTGCGCCGGCTTCTTTTGCAAGTTCCGCAAGCTGATGATCTAAGGAGAAACGACTGATGCCAAAACCACCGGTTTGAAGTGGGATTTTTGCCATTCGTCCGCTTGCAGAAGTTAAATGCAATTGATGAATGTGGGGTAATGTATGGGTTTCAATGCCCAACAAATTGACGAAGGATTCGGCTTCGGTGGAGATATATTCACCACATACTTTTTGCCGCGGATAGGTGTCTTTTTCGATTAGGGTGACGGGTACGTTTGCCCGCGCCAAGCGTATGGCGGTGCTGAGTCCGGCCAATCCTCCGCCTATGATGACAATGGGGTGATTCATTTTTTAATGATGATGAGGTGACGGAATGCCCATTGCCAGGAGATGTGGTAATTTTTGATGCCAGCAGCTTTGAGGTGGATATGCCATTCGTGGCGGGTGAAGCCGCGTTTCACGGAAAGGGGAGCGTCGTGCTTGGTGAATTCGGATTTGGAAAACCAGCGGGTGAGCTGTTTGATGCTGTGGTAGGCAAAGGGGTGTCGGTGCAGATCGTTGATGACCACTCCTTTTCGGGCGTGGTGGATGCTGCGTTGCAAGAAATCCACCAGTTCGTCGTCGTTGAGGTGGTGGCAAAACAGACTGGCAAGGACGATGTCGGTAGCGTTTGGGGCATCCAATACGGTTCTGTAGTCGTCGATGATCCAGTGGATGCGATTTTGCAAATGGGGAAAGACTTTGTTTGCAAAACGCTCTGCCTCGGGTTGAATGTCCACAGCCCGGAAGGAGAAGCGGTTTTTGTCGGAGGCGCTTAGTCGTTGGTCGATATAGTGGAAAATATCACCGGCGCCGGCTCCGATGTCGGTTATGGTGGTGGGCTTATGGTTGTCGAGGCGTTTGATGCCTTTCCAGGTGATGTTTGCGCCGCCCAGGAATTTGTTGATGGCGACGATTTCCCGGAGATTTTCATGGAAGTCTTTGGGTGAAAGATTTGGTTCATCCATGAATTCTTTTTGGTAGGATCGTTTGGAGAGGTTCATGGGTTTGATTTTAAAAACAAACCACTCTCTACGGTAAGTCCGGGTCCGAAGGCTGCGCCGTAAACAGACCCGCTTTTGCGAGGATTTTCGAGGATTTTTTTCATTACAAACAGCACCGATACGGAGGACATATTGCCGTAATCGCGGAGGGTGTCGAAACTTTCTGCGAGGTCGTTTTCTTTGCAGTCGAGCGCTTCGACAAATCCCTTGAGGATGTTTTTTCCGCCGGGGTGTATGGCGTAAGCTTTTATATCTATCGGGGAAATTTGGTTCTTTTTGAGCAGGGCGGTAAACACACCGCGGATGTTGTTTTTTATGTGTTCAGGGATTTGGTTTTTGAGTTGCATTTGGAATCCGGTATCGCCAATTTCCCAGGCCATATCTTTTTCACCTTCGCGGATTAAGGCAGAGGAAAAGTCGATGGATTGTAGGGTAGGGGAGGTGGGTTTTTCACCGGTGACCAATACCGCTGCTGCTCCGTCGGAAAAGAGGATGCTGGAAAGCAGGTTGTCGGAGCTGTTGCAGTTTCTGAAGTGAAGTGAGCATAGTTCGACGGCAACGATGAGCACTTTGCTATTGGGTAGAGCGCCACAGATGTAGTGGGCTTGTTTTAATGCGTGGAAGGCGGCGTAGCAGCCCATGAAGTTTACGGCGCTGCGCTGGATGCTTTCGGAAAGGTTGAGGCGTTTGCAGAGTTCAATCTCCAATCCGGGCGCTACCAGTCCGGTACAACTTACGGCAATGATGTGGGTGATTTCGTCTGTCCGGACGGTGTTTTTCTGAAATATCTTTTCCGCAGCTTTTTGTCCGAGTTCGGTGGCGAGGGGCAAAAAGGGTTTCATGCGCTCGGCGGTGGAGGGCATTTCATAATTGGTATGACTGTATAAGGTTGCGTTTTTGTGATCAGATACAAAGTCTGGAATGGCGGTATATTTTTTTTCGATGCCGGACGACCTTGCGAGGAATCGCATTTTCCGGGGAGAATCGGGAAGTGAGAAGTAGGGTAAAGCCCATTTGGTGAATTCTTCCGGGGAAAGTGAATAATCGGGTACTGCGGTTTCGATTTGAGAAATATAGCTCATCATGCGTAGAAGTGTTGCAGTACTAACACCAAACCAAAAAAGGTGTTCATGGAAATGGTGGATATATAATTCATTTTCATGGTAGAAGAAAAATCGGCTGACGAGGGATTTTTCCAAATGCGCCGTTGCCAATTGGCGAAGTACAAAAATGTAGGAGCACCCAACAGAAAATACAATCCGATGGTGTAAAGGTTGGGATAATACATCCAGGTTAATAGTCCGGAAAACAGCGCAAATAGTCCCATCGACCATAGAATAGTGCCGCGAATGCCGAGGCGCATGCTGAGGGTTCGTACGCCGTCGGCTTCATCCTGCTTGTGTTGGTAAATTTGGGTTATGGGATACCCGGCTGCGATGAGAATGGTTGCGGTAATTGCGCCCATAATAGCGCCGGGTTGATATTGTAACCCGATCAAAGAGGCATCGTAAGCGGTGATGTAGGTGGTGATGAAAATGGCACCGCCTTGAAATAAAGCGACCACCAAAAACCCGATGACGGGATATTTTTTCAGTCGAATACCGCGATGGCTGTAGGCCCTGGAAGCCAGCATGTACAGGGTGATGAGAAGAAATACTTCAAGCGAAATAAGCAGGCTAAGCGCGAGTCCTAGAAGATCCATAACGATTGTGGTGGGTCGCAATAACTTCGGTGGTGGAGGTGGGTTTTTTAGTCCGCCGATGCTTTCGGTATCACGATCTTGCAGACCGTTAAATCCGTTGCTGGAGGGGTATATCAGGAAATGCAGGATGACGAAGAGCAAAAAAACATTTTGTGGGTTTTGATTTTCGGCAATGGTGAGGGCAAATAAAAACACCGGCAGTAAAAAGAGCGAAAAGGGAAATCGGAGGTGTTTTATGGTGTCGGTGATGGGGTTTTCGGTCATGCGCTTTTTGGTTTTAAAATTAAGCATGGAAATCAATTGTCAACACTATTTTTTTTCCATGGAATTTCCCCCTCTTTTGACTAGAGAAAATTAAATCCGACCTAATCCACACAATTTACCTAACCCGAAATGGGGCTTTTGGTTTTCCCGGCACAATAAAAAGTGAGTCCGCTCCAAAAAGTATGATTTCAATTAGAATCGATGCTGAGGGGATTTTTGAACCGGAGTTAACTGACTGTTAGTGAGGGTTCAGAAATCTGCCGACTAGGAAGATTTTGGGCAAAAGGGACTTTTTGGAGCAGATTCAAAAGTAGGGGATGTTACTTTTTATTGTCGGAGAGAAATACCACCGCAATGGCGATAAACCCAATGCCGGTAAGTGTTGGGGGAAGTATTCCGTTGGTTGTTCCAAGGTAAATCATGGCGATGGCCAAAACGATGAGGATAATAGATGCAGTTGGTTTCATAATGGGTAAATTGTTTTTCAGCGGTCTTATGAAACCCTATTTTGAACGTTATCCTGAAAAAGTAAGACTTTCTAACGTGGGTTTTATAAGGACTAATTTTTCGGTAATATACGATAAAATGATTTTACACAAAACTCGAATGGGTTGCGATTATTAGATGAGTCCACCCCAAAAAGGATGATTTCTGCCAAAATCGACGCGGAGCGGATTTTTAACCGGACCTAACTAACTGTTAGTGAGGGTTTTAATATCTACTCACATGGAAGATTTTGGCCGAAAGGGACTTTTTGGAGCAGACTCTTAGATTGAAAAACTACTTATTCTGAACTCGAATTTTAACTATTAAATCATCCGATAAAACCCAGCTACTTCCACCAACATTAAAGTCTCTTCGGTTGAGCGAAAATTCACCTTCGAAGTAGGTAACTCCGGATTTTTTCACCTCCTTCACCGTAAAAGTATGGTCTTTCTTTACGCCCTTAATTTTGAGCTTTCCGGAAACTTCGTATTTCCCGTCTCCCAATTTTTTTACCGATGTGGCAATAAAAATTATTTTCGGAAAATTTTCCTCGTCAAAATATCCCGATTTGAGCAAATCTTTATCGCGTTTGCTGATCCCGGTATTTATGGATTTCACCCTGATGGTACCGT
>JAFIEY010000137.1 GCA_020832345.1 Cryomorphaceae bacterium | reverse complement strand
ATCCCGTAAAGCTGCGCACGGGAAGTAAACAAAGCGCCCCGGCAGTTATAGGCTAACTATCGGGGCTTTTTTTGTGGGGCGCTTTGGATACTCGGATGAATGATATGCAATCGGCTTTATTTTCATTTCAAGCAAGCTTTACAAAATTATCTTCAAGTTTTACATTGAAGTTGATCTCAGCTTTTAAGGCTCTAAACACTTTTATAATGGTGTCTATGGTTGCACTATTAGCGCTACTTTCAAGTTTTGAAATTTGAGCTTTCTGAACTCCAACAAGCCGTCCAAGCTCTTCTTGAGTCAAATTTCTTTCTTGTCTTGCGGCTTTAATCATTTTTCCCAATACGTCCATTCGAAGTTCGTATTCGTATTCGTCTCGCTCTTGTGTCCCAATTTTGCCGATATACCTGTCTTTCATTTCGGCAAGAGAGTAAGTCTTTAATTTTTTAGCTGCCATATGATTACTTTTTTTGTTTGTTGTTAAAATATTTGTCTCTTAGTCTTACTGCTCGGTCAACTTCATTTGACGGAACTTTGTCAACTTTCTTAACGAAACCGTGGGTCGCTATTACCAAAGTTTCTTTTTTATCGGTCTTGTCCCAAAATGCAAGAAGTCGGATTTGAAGTCCTGCAAACTTTGACCGAAACTCCCAAATGTCATTTTTTAGTTTCTTAAAAAGTTTTGGGTCATTGGTCTGTTCAGCAAGGTCAATATTGTATAAGATTTTTTTGACTGTCTTTCGGTCAAAGCCTGAAATAAACTTATCTGCTTCTTCTAAAAATTTTGTTTCAAAAAACCTCATTCAATACTGTCTTATTAAACGTCACAAAGATAGTGAGTGTTTCCAAATATTGAAACATTATTTTTTGGAATGTTATTCAGAAGCGGTTATTTAAGCTGTTGCAAAACGTTTTGCGTATAGGACTTTTGGCGGTTTTCGAAGCACTTTCTTGTCGGCTTGCATCAAATTTTACTTAAAAGCACAAAGCTTGAATTTATCACTTTCCCCGCCATAAGTTATATACGCTGTTGTGGGTAGTTTTCATTGTCCACCTATTTCGTCATATTCAATTTGTCCTGACCAATACTTAAGTAGTTGTTCTTTAGAAACTGATTGTTCCTTATACAAGCCAAGTATCTCCAATTGATATTCTTCAAAATCCATTTTTTTCATATTGTTTAAGGTTATGTCCGCTTTTTCTATGTTGCCTGATGCTTCCAAAATCCCCACATATTCAATCATTAAGTCAAAATTAAGAGTGTCCAATTCAAGATAATTTTGATATTTTTCTATTGCTTTTGCGTAATACTTTTTCGCTTCAGTTGGTTTTCCAGCAAGTTCTAGAAACATTGCTTTTTGCCCTAAATAAATAGGCTTTTTAGGCCTTAATTGAATCATTTTATCTGCTATCTGAATTAATCCATCTACATCTTTCTTTCTGAATAGAATAGTCGTTTTGTGATTCCATGCACTAAAGTTACGATTGTCAAGTTCTAAAGCTTTATTTGTCAATGAAAGTGAGCTGTCGATTTTGATGCTATCGTCAAGTTTTGAAAAAAGATAAACGTCCAAAGCTTGCTTCATCAACTCCTCTGACTTTTCAGGTTGTCGACAAGAAACAAGTGTCAAACAGCATATCGTTAAAAGAGCTAGTTTAATGTTCATTGTTTTTCTTTAAATTACCCACAACGACCATATAAACGAAACCCTGAAGCCTTTTTTTCTTTCCCAATTCCGTTTTCGCCTACTACAAACATACGCTTTTTAATTTAATTTTAGAGTAAACTTAAAATTTAGGTGTTGACTTACAAATGCCTTTACCGTTGAGGCCAACTAAGGGATACTTTCCCCTTAAGGTCGTTCTTGCAAGAGACGGGTAGTCGTATCACTTCGTTGACGGGATCCCGTAAAGCTGCGCACGGGACAGGCACGGAGTAAACAAAGCGCCCCGGCAGTTATAGGCTAACTATCGGGGCTTTTTTTTTGGGCGCTTCGTTTACTCGGATGAATGTTGTTGTGCACTGGCATTTATCTGTCTTTATTTTGTTCTAATAACCAATCAATCACATTAATTTTTTGAATTCCACTAATACTCGTATTATCGTAATCTAGTGATAAAAGAAATTTTGGATAGTTATCTTTAATTCTATCAAATGCCGAAATTTCACGATTAAGCGTCTTTTCGTCATTAACAGTATAAGCAACTTGGTAATACTCTCGTTCATTGTTCGCCTTTTGAACTACAAAATCGATTTCTCTATCATTATACTTTCCAACATATACCTTTCCTCCTCTTCTCAACAATTCAAAATATACTATATTTTCAAGCTTACGTCCTAAATCAGCTTCATGTTTATTTGTTGCTGTAATGTTTTTTAAACCTAAATCAACGACATAGTACTTTTCATTTGTAGAAAGCAATTCCTTTCCTTTAATGTCATAACGTGGTGCAACGTATAAAATGTATGATTGAGTAGGAAAATCTAAATATTTGATGATTGTATTATGCGATATTTTCTTTTGTGATTTATGATTTAATTGGGCTGCTATATTTGTCGCAGAAACATAGGAACCTATTGAATCAAAGAGAAAACTAACAATACGATGTAAGTTATTCAAATTTCTTAGATTATGTCGTTGCGCAATATCTTTTATTATTACTGTATCGTATATTGATTGCAGATAGTCATTTTCTAGGTTTTCATCAGTTTGAGA
>JAFIEY010000133.1 GCA_020832345.1 Cryomorphaceae bacterium | reverse complement strand
CCCAACCCCCGTTCCCGAAAAACAACGCATAATTGTCAAAAAATCAGCTTACGAAGCAAAACCCTACTAAATTTATACAATAAAAAAAGCGACCCGTAAAGGCCGCTTTAAGTGTTTTCACAACGGAATAATCCTTATTGTGAATTGCAGTTCAAGATTGAGCGACAAATATAAGAAATATTTTTGTATATTCGAGGCCTCATTTTTATTAATGTTTAAAAGTTATTTATATGAAACGAATATTAGGATTGGATTTAGGGACTACTAGTATTGGCTGGGCCTTGGTAGATGAAGCGGAAAAAGAAAATGAAGTATCGAGTATTGTGAAGCTTGGAGTACGTGTAACCCCACTTAGTGTTGATGAAAAAACCAATTTTGAGAAAGGAAATCCAATAACTACAAATGCTGAAAGAACGCAAAAGAGAGCTGCGCGTCGAAATCTTCAGAGATATAAGTTGCGTCGAAAAAATTTAATTGAATTATTGAAAGAGTATAAGATAATAGATGAAAAAACAATATTAGCTGAGGATGGAAAAAATACAACCCATCAAACCATAGAGTTAAGAGCTAAAGCTGCATTTGAAAAAATTGAGCTTAATGAGCTTGCTCGCGTATTATTGGCAATTAATAAGAAGCGAGGTTACAAGAGTAGTAGAAAATTAAAGGATGATGGTGATGGGCAAGCAATTGATGGGATGGAGGTTGCTAAAGTGCTATATGATGAGGGGATTACTCCTGGGCAATATGGTTTAAAAGTTTTAAACGAAAATCGAAAATACATCCCAGATTTTTATAAGTCTGATTTAAAGGATGAGTTTAAGGCTATTTGGGATAACCAAAAAACATTTTATGATGAGATTCTGACGGACACTTTGTTTGAAGAATTACAGGGGAAAAATAAAAGTCAAACATGGGCAATATGTAAAGTGCCTTTTGATATTCAAGGTATTTCTCAGAAAGGTAAGGCTAATGAAAAAAAGAAGGAGCGATACCAATGGCGTGCAGAAGCTTTGTCAAGAAAAATGGAATTAGAACATCTAGCAATAGTTCTTCAAGAAATTAATAATGATTTAAATAAATCAAGTGATTACTTGGGCGCAATTTCGGATCGTAGTAAAGAATTGTATTTTGGCAACCAAACTATTGGACAGTATCTATATGATCAAATTAGAGAAAATAAGCATGCCCGATTAAAAAAACAGGTTTTTTATCGTCAAGATTATTTAGATGAATTCGAGCGAATTTGGGAAACACAGAGTAAATATTATGAAGTACTTACGGAAGAGCTCAAAAAAGAAATACGTGATGTTATTATTTTCTATCAACGACGATTAAAGTCTCAAAAAGGCTTAATAAGTTTTTGTCAATTTGAAAACTGGGAAACATCAATTACAGACAAAGAAACAGGAAAGAAGAAATCGAAAACTGTTGGTCGTCGTGTAGTGCCTAAATCTTCCCCTCTTTTTCAAGAGTTTAAGATATGGCAAAACCTCAACAATCTTGAATTTAAAAATACTGAAACAGGAGAGAAGATTGTTGTAAATGAGGTTGATAAGAATATTAAAATGGCGCTTTTTAACGAGCTTAATATTAGGGGTGATTTAAAGAACAGTGAATTAGTAAAGATTTTGGGGAAGTTCTATACAATCAGAAAGCCTTCTCAATGGAAGGCAAATTATGAAAAGGTAGAAGGGAATAGAACGAATGCTGCACTTTACAACGTGTATCAACTTATATCTGAAAATGAGGGGTATGGCTTTGATTGGGTGAAAAAATCAGCGTCTGAAATAACGAATGAGTTAAAAAGTATATTCCCAGAAATTGGAATAAATGCGGATATTCTTGATTTTGATTGGAATAAAGAGCTGTTGGATCAACAGCCATCTTATCAACTTTGGCATTTATTATATTCTGCTGAGGAAGATGTGAAAATTTCGGATGAGGACAAAATAGAATACGGAAATACAAGCGTTGTCCTAAAGAGAAAGCTACATCAATCATTTGGTTTTAAGCCAGAATACGCCAAAATGCTTGCTGGTATTTCATTGCAGCCAGACTACGGGAATTTATCTGCTAAAGCAATTCGAAAAATTCTTCCCTTCTTAATTGATGGTGAAGATTATTCTAAGGCTTGTTTTCATGCAGGGTACAATCACTCAAACAGTTTAAACAAAGAAGAGCTAGCCCAACGAGTATTAAAAGATAAAATGGATGTGCTAAAAAAGAATAGCCTTCGAAATCCTGTTGTCGAAAAAATACTTAATCAGATGGTGAATCTGGTAAATCAAGTCATAGAAACGTACGGCAAACCAGATGAGATTCGAATTGAGTTAGCAAGAGAGTTGAAGAAATCTGCCAAGCAGCGTTCTGAGATGACAAAAAATATATCAGATGCGACTAGTAGAAATGAAGAAATAAGAAAAATCATTACCAAAGAGTTTGGAGTGCCAAACCCAACTAAGAATGATGTTATTCGGTATCGTTTGTGGAAGGAACTGGAGGCGCGAGGCTATAAAGATATTTTTACGAACACGCAAATCAAACATAATGATTTGTTTAGCAAAAATGTCGATATTGAGCACATCATTCCTAAAGCATTGCTTTTTGATGACTCTTTTTCCAATAAGACACTTGCATTTAAATCTGATAATTTACAAAAAGCAGATAGAACTGCTTTTGATTTTATTGAACAAGACTACAATCAAGACTTGGATAATTTTAAAGAGCGAGTTGAGGAACTCTATAAAACCGGAAACATTTCTCGAAGCAAAAAGAGTAAATTATTGATGTCGCAAACAAATTTGCCTGAAGATTTCATCGAACGTGATTTGCGAAACAGTCAATATATTGCAAAGAAAGCACGCTCAATGATGTTTGAGGTATTTAGATCTGTGGTTGTTACCTCAGGAAGCATTACGGATAAGCTTCGTGAGGATTGGGATTTGATTAATGTGATGAAGGAGTTGAATCTTCCAAAGTATAGGGAGTTAGGACTAACCACAATTGAAGAGAGGAAGAACAATAAGAAAATTGAGGTAATCAAAGACTGGACAAAGCGCAATGATCATCGCCACCATGCTATGGATGCTTTGACGGTTGCTTTCACCACTCATAACCATATTCAATACATCAACAATCTAAATGCTCGTCGTGACGGCCAGCACAAAATGCACAGCAATATAATTGCCATTGAGAAAGTCATCACAGAGAGAAATGAAAACGGAAATAGACGCTTTAAGTCACCCATGGATAATTTCCGAACAATGGCAAAGCAAGCGATTGAATCTATCTTGATTTCTTTTAAAACAAAGAATAAAGTTGTAACCAGCAATGTCAACAAAACCAAAGCAAAAGATAACTTCAATAAGCGTGTACAACTAACACCAAGAGGTCAACTCCACAATGAAACCGTGTATGGAAAGAAAAAGGTGCCGGCAGATAAGGCAACGAAAATTAGTAAGCGCTTTTCATTAGAGCAAGCATCACTGATTATCGACATGCAAAAACGAAATTTGATTCTCAATCATTTGAGGAAATACAATAACTCTCCAGAAAATGCTTTTGATTCAAAAACATTAAAAAAGGATCCTATCCTGATAAATGGAGAGCCCTTGCTTGAGGTGAATTGTTTTGAGGAAATGTACACCATTAGAAAGGATGTTGCGCCCGGCTTGAAAATTGAGAAAATTATTGATAGCAAAGTTAAGGAAAAATTGAAAGAACGATTACGTGAATGTAATGGAAGCGACAAAGTAGCTTTTTCAGATCTCGAAACAAATCCTATTTGGTTGAATAAAAATAAGGGGATCGCTATTAAAAGGGTTACAATTAAAGGCGTGAGTAATGCAGAGCCTTTACATGTTGCCAAAAATCATCTTGGGAGAGATTTAACTGCTAAAAATAATGGTCAGGTTAGACCATCTGACTATGTAAGTACCAGTAATAATCATCACGTTGCCATTTACAAAGATTCTGATGAAAATCTTCACGAACGAGTTGTTTCTTTTTATGAAGCTGTGGCGCGAGTGAATGCTGGGCTTCCAATCATTGATAAAACATATAATGCCGATTTAGGATGGGAGTTTCAATTCACCATGAAGCAAAATGAAATGTTTGTATTTCCAAATGCAGACTTGGAGTTTGATCCGAATGAAGTAGATCTTTTGGATCCCGAAAGTCAAAAACGGATTAGTCCTAACCTGTTTCGAGTGCAAAAAATTGCTACAAAAAATTATATGTTTCGACATCACCTCGAGACAACAGTTACGACTGATCTTGATTTCACATTCAGAAGTATCAGATCTACTGGACATTTGCGTGGTGTCAAAAAAGTTCGCCTAAACCATCTTGGAAAAGTAGTACAGGTTGGGGAATTTTGACTACAAACACACTATTAATCAAAGTATAATGCTCCAATGATCAAACGCACCCTCTTTTTTGGAAATCCCGCCTACCTCAGCACCAAGAACGAACAATTGGTGGTGGCGTTTCCTAATGGAGATCAGGAAGGTGTAAATGTGCCAATTGAAGATATTGGGGTGCTTGTCTTGGAAAATGCGCAAATTACCGTCAGCAATAAGTTATTGGAGAAATTGGTTTACAATAACGTTGCGGTATTTCATTGCAACAGTCAGCACCTACCCATAGGCATGTTGATGCCGTTATCCGGACATTCGGAACACAGTGAGCGATTGCGTTATCAACTTGATGCAAGTTTACCCCTAAAAAAGAATCTTTGGCAACAAACGGTGCAAGCGAAAATACGGAATCAAGCCGGACATCTAACGCTTCGTGAAGTGCCTTGTAAGCGAATGTACGGTTGGACTAAAGAGGTGATGAGTGGCGACAGTCAAAATCATGAAGCACGTGCGGCGGCCTTTTATTGGCAAAATATTTTCCCCATTCCGGATTTTAATCGAAATAGGGGAGGTGTTCCACCAAATAATCTATTGAATTATGGATATGCTATTTTGCGAGGACTTACAGCCCGTGCACTGGTTTCAAGCGGAATGCTACCGGTATTGGGCATACATCACCGCAATAAATACAATGCATATTGTTTGGCCGATGATATAATGGAACCTTACAGACCTTTTGTGGACACAATAGTAGGTGACATGGTTTATGAGGGGCGTTTTTTTGAAGAACTAACCACAGAAGTGAAAAGGGAGTTGCTTAAACTTATTGTGATGGATGTTGAAATAGACGGAAAGAAAAGCCCGTTAATGAACGCCATGAGTCGGACAACAGCATCTTTATATGCGTGTTTTTCCGGTGAGTCTCGAAAAATTTTGTATCCGGATTATGTCTTCTAATGATCGTTTTAGCCGTTTAAACCAGTATCGCTCTATGTGGATCATGGTGTTTTTTGATTTGCCCACCGAAACTAAAATGGAACGAAAAGCAGCTTCCAAGTTTAGAAAATCATTGCTGCAAGATGGTTTTAATATGTTTCAATTTTCCATATACTTGAGGTTTTGTCCCAGTAGAGAAAACGCGGATGTTCATACCAAGCGCATCAAGCATTTACTTCCAAAAAAGGGCAAAATTGGTATTTTGCAAATCACCGATCGACAATTTGGCAACATGGAGCTGTTCATTGGGGTGAAGGAGACACAAGTTAAAAAACCGCCCCAACAGCTGGAACTCTTCTAGTAGAATAAAAGTTTTAAAAATCCTAAGCGGTCGGTAATTCGCAACATACCAGTCAATTATGACCAAGTATGTTGCGAACGACCGCTAAAGTACAATCTTGAAAGCAATTCACAACCAAAATGCGGCGAAGCTCAAACCGCTTTGGGTTGCGAACGACCGCTAAAGTACAATCTTGAAAGCAATTCACAACATCGAGATGCTATTTCAATATATGAAATGCGTTGCGAACGACCGCTAAAGTACAATCTTGAAAGCAATTCACAACAAAACCACTCTCGGACGCGTTCGGACACTTGTTGCGAAC
>JAFIEY010000126.1 GCA_020832345.1 Cryomorphaceae bacterium | reverse complement strand
GCCCTTTTGAAAATGGAGAAACTGATGGTCGTATCGCATTTGGCAAAGCGCTCCATCGTTTCGTACACAAGGGAAGTTCGGTTTATGATTGAGTTCTATCCGGACATGGATCCGATGGATTGGACGGAAGATTTGGTGGTTGATTATCTCCATTACTTAATCAACGAAAAACAAGCCTCCCGCAGCAAATGCCACATGGTGGCGCAAAGTTTGGCGTACTTCTTTCGCCATGTGTTGGGCAAACCATATGAAACGCCCAGTAAAATCTACCCCAAGCGTCCGTTTAAACTACCTGCTGTGCTCACGCGCGAAGAGGTTCAAATGCTTTTAAATGCTTGCCAAAGCAGCAAGGAAAAGGCTATTTTGGAGCTGTTTTATAGCAGCGGATTGCGGCTGAGTGAACTTCAACATCTAAAAATGATTCACATTGAAGGGGAGCAAAACCGCATTAAAGTTGAAAGTGGTAAAGGCGCTCGTGATCGCTATACCTTGCTTTCTCAAAGGTGTCTTGAGACGTTGAGGGTATATTACCGCGATTGTAAAGTCAAACCACAAGTCTATTTGTTTGAAGGACAAGAACCGGGAAAACCGATGCACGAACGCAGCATCCAACACGCTGTTCGTATGGTTTATCAACGTGCTGGCCTACAGCATAAACCCAAAAAAGTACATACACTTCGCCATTCTTTTGCCACGCACTTATTAGATGGTGGGGCTGATATTCATACGATTAAAGAATTACTAGGCCACAGCAAAATCGAAACGACGATGGTGTATTTGCACCTGCAGTCGCGCAAACGCAACGCCTTGGTAAATCCTTTGGATACGATTGATGTGCCGGATAATCAGATTGCTAATATTCCCAAAAACAAACAAATGCTTTAGGGAGTGGCCTCGTTTAAGGACGTGCTGGCGCATGTTCCGGATTGGCGCCAGCATATACCGCTTGGTGCGCATAAGGTGCTGAGCAAGATTGAGCGATGCCATACAGCAGCTCTGGGATACCATACCTACAAGTGCCAAAACAGTGCTTGTGAGAAAATCCACTTGCAGTATCACGCTTGCCGCAACCGCCACTGTCCGCATTGTGGGTACGCCCGTGTGCAGGAATGGATGGACGAGCGATTGCGTGAACTGCTGCCTACCCGGTATTTTCACGTGGTGTTTACCCTGCCGGCAGAACTCCGACCGATGGCCTGGCGCTACCGGAAGTTGTTTTTTGATTTGCTGTTTGATGCGTCCGCGCATTGCTTGTTGACCCTGAGTCGCGATCCGAAGTACTTGGGGGCAACGCCGGCTATTACAACCGTGCTGCATACATGGGGGCAGCAGCTTCAGTTTCACCCCCACGTACATTGCATTGTCAGTGGCGGCGGCGCAGATGCCAATAATCAATGGCATAAACTCAAAAAGGGCTTTGGCGATTATTTGTTTCCCTATAACGTGATGATGCCGCTTTTTCGCGGGTATTTCCTCGACCATCTCAATCGGATGATTTTGCGTGGAGAGGTGCAAGTACCCGAGGGGACGCATTGGCCATCGCTCCGCGACCGTCTTTACAAAACCAAGTGGGCGGTGTATGCCAAATCGCCCGTGCAATCGCCCGATACAGTGGTGGAGTATCTGGCGCGATACACCCACCCCGTTACAATGTTTAATCAAACAGCTCGCTTTAATTCAGTACATTCAAGTATAAACATTGTAACGGGGCACAGAAAATTGCCATCAGCAATCACCGTATTCGTGAGGTGGATGATCGTTGGGTGAAGTTTAGCTGGAAAGATTACCGTGCAAAGGGCAAGCGCAAGACCATGCGTCTAAGTCCGTTGGAATTTATCCGACGATTTTCCGCCCACATATTGCTGGATATTTCGGTGATATTGACCCCCCAATACGGTCATATTGACCCCCCTAAAAAATTGTAAGTTTTTAAGAACGTAAATAGCATGACAAAGTTACATTTTTTTTCTCATACTTTCTCCTTTTATTTCGATATGGTGAGATGTATTCACTAATCGATCTAAAATGGCATCAGCAATTGTGTCTTCTCCGATGACATTATACCAGCTTGCTACTGGTAATTGACTTGAGATGATTGTTGATTTTCTAGCATGTCGATCTTCAATTATTTCCATTAGATCCATTCGTTGTATCGCGTCTAATGAAGTTAGCCCGAAGTCATCTATAATCAATAATTCTGTTTTTGATATTTTTTCAAAAAACTTTATTGAAGTGCCTTCTGCACGTGAAAGCTTTGCTCTTAACATTAGCTTTTGTGCATTATAGTAGGCTACGCTATGACCTTGAATACAAGCTTGATTACCCAAAGATGAAGCAAAAAAGCTTTTTCCACAGCCTGTAGCTCCGGTAATCAAAATAGACTCTCCTTTTTCCAAGTAGTTACCGGTAGTTAACCTAGCAACTAGGCTTTTTTCAAGTCCGCGAGATGCTCCTATTTTCACCTCTTCTAAGTTGGCATTATATCGGAACTTTGCGTTGCGATAAAGACGTTTATAGCGCCTGTCTTGCCGTTCATCTTGCTCCGATTGAAGCAGCAGGTCAAGGACTTCTGCTGCTTCAAGGTTTTGGAGTTGCCGACTTTGTTTTAACGACTCCCAAGCACGGTGCATACCGTGAAGCCGTAACGATGTTAATCTGCTCTCAATGTCATTCATGATTGTCAGTTGATTTAAAGTTTAACTTTTGTTGATAATAAGCCTTTCCACGAATGTTGTCGTGTTTGGGCAGGGGTCTCTGGTCTTCAGGTTCTTCTTGTCTATATGTCTTGTTTTCCAAAATGTTATTCACAAAAGGGTAACTAGGATTATTGAGTTTAAGGGCTTTTTTACAAGCTTGCTCAAAAATCTTTTTGTCGTTTTTTTCCATTAAAGAAAATAATCCATCACATGAACGATAGAGTTGTTCTGGATATCGGTTTGTATTGAAAAGCGCTTCAATGAGTTGCGCCAAGACTGAAGACTTCTTTGCTGCTCGCTGTATATAGTACGTTGGACTGCGACTTAAATATTCCTGATGAGCAGAACATAAGTGATCTTTTACTGTGGCATATCCTCGATCTGAATAACCTCTAATATGCGCAGCTACTTGTTTGTTTTCATAATAAATACGAACCATTTCTCGATTATATACAACCTTAACTTTTTGACCTGTAAACTCATAAGGCACACTGTAGTGGATATTATCTTTACTCAAATAGATGTGGTTGTTATGAGCCACAGTAAGCACTTTTGTAAACTTTAAACTAAATTTATCTTTAGGTAAAGGCTTAAGATGAGCCTGCTCATCAGATAAAAACTTTTCCTCTCGACAGTACGGATGTCTTTGCATACGTGTTTGGTTATGAGCCTTTACTCGTTTAGCAATTTCATGATTCAGAGACCTTAAATCAAAAAACGTTTGGTTTCTGATGCGAGCATATACACGTGTGTAAATGAGCTTAACTTGATTTTCAACAAGCGCCTTATCTTTTGGCTTTCTGACGCGTGCTGGAACTACCGCTGTGTCGTAGTAATTTGCAAGATCAGAAAGTGCATCGTTTAGTATAGGCTCATACCTATTTGCGCGAATAACTGCGGACTTAAGGTTGTCAGGTACTATTGAATGCGGAGAACCGCCCATAAAATGTATGCACTTGGTTAGCGCATAAATAAACTCACTTACTTTCTGAGAACTAACAGCAATTGCAAACCCATAATCAGAGTACGGTAAGCATGCAACAAAAACAGGACACTCAATAATCTCTCCTGTTTTTCTATCAACATACGATAGTTTTTTGCCGGCAAAATCAATAAATAGCGCATCGCCAGGCTTATGATGAAGTACCGCAGAGGGCTTCTTTGCCTTTAAGTATTGGCGAAGATGAAAGCAGAACTGAGTGTATTGATAGCCTTTAGGGTACTCTTGTTTATACTCTTCCCAAAGTAAACGCTTGGTTACACCAACATGCTCTAGCTCTTTAATGTAACCCTCAGCAAGCTTGGTAAATTTTGTATAACGCTCATCTTCCTGTTTATAAGCAGGATTGCCTGCATGAAAAACCCCTTCTAATTCGGGATCTTCTAGCTTAAGTAAGCTTTTTATGGTCACAGATTTATCTTTTAACATAAGCGCATCAAGCTTCTGCAAATAAGATTTTACCGTGTTCTTACTCATACCAGTAATGCGGGCTATCGTTTTTTTGCCCTTTCCTTGCAAGTGCAATTGCAAAAGTTGTTTTATTTGATTCATTTGTTTTGGTTTTCCAGCCATTACGTTAGTTTTATGGGTTAATTAAATCCCATAAAGTACCAAACAATTTTTTAGGGGGTCAACATGCTCCGTATTTAGGGTCGGCGTGCCGTGCTCCTCAAATCAGAGGGGTCAGCATGCTCCGTATTTGGTGCCGGCGTGCCGCGCGCCCTCCCCAATAAGATAAAGGAACAACAATGTGAAGCCCTGAGAGGGGTCAGCATGGGACGTATTGTCAGGCCGAAAACCAAAACAAAGAATAATCATACAGAATCAGTGTTGCGGCGTATGGGGGTCAGTATGCTCCGAAATATCCACTTGAGTCTTTAAGAATTTCACGAATCATTTTAATTAAAAATTCTAATTCGTATTTTCCACGGAAAACTTTGTGCATCTCTTTGTCTTGAAAGAATTCCATTTTTTTCTCAACTTCTGTGTAGTCAATTTCGATAGCATTTGGGAAGGTTTCTTTTATCTTTTGAAAGTCATATGATGATTTAACTTCGTCTAGGCTAATGTCAATAAAGTTATTGGGCAACTTATCATCAAGTGTTACCCCTGTTTTGCGATTTTCATTTTCTCGTTTCTCTATTAAGCAGGAATACCAACTGTTAAAAAGCAAAACTGAATTGTGAAATTCCTTTTGCCTTTGCTCATATAAAGATGATAATTTTTTAAAATTTGTATCTGAAACTTCTGATAGATGAAATTCGTTAGTCAAAATTTCTTTAAAAACACTTATCGAAACATACAAGTTTTCCACTGAATAACAAGGAGTTTCAAAAATTGGAGGATTTTTGTCACCAACTGGAGAATTAAAATCTCTATCAATAAAGAACCCCAACTTATATTTTTTATACTCTTCTTTGCCTGTAATTAATGAGTAAACATCAAGTACTGATTGTTTTCCACCTCACTTCACAGGATAATAACTTTCTGTAAATCTTTTTATCCTTGATACATAGTAAGCATTATCTTTCCCTTCAAAAAAGCAAAATAAATGCTCTGGATTCTTTCTCGTTGAAAGGGCAAATTCTTGATATGCCACTTGAGGCTTGCTCTTACTTTTTCTTAATTGCTCTAAATACGTCATTGCTTAACATTCACTTTTGCAGGTTTAACGTATTCATTCATTCCGACAGCAAAGGAGTCTAATTCATTGTCAAAAATGAAAGGAGAATGTGTTACGGCTAACAGAAAATCACACTTATTAGAATTTAATATATCGGGTAAAAGCTGTTTTTGCCACATCATACTTAAAGAAAGTTCGGGCTCATCAAACAGAATTAAAAATCTTTTTTCT
Organism: Cryomorphaceae bacterium; assembly: GCA_020832345.1. Taxonomy (GTDB): domain Bacteria; phylum Bacteroidota; class Bacteroidia; order Flavobacteriales; family Schleiferiaceae; genus CSBr16-58. The sequence goes on along the minus strand of JAFIEY010000126.1, from coordinate 41,779 downwards.
GTTTCAGATAAGTAAACATTTGATAGCATTGAAACAATCTGCTTTTCACCGGAAGACAAGTGTTTCAAATCAATTTTATCATTTGTCCTTGTTGATTTTATGTAAATTTCAATAGCACTTTCATCATAAAAAACACTTTTATTAATTAAATACTTGTTACAGGCATCTCTGAATATTTTAACAGAATTATCTAATTCTTTTTGTTTTTCGTATATATCGATTAGCTTTTGTAACAAATAAGCAGAAAGTGGATTTTTCAACTGTTTGTTGGCAACAATACTTTTTACAGCATCTTTTTGATTGTCAGGTAATAAGTTGCCAACTCTTGATAAAATTATTTCTATGTCACTTTCATTAATCTTATCTAAAATATTTTCTGAAGGTTCAGAATCATCAATTACAACATTTAAAATGTCTTTTGTAAATTGAGCAAGTCCTTCTTTAAGTAATTTATCAATTGTGTTCTGTATATAGTTAAATCTTCTTTTAACATCACCCATTCCAAATTGAATGAGATTATTGTCTTGGTCAATTCTTAATTCGTCTTCATCATAGCCTAGATTGTATAAATCTTCTTCAACCCTTCTATATGTTGGGAAATACAAAATCTCTACCCCCTTGAGTTCCTTTGAAATATCCTTTTTACATTTATCTAAATAAACATTAGACTGTTTGTCTTCAATTATTTCCAATTCTTCAAACACTCTAAAGACCCGATGGATTGGAAATTTTCTTCCAATTCTAGTGTTTGACATCAAATAACTGTCTTCAAGTCTATGCCAATTCTTCCTGTCTTTCAGAAATTTATTTCGAAGCATTTCAAATTGAGAATATCCTATCTCACTTATCAATTCTTTTACTATAGGATGTTTATAAATTTTGTCTACTAGTTCATCAACTTGCCTTTTTGATATTTCAATTTTTTTGTCGTTTGAAAATGTTATAGTAAGGCTCTTGAAATTATATTCGCTAAGTCTAAAAAAATTCTTAGTTAGTGTGAAATAGAATAAATTCAATACCTGATTTTTACCTAGTCCATTTTCACCGATAAGAATTTTAACAGGGTCTTTAAAAGGAATATTTATATCATCAGTCCCAAAAAGCCCAATGATTTCAAATGATTTTATTTTGGTTTTACTCATTTCTATAGTTTGTTATTTGCAAATTTACTTCCTTTTACTTTATTCTCCGTCTTGGTTTTGTTGTACGATTGTCTTTTATAATCCCACATAATCGTTTATAACCGCAAAAAAACTATCTATATACACCCAAATCAGGATATGTTGTGCAGCTGGTATTGCGGTTATTGAAGGTCAAATATAATGTAAATATCTGAATAGTGCCATGGTGAACCAATATTCCAGATACGTTAGGGCTTTTTTGGGTGAGATGGGTATAAATGGTGGTGGTTTTTATGCTTTTAGATGATGATGACGATTGTAGGTGCAACGCATGCGTTTTCCCTACATGCATACGACACCAACGCGCCAGGGATGGAAGCGGCAGCCCACCGAACACGAGGCCGTACAGCGGCGCAAGCGGCGGAGGCTGCGACGGTAGGAGCCAGCCCCCGTACGCGCCGCCGATGTGGGCCGCGGGAAGGTGGCTATAGCGGACAGCCCGGTGACACCCCCCATCCAAATGAGCTGCGGTGGTGCAAGGGGTTGGAATGGGGGTGGCAGGCGCCCAAATGAAAATTCGCTTTTAGATGGGCTGGCTTTGTTGATTAAAAAAAGGGTGATTTTTGACCATTCTTTGTTCTCAAACCTTCGCTGGGGCGTTTGGTCAACTGGTTTATCTTTGCCCTAAATTTTTCTTGTGAAGAAACGTGTTATTGTATCTGTTACCAACGACCTTGTCACCGACCAAAGGGTGAATAAATCGTGTGTGATGCTGATGGATCTGGGTGTGACGCCTATTTTGGTGGGACGGAAACTGAAGGAGAGTTTGCCCTTGGAGCGCCCCTACCCTACCCATCGTATGCGTTTGCTGTTTCGCAAAAAGGTTTGGTTTTACGCTGAATTCCAGATTCGTCTGTTTTTCTTTTTGCTCTTCACGAAGGCCGATGGTTTGTTGGCCAATGATCTGGATACGCTTTTACCCAATTTTATTATCGCTAAAATAAAGGGTGTTCCGCTGGTTTACGATTCGCACGAATACTTTTGTCACACCCCGGAACTCGTTCATCGGCCTGGAGTACAGAATGTTTGGCTGCGGGTGGAACGATTCATCTTCCCAAAGCTGAAACACATTATTACGGTCAACCCATCTATTGCCCAACAATACAAGGAGGAATACGGCAAAATTCTTTCTGTGGTTCGCAATATCACGCCTTTCCCTTCGGATATTCCGACGTATGATCGCTCAGACTGGAATTTACCCGAAGAGGCTTTTATTTTTATTAACCAGGGCAGTGGCATCAATGTAGATCGGGGGATGGAAGAGATGGTGGACGCGTTGAAATACTTGCCCGAAAAGGCGATTTTGCTGGTGGTGGGTCGCGGGGATGTTATCCCGATTCTGAAGGAAAAGGTTTTGAAGGAAAACCTCCGTTCGCGTGTGATTTTTATTCCGCCACAACCTTACGGAAAGTTACTGGGCATCACTCGTCTGGCAGACTGTGGACTGAGTTTGGACAAAACCACCAATGCGAATTATCGGTTTAGTTTACCCAATAAATTATTTGACTACATCCACGCGGGCTTACCTGTTTTGGGCTCATCGGTAGTGGAAGTGGCAAAAATTATTGAAAATCATAAAATCGGGTTGGTGATAAAAAACCACGACCCCGAAGAAATTGCCAGGCAGGCGGTAGAAATTATGCGCTTGGGGAAATCTCATTACACCCAACCACTAGAAAAAGTTGCGGAAATTCACAATTGGGAAGCAGAACGGAAAAAGCTGGAAACTGCATTGACACCCCTAATCTGACGAATTATGTCAAAACAGATCTATCGACTTATAATAGTTGGCATCATGCTTTTGGGATGCATGATATATGCGGGTGTGTTTTTTCCGCTTTTGAACGCAGACCAGGGCATTTACGCAATGATGACCCGACATTTTAATTCCAGACACGGCATGTATTTCTGGGGACAGGATCGGTTTGGTGGTTTGTTGCCCTTATTGGCCGCACCTTTTACTAAGTTTTTCCCGGCCATGGTTGTTTTGAGTATTTTCCAGATGGGCATCAATTTTGGCGGGTGGTACTTTTGGTCGCGAAACCTGCAAAGCAGATTTGGTAAAATTGCGCTGGCTTTGGTTTTTATCATTCCACCCATCCTTTTTTGCACCAATGTGATTTTTGCGCAACCTTATCATATCTTGCTTTTGCTATGGGGTGCGGCTTTTTATATTGTAAAAAGAGAAACCCTTTCAACACGTCAATTGGCATTGGCTGGGTTTATCCTCGGCATTTCTTTTTGGGTTAGTGAAACTTCAATTTCAGCCCTTTTGATGATGGCCATAATGATTTGGCGCAAAATGCCTTTTTGGAAAACTACTGCGGCTATGGCATTGGGGTTATTGGTGCCGACAATCATTGTGGTGAAATCGAAATTAAAATCCGTAAAGGTCGCCGATTTTTCCTCGCAATTTCTCGTGGATGCAGGAGAACTAAACACCAATTTTCATAGGATAAGCCATGGCATTTTAAAAAACCTACAACCCGGCGAACCCGAACGATGGGCCATTCTTTGGGCGCATTATGGTATGCTCATTATTGGACTGATTATTTTCATCATCAGCATCATTTCCATACCGCGCTTTTTTAGTCGGTCCGAAAAATTTCAATACCCGCTATTCTTTTTGTTTTGGGGCAGTTTGGGGTTAGCCCTATTATCCCATTGGGTTTTTTTAAACGATACCTCCGTGCGGTATTTTGCTATTTTGTACCCGCTGGGGATGACTGTGATGTTAATGTGGGCTGAAAAGCACTTTTTAGCTAATGTTATTCGGACTTTTGTTTTCTTTATTGCCCTACTCGGGGCTGGAGATGCCGCACATATCATTGCCACCAATCGGGCAGAGATCTTGCCTGACAGGATGACCAATGCCGAGGCAAAAAGTTTCCCAATTGAGCCGGGCGCAACCTACATTGGCGACTACTGGAACGTTTACCTTTTGGGGGGTTACGGCAGCCGAAATGAGCGTTTTTTCTCCTATGCGGAAAGTTACACCACCCGAAACTTTCACCAGTTGCGGGGCGCTTTTGAGGATCAGCCCGTATTTTTAATTGGCAACGATTGGCTTGAGGAATTTCCGGATACTGTGGTTCAGTTTCGCTATACATTGGTTCGGGTTGGAGAAACGCAATGGCATAATACACGTAGGTATGCAGAATATCGGGTGATTAGTGTCTGTCTATAAAGTCCGATGACGGCGTTATGCTCACCTGAAATTAAGGTCATTTACTTTAGTAAACTCACTGAATTTCAGGGGTCGCAAGCCTTGTCCTCGAACTTTCTAGTTCAGCCACTGACACTTTATGGACAAGCTCTAATCAAAGATTAAGGCTGGGGCAAATACTATATGAGTCCACTCCAAAAAGGATGATTTCAATTAAAATCGAGGGGATTTTTGAACCGGAGCAAGTGAGGATTCAAAAATCTATCGACAAGGAAGATTTTGGCAGAAAGGGACTTTTTGGAGCAGACTCCTATATTAAACTCATTTCCAATAAATCATATTTCACCTTGGCGTGGTATCGCTGCAATCCGGAATGGTATTGTTGAATCATGGAAAAAACAACATTGAGGTTTTCCATATTGTATTCCCCCGCACTGAAATAAATCCAGTGTTTCCTTTTTAGGTAAACCCTTATCTCCTCCATCATTACGTCCTGCGCTTCCAACCTAAATCCTTCAATATCGTCTTCCAATAATGGGCGAATCTTTTCTTCGATGGATCGCGTTACATCGAGGTTGAGCTTGATGATATGCTCGGGTAAGGTTTCGTAAATAAAATTGAGGGAATCTTGCAGTTTTTGCAATAGGGCGATTCGCTCCGTCACTTTTTTTTCTACTTCGTTAAACGCCTTAAAAGCCGATAACCATTCATCGTATATTCCTTTTTCACGCGTGATTTTCATGAAGAGGAAAAAGATGTTTCGATCATTTACATTCAACTTTTCCTTTAACACATCGAGTTCTGCCTTTAAACGATCTGCAAGTGTTGCGGCGTGTTTTCGCTTATACATGTACCCATCGTATTCAAAGGTAGATACGCGAACTATTTTCAGACTAATGTCTCTAATAACTTGCAGGTCATTTTCCAGGGAATAGCAGGAATACACCAAATCCACTTTTTCGGGATTAAAAAGTGCTGACCAGTTGAAATCAAAATCCTCTGGAAAATCTTCATTTTCATAAAAAACCGGACTGCGACTGTCGTAATAACTCAGATATGGTTTTGGTGTGGCAAATTGATTTTCAAATGACAAATAAGATTGGGTAAATTCGTTGTAGATCAAATCTTCGGCTTCCTGGTAAACTTCACCAAATAACTGAACCGAGAGTTCTTTTTGCATTGGCGCCAATGCGTCAATTAAAATGGTCGCCGGCCTATCGTCCATGGGTTTTTCAATGGCGAGTTTGCGCAGCGATGATATTCTATCTTTGTTGGAAGGATGGGATTCCCACTGACTATTTATGCGAAGCTTGGATTTATCATACCGCCCAATGTGCTTCATTTGTACGACTGGAAGATTTCCCTTTACGGGAATTTCATTTTTCTCCGCCAGGGTTTTCATGACAAAGTGCATTTCGGGATATATGTTTTCAGACTTTTTATTATACCCGTGATTTTGTCCGTAATATTCAAGTGTCCGTTGAAATGCGTAAGCCGCCAAATCCGTGCGCAGCAAGGCGTCTTCTAGGGATCGACTACCTGCAACTTCAGCTGCAACAGCATCGGCGTGGAATTCCATTTCCCTCGAAAGACCCATGTGGGCGAGATTCACCACCTTATACAATTGGGCCAACACCCACCGAATTCCGTTATTGATGCCCACCGCCAGATTGGCCACCAGCGAAAAAACGCTATTGATTTGAACCCACCAGATCAATACTTTATCGAACTTGGGATCGTCGGCAAGTGTCTGATGAATGATATAATTGATTTGATGAACAAAGACCCCTACCTTCATAGAACGCTGAGAAAAATGGCCGAACTCATGTGCAATAATAGCTTTGAGTTCAGAAACTGTGACCGAATTGATCAAGCCCATGCCAAGATGCAGATTTTTTTTACTGGGAAAAAACAAGGATTTAATGGGTGAGTCGTAAAAGGCGGAAGCGTTGACATCCGGCGATAGATAAATCCTTTTGGGAAACGGCACGCCCACCTCCTCTGCCACCTCTCTTACAAATGCAAACAGTTTGGGGAATTTGGATTCTTCAATTTCCGTAAGGTTTGACCGATCTTCCTTTTGTCGGTTAAAAATAAACTTTATCAAAAAGTAAAACACCAGCAAACCCGAACCCACCAATGCGATTCCAAAAAATACAATAATTAAGTTTATGGGGCGAAGCACGAGGAAAATCCCCGCTCCAATAGCTGCTGCAACCAATAGTAATGCAATGGCCACTACCGTAAAATACGCGATGATGAAAAACAGAATGGCCAATACGGCTATGGCAGAACGGCGCTTAAATCCAGTGGAAACGGGTATGGATTTCACATGTTTTGGTTTTTAAAAATTGATGAACAAAAGTAAGGCTAAAAAACATTGAAGGGTTTGGGGGGGGTTGGGATATTTCAAAAATAAAAGATGAGTCCACTCCAAAAAGGATGATTTCAATCAAAATCGAGGGGGTTTTTGAACCACAGCTAACTAATTGTTAGTGAAAATTCAAAAATCTATCGACAAGAAAGATTTTGGCAGAAAGGGACTTTCTGGAGCAGACTCATAGATAGAGTAATGATAAACGTGCAATTTTCACCAAACCGCGAAGGGAAAACATTTTAAGTAAAACATGAATAAAACAGAGGTGAAAATTATTTTTATTCAAAAAAACTAAATTTTATTTACACATTAATTAATTTTATTTATATTTGCACCGTCAAAAACAAACAATGTAATGGAGAAACCAAACAAAGTTCCAACCCAGTGTCCGGCATGCAACACACAACTTCATGTGCAAAGAATGCATTGCGGGGCTTGTGGCACCTCAGTAGAAGGCTCCTTCTCTCTTCCCATTTTAGTTCAACTCAATGCGGATGAGCTCAATTTCCTGATGCAGTTTATCAAGTCCTCCGGAAGTTTAAAAGAGATGGCCAAACACACCGGCCATAGTTATCCTAAAGTTAGAAACACTTTGGACGACATCATCAAAAAAGTAAAATCACTGGAAGCCTCATAATACCATTTTGATTTGAAAAAATATGAGTCTGCTCCAAAAAGCCCCCACCTTTCTTCCAAAATCATCCTTTTTGGAGTGGACTAAAATATTAAAAACCAATTTTCACTAACCTAAAAACCTAAATAATGAAATCAATCAATTGGAAATTTATTTTCAATCCATTCAACCGAATTGCCGGTGCTGAAGCCTTGTTATTGGGCTTAGTTTTCCTCATCGTAGGAGCGACATTGGCCGGAATTACCAACGCCCGATTTGACGGGGCAATTGACTTGCACTTTGTGGAAGACAGTAATTTCCTCACGGCCCTCATCGATCAGGTGATAAACGCTGTCATTATTACAGCCTGTTTTTATTTGACCGCATGGCTTTCCGGTGCGAAAAAAACCAGAATCATTGATATTGCCGGCACCATGTTACTCGCCAAAGCGCCTTATGCCTTGCTTCCATTGCTCAACTTAGGCGGCGTAATGTACGGCCCGGGAATGGCCTTGGCCGCCGGAGATCAACCCGATGCAACCGAAATGGGGATTATGATTCTTTTGAGCATTCCCCTGATTGCTTTTACCGTTTGGTCCATCGCATTAATGGTAAATGCCTACAAGGTTTCCGCCAACCTTCGCGGAAAGCGCATGGTCATTGGGTTTATCATCGCATTGTTGGTGGCCGAAATAATCACTAAAATCATTGTCCAACCAGAATATTTCTAAATTTTAACCTGATGAACAAGTTAATTCTAATCACCACAATCCTGATTTCAACCCATGTATCAGGCCAATCAATCCCCGTACAATTCAACCACGGCGGCTGCAATATCAACGCTATTCTCGATTTACCACCTGGCAACGGACCCCATCCAGCCATCGTAATGATCCCGGGTTCCGGACAAAACGATCGAAATGGAACCACCTCCATTAGTGGTGCAAATGGCGCCTGCTTATACCCGGGTCTTATTGGACAAACACTCAGACCATTGCGGGACATGGCGCATCAACTGCGAGATTCAGGTTATGCCGTTCTCCGATATGACGAAATCATGATTTCATGCCCAAATTACCAAGGGCCATTCAACTTTAACAACGTCTTCCTTCCGGCAAATTCCGCATTGGATTTCCTAAAAACCCGCAGTGACATCGACACCAATAAACTTATTTTGGCCGGTCATAGTGAGGGTGCCATGCTCATCGCCGCAATTGCCCGTCAGAGATCGGATGTGAAAGCATTAATTTCCCTTGCGGGTGGACGAACGCCGCTAGATACGGCCATAGCACGACAATTGGTTGAAATTGCTGATTCCTGCGGTGGAGACACCTCAGCGGCAAAACAAGCCGGTGACCAATACTTGCAATATTTTCAATTGGTGAGACAACAAAACTTCTCCGTTTTACCCAATTTTGGCGGATTACCTCCACAGGAATGGTATCCTTACATCAATCATTACGATTCAGTGGCCATTATTTTCGATATGATAAATCTACCTACTCTATTTGTTGCTGGAGAATTGGATTTTAACGTCCCGCCAAGCGAACTTTTTAGATTTCAGCAAGAAACAACCATGGGATTTGATTTCTATTTACTCGAAGATCTCAATCACCAATTTACACCGCCGAATATACCTTCTGTGCAGCAGGCTGTTGGTGACACCCTTGTACATTGGTTGCGCAATTTCAATCTAAAATCCAAAAGCTTTGAGGAAGCCGTTTATGCCATTTATCCCAATCCGGTTGAAAATACACTTTTTATACGTGACAAAAACACAGTTTCCACAAAAAAGACTTGGCAACTTATAAACACCCATGGAAAGGTAATTCTAACCGGACAAACCAATCCGGGGCGAGAAACAGAAATAAATCTCGCCTCTATGGCCAAAGGCGTGTATTTTTTGCGAATTGAAAATGGTGAAAAAACGATTTCCCGAAAGATACTCGTAAAGTAAAATATCAAGCCGCATCGCTACCCGACACTTCTGAAAGTCCCTCATTGTAAAGGAAATTAAGAATTTTGATTACCTCGTGAAGCGTGGTAGCGATGTTGCTCCTTCCGAGATTTTTATAGAAAGTAGCCTCCGCAGGAAACCGAATAGATTTACGATAAAGCCGTATATAAGCGCCCACATCCTTGAGATGCGTATGCAAAACAATAAGCACATGAACCAAATCCGGCGGCAGATAATCGGAGTATCGCATGTTTACAATTTTCCAAATATCATCTGCTTTTTCGTTAAAATACTGGTAGTTGCTTTCAGTAAAAAGTTCCTCTTCGTATAAAATCTGAATTAGTTTTTGCGGTCCGGCTTTTTCGAGGTCGGACAAAAAAGCAGCGCGTTGTTCGCGGACACTATCCGGTGAACCATACTCTTTGGTTTCTTCGTCAATTTCCGGATCAAATGCAAAAGCCCGGGTAGAAATACCATCGCGAATTCGATAAACATTTCTACCGATGAGATAATTTACGTGTTGCTGAACCTCCTTCCATCGTTTGGTTTTGGTGCGTACCAGCAAGGTGTCGATGATGAACAATGTAAATGCCGCCCCGAGTAATTCGGAAAAGATATTGAGGGTTAAATCCGGATGGAGATAACGAAAAACCCAAACCAAAAACATGGTGAAAAACACCACAGCATACACGATAAACGGAATGTCGGATTGGGGCAAGAACTTGCGAATGGCAAGAACATTGGGCGTCTTAATTTTTGTCTTCATGGAATACAGAACCCATCATCAAAATACGTTTGAATACAATCACCTGTATGGTGAATAATAAAGATCCGAGTAAGAATAAATCCTGCGATTTGGCCCATAACTATTGCGATGAACCATGGGGTAAACATCGGTATTTACGGTTTGAGGTTCTCGTTCAACGGTTATAAATTCCGGATTATTAAAAATCCGCTCAACACCCGGCAAACGTTGGTCTGCCGGTAAAATATAAGGTGAATTTGAAGGCAGCTGCTCCAGGGAAGGAGTCATTAAATTTTCAAACGTTTTAGGCGATAATTCCACCTCTTTTTCTACTGGCTGAGAAAAAGCTAAACCGCCACTCATTAGCAATAATGCCACAATTACAGTTTTCATGGGAATGTTTTTTAGGATTAATATTTTTTTAAAAACTCGGGCAAGGATTGGTTGCATTGACTTCAAAAGAGACAAACTCCTTTATTCAAAACGACTTTTACCCGAATTGCTTTCCCACAAATATACAAAATAAAATTATACCGATCCGGCGAAATGGGAGAGAATGATTCCACTCGCCATCGCGACATTGAGAGATTCCGCTGCTTTTCCACCCCGGGAAGGAATGGACAATGCACGATATTCCAACGGAAAGCCTTTTAATCCCTGTCCCTCATTTCCCATGATGAGAATGGCTTTTTCCGGCCAGTCGAAACCGTAAATTGACTCGCCCTCCATATCGGCGCCGAGCAATTGGTATCCCTGCGACTGAAACGGTAATATATCCCCGGCACTGGCAAAGGTTAAACGCGTGTGGGCAATAGCGCCCATACTGGCCTGCACACACTTTGCATTAAAGGGATCTGTTGTGCCATCAAGCAGACAGATATCAAAAACACCAAACCAAACTGCAGTGCGCAAAATGGTTCCCAGATTACCCGGATCCTGAACTCCATAAAGTGCCAAAATCAAATTCGAGGATGGCGGCGCTTGGTTGGGCATTTCAAAAACACCTACAGCACCGGAAGGATTGTCAAATACCGAAAAAGATTTCCTTGTTTTATCGGAAATATGGACGGCATCGGGAAAGAGAGAAGCATCAGATAGACTGTCAATATACAAAGCCTTACAGTTTAAACCGGCTGAAATTAAATCCATAACCAATTTATTTCCCTCAGCAATAAAAGCCCGATGTTTGTATCTGTACTTTTTGGTTTTTAGTCGGCGCAAAAACTTCAATTGATTCTGGGATATGGCTTGATTTTCATCCATAGTCTTTAGGGTTCCGGCTCATCGAATAGTGAAATCTGGATTCCTGCACTACCCTTTTCGTTATCACCAGATTTATCCTTGGGTTCTTGTTCGCTCTTTTTCTGCTCAGGGGCATCTTCGGTTTCCGGAACATCAACTTTTTCGCTTTCAACTTCTTCCGTTGCTTCAGGTTCAAGTTCCGGTTCATTTAGAATCATATTCTTAACCGGATTTCGCGTGAGTTGATTTCCCATGGCTTTTTGCCCTTTTACGGAAATAAAAGATTCTAAATCGATCGTTTCATCGTCCGCAGCCTTACCCTTTACTTTTTTAAATTGCAGTAATACTGTGGGTTTAGGGTGATAGCTTACCATTTCCATATACGCACCTTCTTCCTCAGAAATAAAGATTTCCTTTTTATCGGACATTTCGGGAATAAAGCGCTTTACATAAAACCTTTCCTTTTCAGGTTCCCAATAAATTGTGCTTACCGGTTTTTCGGGATCATATTTTTCAATAATCAGCCAATCCTCTTCAAAGTGGGTGCTAAAGTCGTAAGGCAACAAGCGATATTGACCCTTGGTTGTGATTTCAAGAATCCTGTCATCACCGGAGAAACGGCCTAATAAACGCCCTCTTCCCTCACCGTTTAACCGCATTACCGTTTCGTCGAGCCAAATTCTACGCGGGGCTAACGTGGAGCTTCCCTTTTCCTTTCGTTCAATTTTCTTAACCGGATGTTTGGTCACCGTATTTCCTTTTACACCCCTTCCCTTGATGGCCAACTCGCCCAAATCAAGGTCAAATCTCATCTTTTTCACTTTCTTGATGGCCCGGTGATGTACGGTGACGGTTTCGGATTCTCCATTTGGATTTACGGAAAAATACAAAACCTTGGATCCTTTGGTTCCGTTGGTCAAATCATATTCTCTATCCCGGGTTACCCCATCCACAAAGAACCGCTTCATATAGGTAGGGCCATTGGGGCCATCACTATAAATGAAATGAAAAATCTTTCGTTTGTCGCCCTTTTTAAATACACCTACGTGAATAATGTCTTTCCCCATGTACATCTTTTGATCTACCTTGGAGACCATCATTACGCCATCGCTTCGGAAGACAATGATATCGTCAATATCGCTACAATCGCATACGTATTCGGCCTTTTTTAATCCAATACCAACAAAACCCTCTTCGCGATTGACGTAAAGTTTCTCATTTGCAATGGCAACCTTTTGGGCCACGATATCGTCAAACATCCGGATTTCGGTTTTCCGTCCCTTATCTTTTCCGTATTTTTCCTTCAGGTGTTTGAAGTAATTAATGGTGTATTCTACCAGATTTTCGAGGTGATGCTTGTATTCAGCAATTTTACCTTCGAGGGCTAAAATATTGTCATTGGCCTTATCCGAATCGTATTTTGAAATTCGCTTGATTCTGATTTCCGTCAGGCGTGCCACGTCCTCATCGGTGACGGGACGGAGTAAGTGGCCAATATGTGGTTTTAAGCCATCGTGAATAAACTGAAGAACCTGCTCCCAGGTTTCGGCCTCTTCAATATCCCGATAAATTCGATTTTCGATAAAAATCCTTTCCAAAGAGGCCGCATGCCAATCATTTTGATATTCGTCGAGTTTAACCTGCAGTTCTTGTCGGGTGAGATCAACGGTATGTTCCGTTGATAATCTTAGTAATTCGGTAACCCCAACAAAAATGGGACGATCGTTTTCAATAACACAAGCCAGTGGCGAAATAGACACCTCGCAATCTGTAAATGCATATAACGCATCTATGGTTTTGTCGGGAGAAATATTAGGTGCCAGATGAACCAAAATCTCGACAAACTCTGAGGTATTGTCTTCGATTTTTTTGATTTTGATTTTACCCTTATCGTTGGCCTTAATCACGCTTTCGATTAAGCTGGTGGTGGTAGTGCCAAAAGGAACTTCCTTTATAATTAGCGTTTTTTTATCCAGCGCTTCTATTTTGGCCCTAACGCGAACTCGGCCACCTCGTATTCCGTCGTTGTAATTTGAAACATCCGCAATTCCTCCCGAGGGGAAGTCAGGCACCACAGTAACCTTCTTTCCTTTTAGAATATTTATACTGGCATCTATCAGTTCATTAAAGTTGTGGGGCAAAACTTTGGTGCTCAAACCTACCGCAATACCTTCAACACCTTGAGCGAGAAGCAGCGGAAATTTCATCGGCAAAAAAACCGGTTCTTTTCCCCTTCCATCGTATGACGCACTCCATTCCGTAATTTTTGCATTAAAAGCTACCTCAAGGGCAAACTTCGTCAGTCGGGCTTCGATATACCTCGGCGCCGCAGCACTATCTCCGGTAAGGATGTTTCCCCAGTTACCCTGACAGTCGATGAGTAGTTCCTTTTGCCCGAGTTGCACCAGTGCATCGCCAATTGAAGCGTCCCCATGCGGGTGATATTTCATGGTTTGCCCGATGATGTTGGCCACCTTGTGGTATCGTCCATCGTCCATTTCCCGCATGGCGTGAAGCAACCTGCGCTGTACGGGCTTCACTCCATCAGACAAGGCTGGCACCGCCCTTTCAAGGATTACATAAGATGCGTAATCCAAAAAATAGTCCTCGTACATCCCGCTTACACGGGTAATACTGGTTCTGTTGTTACTCTCTTCCGGAAGTTGTGGGTTTTCTTGTTCCTCGGCCATGGATTTTCCTCTTTGCGCTTATGCGGGTAAAGATAAGCGGTAAAATATTTTCTCCCGAAGCAACCCGGCAGAAAATATCCACGGGTTTTTAACCATTGAACTTTATTTGGTAATCCTGAAATGCCTGGTTCAATATTCGCAATGCTTCATCCCTTCCCTGAAAATCTTCTACAACTACAGTTTTGTTTTCCAACTTTTTATAGTCTTCAAAAAAACTGCGCATTTCAGATAAAAAATGATGTGGAAGTTCTGAAACGTCGTTGAAGTGACTCACACTTTTGTCATCTGCTGCAACTGCGATAATTTTATCATCGGCTTCTCCTTGGTCCAACATGCGCATTACACCAATAACTTTTGCCGGAACAATACACATGGGGACAACTTCGATTTGGCTCAAAACTAAAATATCAAGTGGGTCATTATCGTCACAATACGTTTTAGGAATAAAGCCATAATTAGCGGGATAATAAACTGCACTATAAAGTACACGATCCAGGATCAACATTCCTGATTCCTTATCGAGCTCGTATTTTGCCCTTGAATTTTTGGGAATTTCAATAATACTTTTCACAAAAGACTCGGGGTTATCTCCCGGACTTACATCATGCCATGGGTTGGTCATAGGATTGTTTTTTTTTGTAAGATTAAAAACTAAAAAGCCACCGGAAGACAAAATCGTTCCGGTGGCCTGTCAATAAAACGGTTAAAATTATGCTTGTCCGGTAGGACCCCCAAAATTAATTGGGTAATTAACCGGTTCCTGATCCGTCACTTCACCATGCGATTGCTCAAACTTTTTAATGTTTTCCGACATCGCACGCAAAAAGCGTTTGGCGTGTTGCGGGGTTAAAATAACCCTTGACTTCACACGGGCCTTTGGTACACCAGGCATAACTTGCACAAAATCCACCACAAATTCCGAAGGAGAGTGGTTGATGATGGCTAAATTGCTATATACACCTCCGGCAACATCCTCATTGATTTCAATGTTGAGCTGCTGTTGGTTGGGATCTTTTGGTTGTTCCATTACTCTGCGTTTTGGGTTTCCTCCACTTCTTCTTCATGCTGATTTTCCGCCGCAGCCTCTTCCAATTCCTCAAGGTCTTGCTTAACACCAACGATGATTTTTTCGTAGGATTTAAGACCGGTACCCGCAGGAATTTTATGGCCAACAATAACGTTTTCTTTAAGTCCGTCGAGGGTATCAACCTTACCGCTAAGGGCAGCTTCATTGAGCACTTTGGTTGTTTCCTGGAAGGATGCCGCAGAAATAAACGATTTGGTTTGCAAGGATGCTTTGGTAATCCCTTGCAATACCGGAGTGGCAGTTGCAGGACGAGCATCACGGGCTTGCACGAGTTCTTTATCGGCACGACGAAGACGACTATTCTCATCTCGCAATTGACGAGCAGAGACAATCATACCGGGTTTTAGTTCGTCAGAACCGCCACCTTCTTCAACAACCTTTTTGTCGAAAATCCAATCGTTCTCGTTAATAAAGTCATAGGTATGGATAAGGTTTCCTTGAAGAAAGCTGGTATCACCAGAATCTTGAATTTCCACCTTACGCATCATTTGACGAACGATAACCTCGAAGTGCTTGTCATTGATTTTCACACCTTGCAAGCGATATACTTCCTGAACTTCGTTTACGAGGTATTCCTGTACTGCGGTAGGTCCTTCGATAGAAAGGATGTCTCCCGGAGAAATAGAACCCTCGGATAGAGGGGTACCCGCACGTACATAATCGTTCTCCTGAACAAGAATTTGCTTGGAGAGGTTGATCATATACACTTTGCGTTCCCCGGTACGAGATTCTACGATAACCTCGCGATTTCCTCGTTTGATTTTTGGTCCAAATGAAACCACACCATCAATTTCAGAAACCACAGCGGGGTTGGATGGATTACGCGCTTCAAAAAGCTCAGTTACACGAGGTAAACCTCCCGTAATATCACCGGCTTTTGACGACTTCCGTGGAATTTTGACGAGGATTTTTCCCGAAGGAATACTTTCACCATTTTCAACGGTAATATGCGCTCCTACTGGTAAGTTGTAGGTGTTCATCACTTCTCCGTCTGCGCCCAAAATCTTGATGACCGGAATCATCTTTTTATTCTTGGATTCAGAGATTACCTTTTCCTGGAAACCAGTTTGCTCATCGATTTCAACACGATAGGTAATGTCCTTTTCAATGCCTTCAAATTCAATAGTACCAGCTGATTCCGATACAATTACGGCATTCCAAGGATCCCATTCACAAATGACATCACCTTTCTTTACCAAGCTGCCATCTTTAATCTTTAAGAACGCACCGTAAGGTATGTTACTGGTTTGCAACACGATGTTAGTCTTAGGATCGCTGATACGCAATTCCGCTGTACGACCAATTACAATGACTGCATCCTCACCGTCGGCATTTTTACCATCAACGGTTCGCAATTCATCAATATCAATTTTACCGTCGTATTTGGCTTTAAGTGCTGAGTCTTCAGAAATGTTACCCGCCGTTCCACCAACGTGGAAGGTACGTAAAGTAAGCTGAGTTCCGGGCTCTCCAATAGACTGAGCAGCAACGACACCAACAGCTTCACCCATTTGCACCATCTTAGCGGTAGCGAGATTTCTACCGTAGCATCTGGCGCAAATTCCCTTAGGACTTTCACAAGTCAATGGGGAGCGAACTTCAATGGTTTGTAAAGGTGATTGATCGATTTTACGCGCGATTTCTTCGGTAATTTCTTCACCGGCACGGACGTAAACTTCGTCAGTCAAAGGATCTTCAACATCATTTAGAGAAACCCGACCCAAGATTCTATCGTAAAGCGATTCTACGATTTCTTCATTTTTCTTAAGTGGGCCAACTTCCAATCCGCGTAGGGTTCCACAATCCTCTTCGGTAATGATGACGTCTTGTGCAACGTCAACCAAACGACGAGTAAGGTATCCCGCATCCGCAGTTTTCAAAGCCGTATCCGCAAGACCTTTCCGTGCACCGTGGGTGGAGATAAAGTACTCGAGGATTGAAAGACCTTCCTTAAAGTTTGAAATAATCGGGTTTTCGATAATTTCTCCACCAGATGATCCGGATTTCTGGGGCTTGGCCATTAGACCACGCATACCGGAAAGCTGGCGAATCTGCTCTTTAGAACCCCGTGCACCGGAGTCAAGCATCATATAAATTGGATTAAACCCTTGACGGTCGGTAATCAAGTGATGCATGGCGCGCTCGGTAAGTCGAGCATTCGTGTTTGTCCAAACATCAATCACCTGATTGTAACGCTCATTATTGGTAATGAGACCCATGTTATAGCTCGCGAGGATATTGTTAATTTGATCCTCTGCATCTTGAACAAGTGTTTCTTTTTCTTCAGGGATAATGATATCGCCCAAGGAGAAAGACAATCCACCGCGGAAAGCTTGCGCATAACCCAGGTTCTTAATATCGTCTAGGAACTTCGCTGTTTTCGGGATATTGGTCTGGCGTAAAATATTTGCAATGATATCACGCAGTGATTTTTTGGTCAGTAACTCATCGATAAAACCAACTTCTTCGGGTACATTTTGGTTAAATAAAACCCGTCCAACAGTAGTTTCAATAAGTTTAATTTTCAGCTCACCGTTTTCTTCCACTCTGGAGCGAACTTTTACGGTTGCGTGAAGATCGACCATACCCTCATTTAAAGCGATATTTACTTCCTCTGCGGAGTAAAATACCATACCTTCTCCTTTTACCTTGTGTGCCTCAGAACTTTTGCGTTGCTTGGTAAGGTAATACAGTCCAAGTACCATGTCCTGTGAGGGAACGGTAATTGGAGATCCGTTGGCAGGGTTGAGAATATTGTGGGAAGCAAGCATCAACAATTGGGCTTCCAGAATGGCTTCGGGTCCCAATGGAAGGTGGACAGCCATTTGGTCACCATCGAAGTCAGCATTAAAAGCCGTACAAGTTAATGGGTGTAATTGAATGGCCTTACCCTCAATCATTTTTGGCTGGAATGCCTGAATACCCAAGCGGTGCAATGTTGGCGCACGGTTGAGCAATACAGGATGTCCTTTCATCACGTTTTCGAGGATGTCCCAAACGACAGGTTCACGTTTGTCGATAATCTTCTTGGCCGATTTTACGGTTTTAACAATACCGCGTTCCACCATTTTGCGAATGATGAAAGGCTTGTATAATTCCGCTGCCATATTTTTCGGGATACCACATTCGTGCAATTTCAATTCTGGTCCGATAACAATTACCGAACGACCGGAGTAATCCACACGTTTTCCGAGCAAGTTTTGACGGAAACGACCTTGCTTACCTTTCAAACTATCGGAAAGTGATTTTAAGGCGCGGTTGCTTTCGGTTTTAACTGCCGTGGCTTTTCTGGTGTTGTCAAAAAGTGAATCCACTGACTCCTGCAACATCCGCTTTTCATTGCGAAGAATAACTTCGGGCGCTTTGATTTCCAACAAGCGCTTCAAACGGTTATTGCGAATGATTACGCGGCGGTACAAATCGTTTAAGTCAGAAGTAGCAAAACGGCCACCATCCAAAGGCACCAAAGGACGAAGTTCGGGCGGAATAACCGGAACTACTTTGACGACCATCCACTCGGGATTGTTTTCGATGCGGCTATTAGCATCTCTTACAGATTCTACAACCTGCAAGCGCTTAAGTGCTTCTTGACGTTTTTGTTGAGAAGTTTCTTTGTTTGCACGATCGCGCAAATGATAAGACAACTCGTCAAAATTCATACGCTGAAGCAGCATGAGGATCGCCTCGGCACCCATTTTAGCAATAAACTTATTGGGGTCATTGTCGTCGAGGTACTGGTTCTCAACCGGCAATCGATCATAGATTTCGAGGTATTCCTCCTCCGTTAGGAATTCCATAAACTCGAGGGGATTCCCATCGGGTTTGTTGGCGGCACCCGCTTGAATTACGACATAGCGCTCATAATAAATGATCATGTCGAGCTTCTTGGTAGGAAGACCCAAAAGGTAACCAATTTTATTGGGAAGTGAGCGGAAGTACCAGATGTGCGCCACAGGCACCACGAGGCTGATATGCCCCATGCGCTCGCGACGAACTTTCTTTTCGGTTACTTCAACTCCACAACGGTCGCAAACAATCCCTTTATAGCGAATACGCTTGTATTTTCCACAAGCACATTCGTAATCTTTAACAGGGCCAAAAATTCGTTCGCAAAAAAGTCCGTCTCTCTCGGGCTTGTGCGTACGGTAATTTATGGTTTCAGGCTTTAGCACTTCACCGCTGGAACGCTCGAGAATAAACTCGGGTGATGCCAGACTAATGGTAATGGACTTAAAGGTGCTGTTGAAAGTTTTGCGGTCCGTTGAATTATTAAAAGCCATAAGAATGTTTATTTATGTTAAAAGTCGCCACAGGGTGGCCATCATTAATCAAGAGTAACTTTAAGTGCCAAACCGGAGAGTTCATGCAACAATACATTGAATGACTCAGGTATTCCCGGCTCAGGCAAAGGTTCCCCTTTGACAATGGACTCATAGGTCTTTGCTCTTCCCATAACATCATCAGATTTCACGGTTAGCAATTCCCTAAGGATATTGGATGCACCAAAGGCTTCGATGGCCCAAACCTCCATTTCTCCAAAACGCTGACCTCCAAACTGAGCTTTACCTCCGAGTGGTTGCTGCGTAATAAGCGAGTATGGTCCGATGGAACGTGCGTGCATTTTATCGTCAACCATGTGGCCGAGCTTGAGCATGTAAATTACCCCAACTGTAGCGGCTTGGTCAAATCGCTCACCTGTACCACCATCGTATAGGAAGGTGTGACCAAAGCGCGGAATTCCGGCTTCGTCGGTAAGTTCATTAATTTGATCAATGGTTGCACCGTCGAAAATTGGAGTTGCAAACTTCTTACCCAATTTTTTTCCTGCCCAACCCAACACGGTTTCGTAAATCTGTCCGATATTCATCCGAGAAGGTACACCCAATGGATTTAAAACGATATCTACCGGGGTTCCATCTTCGAGGAATGGCATATCTTCGGCACGAACGATTTTAGCAACGATACCTTTGTTTCCGTGACGTCCTGCCATTTTATCACCTACTTTCAATTTACGTTTTTGTGCAACGTAAATTTTTGCAAGTTTCAAAATACCGGCAGGTAGTTCATCACCCACACTAAGGTTGAATTTTTTACGACGCAATACACCGCGAATATCTCCAACCTTAATTTTATAATTGTGAATCAACTGCGCAATGAGTTCATTCTTTTGAGAATCTGTAGTCCAGGTTCCACCAGCAATTCGGGTGTAATCCGAAACTGCATTGAGTACCTTTTGGGTAAACTTGGTTCCTTTGGGAATTTCAACTTCATTGAGGTCGTTGGTAACGCCTTGACAAGTTTTACCTGCAACAATGATATTGATCTTTTCTACAAACTTTGCACGAAGCTCCTCCTCCTTGCGAAGGTATTCTTCCTCAAATACTTGGATCTCTTCTTTTTCGCGCTGACGCGATTTCTTGTCCTTCATGGCCCTGACAAACAACTTTTTGTCGATAACCACACCATAAGAACTCGGGGGTGCTTTAAGTGATGCATCTTTAACATCTCCGGCTTTGTCGCCAAAAATGGCACGCAAGAGTTTCTCTTCCGCAGTGGGGTCTGATTCTCCCTTTGGTGTGATTTTACCAATTAAAATATCACCTGGGTTGATTTCTGCACCTACACGAATAATTCCATTATCATCGAGATCTTTGGTTGCCTCTTCACTAACATTGGGAATGTCACTCGTAAGCTCTTCTGTTCCTACTTTGGTGTCGCGAACTTCCAGCGTATATTCATCAATGTGAATACTGGTGAATATGTCCTCACGAACTACCTTCTCAGAAATTACAATCGCATCCTCGAAGTTATAACCCTTCCAAGGCATAAAAGCGACCTGCATATTTCTTCCCAAGGCAAGTTCACCTTTTTCGGTGGCATACCCTTCACAAAGCACATCACCTTTTTTCACTTTTTGTCCTTTAGAGACAATCGGACGAAGGTTGATGCATGAACTTTGGTTTGTTTTGCGGAATTTAACCAAATTATACATCTTGAGTTCTCCTTCAAAAGAAACTAAACTTTCCTCGTCGGACAAGATGTAACGAATATGGATTTCCCTCGAATCAACAAACTCAACAACACCGTCTTTTTCGGCATTGATAAGTACACGAGAATCACGGGCTACCTGTCGCTCAAGACCTGTTCCTACAATGGGAGATTCCGGTAAAAGCAACGGCGTAGCTTGACGCATCATGTTTGAACCCATCAACGCACGGTTTGCATCATCGTGTTCCAGAAAAGGAATCAATGAAGCGGAAATGGATGCAATTTGATTTGGTGCAACGTCCATCAAGTGAACCTGTCCGGGCTCATTGATTGGGAAGTCACCCTCCAAACGGGTTTTAATTTTGTCATTGACAAAGTTTCCTTCCTCGTTTACAGGGGCATTGGCTTGGGCAATTACTTGTCCTTCCTCCTCCTCAGCGCTTAAGTAAATAGGTTCCTGATCGTATAAAACCCGGCCTTTACTCACAGGGCGGTAAGGCGTTTCGATAAATCCGAGTTTATTAACTTTGGCATAAACACAAAGCGAAGAGATCAAACCAATGTTTGGTCCTTCAGGTGTTTCAATAGGACACAGACGTCCGTAGTGCGTAAAGTGAACATCTCGAACCTCAAAACCTGCGCGTTCGCGAGATAGACCACCGGGTCCTAAAGCTGAAAGGCGACGTTTGTGTGTCACCTCCGCAAGGGGGTTGGTCTGATCCATAAACTGGCTCAGCTGGTTGGTTCCAAAGAAAGAATTAATAACCGAAGAAAGGGTCTTGGCATTAATCAAATCAATTGGGGTAAACACCTCATTATCGCGTACGTTCATACGTTCGCGAATGGTGCGTGCCATTCTGGCAAGTCCAACACCAAACTGGGCTGCAAGTTGCTCTCCCACGGTACGAACCCTACGGTTAGAAAGGTGGTCGATGTCATCTACCTCAGTTTTACTGTTGACCAGTTGGATGAGGTATTTAATGATACTGATGATATCTTCTTTGGTCAAAACTTGTTTGTCGGCATCAATATCGAGTTCAAGTTTTTTGTTCAAACGATAGCGACCTACATCTCCGAGGCTATAACGCGTTTCGGAGAAGAACAACTTGTCGATAATGCCACGAGCAGTTTCCTCATCAGGTGGTTCAGCGTTTCTCAGCTGTCTGTAGATATACTCCATAGATTCCTTTTCCGAGTTGGTCGGGTCTTTTTGGAGTGTATTGTATATAATGGAGTATTCAGAAGTTTCGATATCCTCTTTGTGTAAGAGAATGGTTGGCACTTCCGCCTCCAGGATAAGGGGAATATTTTCTTTACTGATAATCTCATCGCGGTCGATGATCACTTCATTCCGTTCGATGGAAACAACCTCACCGGTATCTTCATCTACAAAATCTTCGATCCAGGTTTTGAGAACACGAGCAGCAAGACGGCGTCCACTAACCCTTTTAAGTCCGGTTTTAGAAACCTTAACCTCTTCAGCAAGGTCAAAAATTTCCAAAATATCTTTATCCCTAACGTATCCAATAGCACGAAGGAGGGTAGTTACCGGCAATTTCTTTTTCCGGTCGATGTACGCATACATGACCTCATTGATATCGGTGGCAAATTCTATCCAGCTACCTTTGAAAGGAATGATTCTGGCGGAATAAAGTTTGGTACCATTAGCGTGGAAGCTTTGTCCAAAGAACACACCGGGTGAACGGTGTAACTGTGAAACGACAACGCGTTCGGCGCCGTTAATGATAAAAGTACCACGAGAGGTCATGTAAGGGATTGTACCCAAATACACATCCTGCACAATGGTCTCAAAATCTTCATGTTCGGGATCGGTACAGTATAATTTCAAGCGTGCCTTGAGCGGAACACTGTAGGACAGACCACGTTCAATACACTCTTCTTCAGAATAACGCGGGGGATCGACAAAATAGTCGAGGAACTCCAGTACAAACTGATTGCGGGAGTCAGTGATTGGGAAATTTTCCGAAAATGTTTTAAACAATCCCTCGTTGTTGCGGTCTTCCAGTTTAGTTTCCAATTGGAAAAAGTCCTGAAAGGATTTGATTTGAATATCGAGAAAATCAGGATATTCCAGAGGGGTTTTGATAGAGCCGAAATTGATGCGCTCTTGCGTTTGAGAAGGAGACAAAGAACTCGCCATAGACATTGAATATTATATTAACGCAAAAAGGTTTAGGCCTGAAAAATCAAGCCTAAACCATAAAAAAGGTGGAAAAAGGTTACTTCAACTCAACCTCAGCACCGGCTTCTTCTAACTGAGCCTTAAGTGCTTCTGCTTCGTCTTTGGCAATACCTTCCTTAACGGCTCTAGGTGCACCATCGACAACTTCTTTAGCTTCTTTCAAGCCAAGACCGGTCAATTCTTTAACCAATTTCACAACTGCAAGTTTGGATGAACCGGCAGCTTTGAGGATTACGTCGAATTCGGTTTGCTCTTCAGCTTCGTCACCACCAGCGGCGGCAGGACCTGCAACGGCTACAGCAGCGGCAGCTGGTTCAATTCCGTATTCTTCTTTGAGATAACTAGCTAGTTCAGTAACCTCTTTAACGGTAAGGTTTACAAGCTTATCTCCTAGTTCTTTGATGTCAGACATTTTGATTAGATTTTAAAATTAGTCAATCGGTAAACACTATATGGAAGCTGAGTGCGTACATTATTGTGCTCGTTCTTCGAGCGTTTTAAGTAATCCGGCGATGGTTCCACCACTGGATTTAAGTGCAGAAACAACATTCTTAGCGGGTGACTGTAGCAACATGATAATATCTCCGATGAGTTCTTCACGGGATTTGATATTACTCAATGCTTCGAGTTGGTTATCTCCAATGTAGATAGCTTCCTCGATAAAGGCACCCTTTAGGATAGGTTTTTCCTGCTTTTTACTTCGAAAACTTTTAATCAATTTTGCGGGCGCATTACCTGCTTCAGCAATCATAATGCTAGTATTGCCCTTCAAAATAGGAAATAAGTCCTCGAAGTTTTTTTCACTTTGCTCCATCGCTTTGCGAAGCAAAGTATTTTTTACTACCTGCATTTGGATGTTTTTATTGTAACACATCCTGCGCAATGCGGTGGTATCTGCGGCGTTGAGACCAGAAATATCGGCAATGTAAATTACATTGTTATCTTTCAATGTTGTGGTCAATTCACCAATTGCAGCGGCTTTTTCTTCTCTTGTCATTGTTGTGAAGATTAATGGTGATGGTTATACAGACTTGGCATCAACGGGAATTCCGGGGCCCATTGTACTTGAAAGGTAAATGCTTTTAATGTACGTTCCCTTTGAAGCAGCGGGCTTCATACGGACAAGCGTATTGATCATTTCTGCGGCGTTTTCACGCAACTTATCCTGATCAAAGGATGCCTTACCGATATTGGTATGTACAATTCCGTAGCGGTCAACTTTAAAGTCAATTTTACCGGCTTTTACTTCGGCTACTGCTTTAGCCACATCCATTGTAACTGTTCCGGACTTTGGATTAGGCATCAAACCGCGAGGTCCGAGAACCCGTCCTAAGGGACCGAGTTTGCCCATCATAGCGGGCACAGTAATAATGACGTCGATATCAGTCCAACCGTCTTTAATTTTAGCCAGATACTCATCGGAGCCAACGAAATCGGCACCGGCATCTTTAGCCTCTTGTTCTTTGTCAGCGGGAACCAATGCCAAGACGCGAACATCTTTACCTGTACCGTGCGGAAGGGTAACCACACCGCGAACCATTTGGTTGGCTTTACGTGGATCAACACCCAGGCGAACGGCAAGGTCAACAGATGCGTCAAACTTGGTTTTACTTGTATCCTTAACAAGCGTAGCTGCTTCATCGAGAGAATAGGTTTTATTCTTTTCGACGAGTTCGCTAACCGCTTTTTGGTTTTTAGTCAATTTTGCCATGACAATTATTTTTTACGAGTTAAAAGGTGATAAACCAGTGATGGTAATACCCATACTGCGTGCAGTTCCGGCAACCATTTTCATGGCAGATTCTTCGGTAAATGCATTTAAATCGGGCATTTTATCCTTAGCAATCTCACGAATTTGATCCCAGGAAACTTTCCCGACTTTCAATCGGTTGGGTTCAGCGGAACCACCTTTCAACTTAGATGCCTCCAAAAGCTGTACAGCAGCGGGAGGGGTTTTGATTACAAAGTCGAATGATTTATCACCATAAACGGTAATAACTACGGGTAATACTTTGCCTGCTTTATCTTGCGTACGCGCGTTGAACTGCTTGCAGAACTCCATGATATTCACACCCTTGGCACCCAAAGCGGGTCCTACCGGGGGAGATGGATTAGCTGCACCACCACGCACTTGCAATTTAATTAAGGCAGCAACTTCTTTTGCCATTTTCGTTGTTAATTTATGTAAGTTAAAAATTGAACGTCGATACTAATGGGGTTGGAAGCACTCCGCGTATCAAACGAGCTCACATCAATACTTTATGATTCCTTTTCTACTTGCATGTAACTGAGTTCTAATGGGGTCTTTCTTCCAAAGATTTTCACCATCACTTCCAGTTTGCGTTTTTCCTCGTTGATTTTTTCAATGGTACCGGCAAATCCGTTAAACGGCCCGTCGATTACCTTGACCGTTTCACCAACGATATAAGGAATGTTAATTTGTTCGGGAATTTCGTTGAGTTCGTCCATTTTGCCAAGCATCCGACGAACTTCAGCTTCGCGCAGTGGAACAGGGTCTCCACCCTTAACTTCTCCTAAAAATCCAATTACACCGGTAACATTTTTTATGGTGTGTACCATTTCACCATCCAAAACGGCTTCTAACATGATATATCCGGGGAAATAATTTCTTTCCTTAGAAACCTTTTTTCCGTTTCTAATTTGATATACCTTTTCTGTAGGAACCAAAATCTGACCGAGAAAGTCTTGCAGGCCATTGTGCTGCACCTCCATCTCGATGTAGTTTTTAATTTTGTTCTCCTGACCTGAAATGGCCCGAACAACATACCATTGCATTTTTTTTGATGTACTTTCAACTTGAGACATAGAGGACTTCGATTAAAACAAATTGTAGAATGTCTCCAGTACAAGCCGGATTATTCTATCCATGGCATAGATGATCAACGCAATGATAATAGAAGCCCCGGCAACTAGTGCAGCACTTTTTTGCAACTCTTGAAGCGTAGGCCACTTAGTTTTGTTGACCAGTTCAAGATATGATTCTTTTACGTAAAGCTTTACTTTTTCCATGGTAAATAATTGGCACGGGTGGAGAGATTCGAACTCCCATCAACGGTTTTGGAGACCGCTATTCTGCCATTGAACTACACCCGTATTTAGCGGAAAAGGCGCCCCGAAAACATAAGCTTTCGGGACACCTATTAACCTTTATATATCAAGAGATTATGCTAAAATCTCAGTTACTTGGCCGGCACCAACTGTACGTCCACCTTCGCGAATAGCGAAACGAAGTCCTTTGTTGAGTGCAACAGGAGTAATCAAATCAACGGTAATGGTGAGGTTGTCACCAGGCATTACCATCTCTACACCGTCAGGAAGACTGATTTCTCCTGTTACGTCAGTGGTACGAAGGTAAAACTGTGGACGGTATTTCTTGTGGAATGGGGTGTGACGACCACCTTCTTCTTTTTTCAAGATATACACCTCAGCTTGGAATTTGTTGTGTGGCTTAATGCTACCTGGCTTACAGATAACCATTCCACGACGGATGTCGCCTTTTTCAATACCACGCAACAAGATACCTACGTTGTCTCCGGCTTTACCGGTATCGAGGATTTTACGGAACATTTCAACACCAGTAATGGTAGAAGTGAGTTTTTCGTCACCGTAACCAATGATGTCAACAGAATCACCTGTGTTGGCAATACCAGTTTCGATACGACCTGTAGCAACAGTTCCACGACCAGTGATTGAGAATACGTCCTCGATAGGCATCAAGAAAGGCTTCTCTTCGTCACGCTCGGGAATTTCAATGTACTCATCAACGCTGTTCATAAGGTTCATGACGGTTTCAACCCACTTGGGCTCACCGTTCAATGCACCAAGAGCAGAACCTTGAATAACAGGCGTGTTGTCGCCATCATAATCGTAGAAAGAAAGAAGCTCACGAACTTCCATTTCAACGAGTTCGATCAATTCCTCATCGTCAACGAGGTCAACTTTGTTCAAGAAAACAACGATACGAGGCACGCCAACCTGACGGGCCAAAAGGATGTGCTCACGTGTTTGAGGCATGGGGCCATCAGTTGCAGCTACAACTAGGATAGCACCGTCCATCTGAGCAGCACCAGTAACCATGTTCTTTACGTAGTCAGCGTGACCTGGACAGTCAACGTGAGCGTAGTGACGGTTTACGGTTTGGTACTCTACGTGTGCGGAGTTAATAGTGATACCACGCTCTTTTTCTTCGGGCGCATTATCAATTGAATCAAATGAACGAGCATCTGAAAACCCTGCGTCAGCCAATACTTTGGTGATTGCAGCGGTCAAAGTGGTTTTACCGTGGTCAACGTGACCAATGGTTCCGATGTTAAGGTGCGGCTTGTTACGCACAAAAGTTTCCTTTGCCATGATGGAAGAACTTAAGGATTAATGAACTTTACTCTTTTCTGAAAACTACCAAAGAAAAAAACGTTGAGCCAATGAGGGGAATTGAACCCCTGACCTTTTCCTTACCAAGGAAACGCTCTACCCCTGAGCTACATCGGCTTATTGGCAACCTTAATAAGGTTACCCGCTTTCGCACACCGAGGTGGCATCTCATTTTTTTCTTCAGAACGTCTTCGGAGCGGAAGACGGGATTCGAACCCGCGACCCTCAGCTTGGAAGGCTGATGCTCTACCAACTGAGCTACTTCCGCTTATCTTTTACCTATTATTACTAATAAACAAAAAATGTGGGGGGAGCAGGATTCGAACCTGCGAAGGTTTCCCAACAGATTTACAGTCTGTCCTCGTTGGCCGCTTGAGTATCCCCCCGGTTATTTGGTAAATGAAAAATGAGCCAGCAGAGGGACTCGAACCCCCGACCAGCTGATTACAAATCAGCTGCTCTACCAACTGAGCTATGCTGGCTTTTTTCACGTCAAATTTTCAATGAACTATCGCCCGTGTTTAACTTTCTAAAAACGGACTGCAAATGTAATAACTTATTCATTCCATACAAACATTTTTTATAAAAAATTTACACATAGCAAACTTTCATATTTTCAATTACTTAGACCCGAAAATTCCATTAACACCATGTGAGGCAAACACACTTCAATATTTGCTTCAATCATTTTTCTAAAATTTACTTGGAAAAAGCACTCTTTGTAATTCATAATCTATGGCGCCCCTCAACCAAAATATTCCAACGAAATATTTTTGGCGAAGGAAAACCCTTTTTGATTCAAAAATCTTACAGGATGATTACTCGAAAGTGATGATTCCCCAATCGCAACACGTAAACCCCGGCACTGTAAGCCCGGAAATCCAACTCTTGACTTGCACTAACACTTCCCTGATGAATGATTTTTCCCTGCGCGTCCATAATCTGCATTAGTTCATACAATTCAGGACGATCAACCGTTATGGTAAACACGCCCGATGATGGGTTCGGAAACACTTTCACACCATGCGTGTTCATTCCTTCCTCATTTACCGAAAATTTCTCGTGTACCTCCACTTCTAAATGGGTAAAAGAACATTTGAATGTTGAAAATGTGGGCTGACTCTGCACTTCAACTTCCAGTGTATGAATGCCCAATTGATTCCATTCTACCACTACGGTATCATTATTTTGCCCCGAAATTATAGTGCCTCCACTTACATTCCATTGAAAAATATCACCATCAGGTACAGGAGGGATTACATAGGTGTCCTGCTCCCCTATTCCCGTGAATGTAACTCCCTGAATGCTGTCTAATGAAAGTGGATCCCGATCTCCAACGGTAGCATGAAGGGTATCTATGCAACCATTTGCATCAGTGACTTTTACCCAATATGATCCGGGGGCAAGATTGTCTATAAATGCAATCGTATCTGTAGGGGATGTGTTCCACAGGAACGAAAATGGAGGTGTGCCTCCAACACCACCAACTTCTAAATAACCGTCGTTTCTTCCGCTACAGCTAACTGCTAAATTGGTGATAATAACAATATTTGAAAATGGTGCATCTAAGATTTCTATTGAATCCTGAGCGGTACAATTATTCGCATCCGTTACGGTAAGCGTATAAGTGCCAGCTGGAACACCAACCAAACTATCGGTATTTTGGACAGGCGAAGTGTTCCATGAAAAACTATATGGCGGCGTTCCTCCCACTGGAAGTCCAAATGCCTTTCCGGTGGAATTGCCATAACAGTCAATATCCTGTACATAAGGAAAACTAACGACCAAGGAATCGGGTTCTGTAATGGTAACACTCGCTGAGGATGTGCAATTATTTCCATCCGTAACCTCCACATTATACACGCCCGCAGCCAATCCGGTTGCCGTTGCACCGGTTTGTACCGGAGTGGTGTTCCATGAAAAACTAAACGGTGGGGTTCCACCCGCAGGAGCTGCTGTTGCTTCTCCGTCCTGTGCCCCATGGCAACTTATTGCACCTGTCTGGGTCGTACTTACACTCCATGTGGCTGGCTGGGAAATTGTTGTGGTTATGGTATCTGAGCAACCGCGAGAATCACTTATAACCAGCTGGTGAGTACCCGCTGGCAAACCAGAAATAGAGGGTGTCGATATCGTTGGCTGACCATTCCAACTGTATTCATACGGGCCAACGCCATTTTGCGGAGTGACTAAAAGGGACGCTGTACTATCACCGAAACAAAAAATGCTATCGGTTTGGGAAATGGTCGCGGTAAAATTATTGCAATTCGGGCATTCTATAGAATCCTTACACCCTTTGAGAAACAATGCCGGCGCATTAAAATTCCGAGAACCCACATAGGCTGAAAACCAACCTGAAATGTTAGTGAGAAACATTTGGGAGGTGAACACAGGTGAAATAACGCTTTGATCATTTAAAATGAATATGGGATTTGAACCATTTACAGAAAACAACTCAGCAACCAAAAAATACGACCCAACAGGCAGACCCAATGGCGCCCCCATTGATACAAAATTCCCATCGAGATAGCCATTAGCTACATCTGCTGCAGTAATGTTTCTAACTTGACTTGCTATAAGCACACTGGAACCGGGGTTAATTCCTGACCTGTCATATAAATAAAATTCAACTTGCCCTCCGGCAGAGGTCCCATTTGCTAGCATGAGATGATACCCCACTGCATTTTCCGGTTGATCAAGATTAATATGTACTGCTATGGCCGATCCATCATTTCCCAATTGGGATGTTCCGATGGAATTGTAAATCGGATTCCCGGATACATGACCGATAAGCGAATCGCTCACAACAATTACCAAAGTATCAATATGAGCTTCCAAAAGGGAAATGGAATCGGAAATAACTCGATACTCTGCTGTAAAACTACCGCCACTTTGTGGCAACCATAAAGGAGTTCGAAGTTCCCATTGGTGAATCACTTGTTTGGAAGCGACGGAGGAAATAATAGGTGACCACAAACTATCAACCACCACCGCATTTTCATCCTTTATAACAACTGACAAGCGAACATTACTCTGGGGATTTTGTCCAAAATTGAGTGCTTTAGCTTCAAAGTTATAGGGTCTGGCCTGATAAAGCGTTTGGGTAAGTTTTTTAGCCATGGTGGTATCATTGTCCATAATGACGCCAACTTTATCATCAACATGAGATTCTGTATAAAAACGAATATCATTTTCAGGTAATTCAGCAATTTCAATGTCGTCAATCATCCAATAATAATAGCCATTTTGGGTTTGAGAAGGATCAGAATGCATGACAAATTGAATTCTGGCATCGGGTTCATTTGCAATGCTAGAAATATCGAGTTGAATATATTCATCTCTAATCGCGGCATTGGTACTTGGGGCTGTTGCGGTCACGGTGTCAAACCACGTAACACCGCCATCGTTGCTAAGTGCCACTTCAAAAAATGAATAAAAGTTTCTGGAGCGCGAATGAAAACTCAACATGAGGGCATTATGGCCGGTAAAATTCAAAACCGGACTAATTAACCCTGCACCATGGGGTGTAGGTGCAAGACCGGAACCAAAATTAGACGTACCATTGTTGTCGAGGTAATCTGAATCAAAAATAGCAAATCCATTTTGTGTAGTTGGTGAAGGAATCGGCCCTGCGGTAGCTGAAAAATTCCCGCGTGACCCAACTGTATTGTTGGGTGTAGTGGAAGGCCCGCGGTATTCCCAGGCTGCATTGGCTGAAGGATTTTGACCCGAAAACCCCTGTCCAGACCATCCGGTAAAGCCATTGGAAAAATCCTCAGTCCATGGCAAACTCGTAACGGGTGTGGGTGGCGCCGGAGAACCTGAGCCAGCACCCGTTACAATCAATGAAAAATCCTGTCCACTAGCCGTCAAAGGGGGATTTGAAGTGCCTGAACCGGAAAATTGACCAAGAATATTCCGACACACATTTTGTGTGTTACAGTTTGCATTTTCACTTATATGAATTCTGTAGCTTCCCGTAGAAGAAAAACCTACGGAAAGTGGCACATTTCCCGTTGCGATTACATTATTTGAGTTGTCGGTGACCGTAAAGTAATCTGTTGAGTTGGAAGAGTTGAAAGTATATGTTCCGGTAGAATTAATTGAAACATTGAGGTATTCACCAGCCCACGAGCAAGTTTCCAAAGTTGTGGGCGTTGAATTTGCACTACTCAAATTCGCGGATCCATAAGGTGTGGTCTGAATACAACCCAGACTGGCAGTTACCAATGAACCTTTGTGCGTAACAACAACTTCATAATTCCCGGCAGGCAACACGCCGGGCGCCACAACCTCCACATTATCTCTGATATTATCACCTTTGGTGGCCGCAGCTGCGGGGTTTGCCGGATTTAGTATCCAGGGTTGGTGCTCAACGGATGGACTTCCCGGCTGAAGAATGCGGACATCTAAGTCATTTACCAATTTGATTGTTGTAGGGTTTAATGCAGGTGTATTTGCTGGTGCGTGTGGATCGGCCCAACAAAGGGTAACTTTAATAGGTGTTATCCCATCTGACACTACGGGAAGTGTGTAAGTCTGATTATTTGGCAAAGTTTCCTCAATGATGAAAGTTGTTCCGGTATCGGAAATGACTTGGGCTGCAGTTTCCGTATTGAGAATGCCCCAGCCAAAACGATAATCCGGACCGGCATTATTTCCTGTTTCATCTGCCGTATGAATTGCAAGCGCCTTTAGTGTTGACGCCAACATATAGGTATTATTGAGATTATTAAAATGTTGTTGTAGAAGCAAAAGTGAACCGGCAACATTTGGCCCCGACATGGATGTCCCTGAGATGGTGGCATACTGACTATTACTTCCGGCATAAGGCGAATACACACTAACTCCATCACCCACTATATCAGGCTTTATTCTACCATCATCGGTAGGGCCCCACGAACTAAAAGTACTCATATTGACATCGGAGGGTTGGTTGTAACCACCAGTTACAGTATTTACTGCCCCAACGGTGAGGATGTTTTTTGCTGTTCCATACGTTGGAATGCAATCATAGCCGTTCGTTCCTCCCGATGGCGCTCTACTTGCTGTGGATTGCACCCAGTTGCCATTACTCCATACCCAATGTGTGCCAGCGTAGGATTGACCCCGATTATTACCGGCAGATTTTACGATGAGGTAATGCGGAGCTGCGTAGGCCAATTGATCCCAATCGCTGGCCTTTTGATTATAAAACCCAAATTTATAATCTTCAGTTGTGCTGATGGATAAATTCCCCCACCAATACCAATTATTTCCAGAGTGATTTGCGCCATAGTCACCAAAAGCCCATCCGGCAAGGGAGCCATAACTATGGTTAGAAATCAAGGCACCGGCAGCGGCTTCAGTCGCCATTTCACTATTGTCGTTATTCCAATCGAAAGCCCTTAGGTTAGCCTCGTAAGCCATTCCCTTGGCACCGGCAACAAAACCGGAAGCGACCAAAGTCCCAGCGACATGCGTTGCATGATTATTTAAGTTGGAGGGATTATCACCCTGCACTACCCTATTTCCAAATTCTTGATGTGTGACCCTAACTGCGCCTCCATCCCACTCTCGCATGGTTAGACCACTACCTGTAAGCGACAAACCTGCTCCGCCATTTGGCCATACACGATTTGTGGAAGTGCTTGTTGCGGCTACTACGTTATTGGTTTGGAAATATACCGGCTGATCATTTTCAAAATGACTTAATTCATAGGTTACGCTATCCGAGCCAACATAGTAAACCGGCAAATTGAGTTCCTCAGCCTGGGCAATTGCTTCAGATTTTAATTGCGTAAAAGCTTCCTGAAATTGAATAGCCAACGTTAAAAGGTGTTGTTTGTTTTCTTCTGAAACGGAATATTGCGCATTAGTTTCATTGAGGAATAACAAAAGGAAAAATACGGGTAAAAGCTTTTTCATACAAGTTTTATTAAATCCATTTAAAATCCGCTGCAATGTATTACTAAAATGATGTATTGACAAATTTTTAACATCAAAAATAACAAGACTGTATAAACCGCTACTTTGGATGTATCAGTGGTTCATCTCAAGGATTATGATACTTTTCTCCTTTAATTATAGTAGCTGCTCTATATAGCTGCTCCAAAAAAATCACACGAATAATTTGATGAGAAAAAGTCATTTTCGATAAAGATAGTTTGGCATTGGCCCGAAGATATACTTCCTGACTAAACCCAAATGCGCCCCCTACAACAAAAACCATTCGTTTTGGGCCGGTATTCATCCATTTTTGTAAAACCGTTGAAAATTCAATGGAGTTGTAGTGCTTTCCCTTTTCATCGAGCAAAACCAAAAAGTCAGTTGGTGAAATCACCGAAAGAAATTTTTCTCCCTCCTTCTGGCTTACAAAATCGGGTTTGGTTTTTTTACCGGCATCACCGGGAGGAATATCACGCATTATAATTTTGGAAAAATAATGTGTCAGTCTATTATGATAAAGTGCTTCACCCTCAGCAACAAATGACATATCCGTTTTACCTACGCGCAGAAATACAATTTCCATTTTTTCGGCAAAATTAATCATAGTATTATTCTTGAGCATGAATATTTAAACCTTGAGTCTGCTCCAAAAAGTCCCTTTCTGCCAAAATCTTCCTTGTCGTTAGATTTTTGAATCCTCACTTGCTCCGGTTCAAAAATCACCTCGATTTTGATTGAAATCATCCTTTTTGGAGTGGACTCAACCTTGAGTCTGGTCCAAAAAGTCCCTTTCTGCCAAAATCTTCCTTGTCGTTAGATTTTGAATTGTCACAAACATATAGTTAGCTCTGGTTCGTAAATCCCCTCGATTTTCATTGAAATCATCCTTTTTTGAGTGGACTCACCCTTTATCGTTTTGGCATGCATCAAAGGTTGCTTGTCGTGTAGGTTTCATTCGTAGTTTTGTCGCCAGAAAATCATCTCGTTAATGAAGGCCATTGAAAAAGACCAACTGCAGGATTTTATAGGAATGTGGTTGAAAGAAGACGTGGGATCGGGTGATCACAGCAGTCGAGCATGTATTTCCGCAGGAGAAAAAGGCAGGGCCAACCTGATAATCAAGGAAGCAGGAATTATTTCCGGATTGGAGGTTGCAAAATCAATATTTGAATATTTGGAACCGGAGGCCATCGTTACGCTATTATCAAAAGATGGTGAGAAAGTAAAGCCTGGACAAGTCGTTCTCGAGTTAGAAGCAAGTGTTCATTGCATATTAGCCGGTGAACGTTTGGCTTTAAATTGCCTTCAAAGGATGAGTGGAGTTGCCACCACAACCCACAAACTCACACAACTGATTGCGCATACAAAGTGTAAACTCCTCGATACGAGAAAAACAACTCCGGGAATGCGGTTATTGGAAAAATACGCTGTACATTGCGGGGGTGGACAAAACCATAGATTTGGCTTGTACGATATGATAATGCTCAAAGACAATCACATTGATTTTGCAGGTGGTGTAGGCCCGGCCATTGATCGTGTGCGGCATTATTTAAAGGAAAACCAGCTTTCCCTGAAAATTGAAGTTGAGTCCCGTGATTTAGCCGAAGTTGAAGAGATTTTAAAACACGGTCCGGTGGACAGAATAATGCTTGACAACTACGCTCTTGGTGATATTGCAGAAGCCATTCGATTGATTGCAGGACGAAGCGAAACCGAAGCCAGTGGAGGAATTACAGCGGAAAACATTGTGGCCTATGCCGAAACCGGAGTGGATTTTATTTCAGTTGGGGCTTTGACCCATTCCGTGAAAAGTTTAGATATGAGTTTAAAAGCTTTTGACTAGTGACTGCATATTTTAAAAAGAAATACCGACAAAGTAAATATTGGATACTTCGATTTATCCGATTGAGTAAATACATTACCATCCCGTTTTTTCAGGGACAAAGTCTTTACGATGTTGGGCGATTCTTTTGGTACGGCGTTATTGAGGGAAACGTTACTTCGCGTGCAGCATCAATTGCATTCAGCTTTTTTCTGGCGTTGTTTCCATCATTAATTTTCATTTTCAGTTTAATTCCCTACGTTCCAATAGAAGGGTTTCAGGAAGAATTATTCGAGCTCCTACAAGATATTATGCCGCCAAATTCTTATGAGGCAGCAGAAAGCACCATTGAGGATATCATAACCAATCGTCGAGGCGGACTTTTGAGTTTTGGTTTTTTTATGGGTTTAATTTTTGGGGCAAATGGATTTAACGCCCTAATGACCAATTTTAATACGACGGTTCACAATTTGGGTGACCGAAGTTTTTGGCGACAAGAAATGGTGGCTATTTTCATTACACTAATTTTGGCTTTGCTAATTCTGGTAGGGGTCACCATGATCATTTTTACCGAAAGTTTTTCACAGTGGCTTGTCGATCAAAACTTTATCCCAGAAGCCATTCGGGGCGTTATTCAAATTGGTCGTTGGGTAATGATGCTTTTCATTGTATATATAAGCATAGCCATTTTATACTATTTTGGTCCGGCCAACCGGGAACTTTGGAAGTTCTTTTCACCGGGATCAATTATCGCCACCGTTTTGATCATTCTAGCATCCGCAGGTTTCAGTTATTACGTTGATAACTTCAGCCAATACAATAAACTCTACGGATCGATTGGGACCTTATTGGTTATTTTGCTTTGGATTTACCTCAACAGCATTGTTTTGATTATTGGGTTTGAATTTAACGCCAGTATCGCACAAGCAAAATTGCGAAAAGAAAACCTCGCCATCGATATTCGCAGCAAACGAAAACGTGAAGCCAGGGCTAAAAAAGAAGCCCCTTACCGAAGTAAATAAAGTGTTCCCTGTTCTCGAATTACTTCCGAAGATTCAAATCCTGTAACGACGATTAAGTAAACGTAAACAGCAGAAGGCACCATTTTTCCTTTGTAGGTTCCGTCCCAAGCCTCACTCAAATCCGTGGAGTGGTAAATTACATTTCCCCATCGGTCGAGAATTGAAATTTCATACGACTGAATCCCGTCGCCTTTCACCTTAAATCGCTCGTTATTTCCCGTTCCTGTTGGAGCAAAAGCATTTGGAATAAATAGTCTGGGACGACAACCACCCTGCAGGATGGATATGGTATCGTGCCGAAAACCACACTGACCTCCCACTTGAACAGCATATTCACCCCCACTAAAGATGGCAATCATTTGTGTGGTTTCCCCAGTACTCCATAAAATTGGGTATCCATCGTGGTTTCGCACAGATAAAATCAAAGACTCACCATTGCACAGTTTTTCACTTTCGGATTCAATGTAAATATCCGAATCCGAAAGCCCAATGATTTCTAAATTATACTCAAAGAAACATCCGTCAGGGTCAGGTTCTATGAAAGTGTAATTTCCGGCTTCAGAAAAAACATTTCCCCCGCCCTCAAAAGTTTCTCCGGGACATAAAGAAACGACGGTATCTCTATGTATCGTTTGGCTACTTACCTCAATATTAACCTCCCATATCGTATCGCAAAATGAACTGGATCTCGTAACCATAAACTGCCCTTCATCTTTAAAAATTGTATCCAAAAAAACAACAGAGTCTCCCTCACAAATATTAAAAGTAGTATCAGCCTCAATGGTTTCGCCTAATACCGTAACCGTATGGGATATGGATGCAATACTACAGGGTAAAGATGAAGCGGTAATCGTATAATTACCGGGTTTTAACACTGATAATTCCCTGCCCATGGTATTAAGACTGTCATCCCAACTAAGTGTACCAACATCTAGGGTTGCTGCTGATAGAAGCAGTGGAAAAGAACATGTAAAAACAGTATCGGGTAAATCCGGATCATATTTAGGTGCTTCCAATCTGGGGTAAAACTCCCGACAGATAAGAACAGTATCCAAAATTTCATTTCCTTGTAAATTAGGCCCGGTTTCCAATTGCCAGTTCATGAAATTATTTCGTCCACGAGTAAATACACCAAAATAATCTGGTGGCGTATTTCCCCGTATGCTCACATCCATAATTTGGTAATTTGAGTTATGGGGATAAATTATTGTTCCGGGTAGATACCGAATGCCGTGTGCCAAAAAGACGCCGTAGTATCGGTCGCGCATGCAGGAAGAATCTGCACCGATTCCATTTTTGTGAT
Organism: Cryomorphaceae bacterium; assembly: GCA_020832345.1. Classification (GTDB taxonomy): domain Bacteria; phylum Bacteroidota; class Bacteroidia; order Flavobacteriales; family Schleiferiaceae; genus CSBr16-58. The sequence continues at coordinate 4,063 of JAFIEY010000126.1, read as the reverse complement.
TGGGATCAGAAAAAACGGTATATGCATGAACAGTTGTTACTTGCTCTACAGATGGGTTGGAAACTTCAACGGTATCTCCCAAACTATTCACATGCACCACCCCGAGTGCACCCGGACCGTTATAGTCTGCTTCATCGCCAATGGGCGCTCCCGAGTATTCTTTGGTGAGCAATTGTGTTCCGGCGGGTACACCAAAAAAATTATTTGGGGAACTATCAACGACGGTGTCCGTTGCGTTCAGCTCATCCAGTTTATAGTAAGCCAGTAAATTATTCGCGGTAGGCGGCACTTTTTTGCACATATACTCCCTGATTTGATGGTGCGTCCTGGCGGTATTCCAAACCGTTATTTCATCAATCGAGCCGTCAAAAAAGTCCGTTGCACCGGCTTGATGAGCCCCGATGCGCGCATAATTTGTTTCATTTAGGGGTGGATAGGCAGGGTTTGTAATCGCAGGATTTCCTTGCTCAGAAGGTGTCGAAAACGAAAAATTTCCATTCACATAAATAGTCGCCTGGTTGGTGTTGTGCAGAACGACAGCCACATGAAACATTCGATCGGAATTGACCAGAATAGTATTAAAAAAACGTCGAATTGTTTTTATGCAATTGGGGCCTGCGCACAATCCATTACCCCATTGCACTTCAATATAGGAGCCGTGTTCCTGTCGGGTCAATTGAAAAGAAATCCCACGATAGGTGGTGGCTGTACCCTGACCAGTGGAAAAAATCGGAAATCGCTGTGTAATGGGCTGCTGGCCAAAAGGTTCAAGTCGAACCCAAGCGGCAAAGGTAATAGGAAACTGTACCCGGGGAAAGTCCTCTATCTCTACATAGCCCGGGCCAAAACCCGTTGTGGCATTCCCACTTCCTGGAAGATTCTGAGCCATAGATTTATTGGCAATCAAAGAAAGCCAAATGGTTAAAGCCAATATGTAAATTACATACTTCAATGGTCACAGTTTATTACGGCTGTTGGTTCACTTTTATCTTTAATTCTCAAAACAACAAGCCATTCGGACAGCACAAATCGGCCAATTATTGGCTGTCTATAAAAGTCCGATGACGGCGTTATGGGTGGGCTTTAATTTTTATTATTCATGAATATTCCAAACAAAAAATGAAACAATCCAAAAAATATTTTTTGATTCAAAAATCACATTTTCAAAAAAAATACAAAAACCTTGTTCATTTATTTTGGATTAAAACAAAAACATTCTAGCCCACAAATTTAAGCAATTTTCCCCAATCTCCAAACTCAATGATTTAATACGAAATTATCTGTAAGAAAGAATTTTCAAAAAGAATAAAGTGCAAGAATTATTATCCGAAAAAATGCCCCAAATTACGGATCAACTAATGTGACTATAAAAGTAAGGTGCGGGCAAATTTAACTCGAAACAAAGGAGTTAAACTTAAAATAATCCTTAACGAAGCAAATAAACAGTGCCTCGTTCCCGAACCACTTCGGGTGTTTCAAATCCTGTTGCGATAATTACATAGACATACACAGCAGAGGGCACCAATTGTCCGTTATAAGTCCCGTCCCATGATTCATTTAAATCCGTAGAATGGTAAATTTTATTTCCCCATCTGTCGTAAATTGAAATTTCGTAGATCCTAATTCCGTCACCTTTAACTTCAAAACGCTCGTTCCTGCCAGTCCCCGTGGGCGCAAAAGCATTTGGTATATAAAGCTTCGGGCGACAATTACTTTGGAAAATAAAAATAGTGTCATGTCTTAAGCCACATTGCCCACCAACCTGAACAGAGTAGTCGCCACCCGTTAAAATAGTAATCGATTTGGTGGTTTCACCTGTACTCCACAAAATCGGGTAGTCTTCATGATTTTCCACGGTTAAAGTCAGCTCCTCCCCATCGCATAGCTCCTCATCATCAGTATCGATGAAAATTTCCGGATCGGAAAGTCTGATAATTTCCAAGCTATATTCAAAATCACAACCATCGGGATTTGGTTCGATATAGGTGAAATTACCTGCTTCTGTAAACACACTACCACCTCCGGCAAAAGTCTCCCCAGCACATAAAGAAACGCTGGTGTCTCTTGGTATGGTTTGGTTACTAAAAACTATGTTCACCTCCCAGATAGTATCGCACAGTGGACTCGTGCTGGTAATCACAAATTGTCCTTCCTCTCGAAAAACAGTATCTAAAAACGCAACAGAATCCCCCTCGCAAAATGAAAAGTTCGTATCCGCCTCCACAATATCGGGCAAAACAGTTATGGTCTGCGTGATGGTTCCTGTGCTGCAGGGCGAGGTAGCGGTAATGGTGTAATTTCCCGGTTTCAAAACCGACAATTCTCTACCTGTAGTATTGAGGCTATCATTCCAACTTAAAGAACCGACATCGAGTGGTGCTGCGGAAAGCAGAAGAGGGAAGTTACAAGTTATTACCGTATCCGGCAAATCCGGATCGTAATCAAAGTCTTCAATTCTGGGGTAAAACTCCCGACGAATAGGGACAAGGTTTGTAATTTCATTTCCCTGAGCATTTGGCCCGGCCTGCAATTGCCAAGTAGGTACATTATTTCTACCCCGAATATATACCCCAAAAAAAGGTGGAGGTGTATTACCCCGAATACTCACATCCATTATTTGATAGTTTGGATTTGGATTTGGAAAACTTGGGGGTGGTCTCATGATATGTGCTAAAAAAACACCATAATACCGATCTCGCATACAAGTAGAATCAGCTCCAATACCGTTTTTATGGTTTGGTTCCGCAAAAACGGTGTAAGCATGTGCACCTACAATTGCCAATACACCGGGACGAGTAACATGTACAGTATCACCCAAACTATTGATATGTAAAACACCAGTATTTGCCGGATAGTTAAAATCGGATTCATCTCCAATGGCGGCCCCGGAAAACTCTTTGGTAAGTGTGCCCACTGGTAATCCAAAATAATTGTTGGGTGAACTATCCACTACCGTATCGGTTGCGTTTATTTCATCGAGCTTGTAATAAGCCAACAAATTATTTGATGCAGGAGGCACCTTTTTGCACATAAATTCCCTAATTTGATTCAAAGTTCTCGCAGTATCCCAAATGGTAATTTCATCAATAGAGCCATCGAAAAAATCAGTGCCACCTGCTTGGTGAGATCCAATCCGAGCAAAGTTTGTTTCGATTGCAGGCGAGTACGCCGGCTGTAAAATAGATGGGTTTCCTTGCTGAAAGGAATTAACCAATTGGCCATTGAGATAAAATTGGACTTGATTAACGCTATGTATAACAGCTGCAACATGAATCATTTGATCAGCATTTACAACATTTACATTTACAAATGCCCTAAAAGTTCTCACACAATTTAACGCAAGACAGGCTCCATTTCCCCATTGAACTTCAAGGTATGGAATACTCCCCTGACGAACCATTTGAAAAGACAAACCTCTATATGCTGTTCCGGTTCCCTGCCCTGTAGAAAAAATAGGGAATCTCGCAATTGAAGGCGGTGGATTAAAGGGTTCCAATCTAACCCATGCCGTAAGAGTTATGGGAAATTCCACCCTGGGGAAATCCTCAATTTCGACATAACCGGGATTAAAGTCGGTTGTCGCATTGCCGCTACCAGGGAGATTTTGAGCCATTGATACATTGGCCATCAAAGAAAACCCGATAGTCCAAATCAATATTCTGATTGTGTGCATCATTAGTCATTATGGTTAAACAGCAAAATTTGGACAACAAAAGAAAAGCTCTTTCGATACCGTAAAGACGCCACTTAGTCAACCATTATTTCAAATTATCCAAGCTAAATTGAAAGGATAATTTAAAGTGTTTTAGCCATGGCAAAAGTATGAAATAAAATGGTTCCACTTGATACTATATAATTCTACAGTATGGTCAAATTATTAAAAGCCAACATTATTGGGTTTTCCAAGGGCAGATAAACTACAAAGCTATTTTCAAAAATTTCAGCCATCAAGCTTTTCGAAAGGAAGCAAATTAAAATCCTACCTGTAAAGGTTTAAATATCCCCTTTCATCTACATGCTGAGATTCAAATCTACCACGGGCTTTTACGTGGTAATAATACGC
>JAFIEY010000118.1 GCA_020832345.1 Cryomorphaceae bacterium | reverse complement strand
TCTCACCATATCGAAATAAAAGGAGAAAGTATGAGAAAAAAAATGTAACTTTGTCATGCTATTTACGTTCTTAAAAACTTACAATTTTTTAGGGGGGTCAATATGACCGTATTGGGGGGTCAATATCACCGAAATATCCATTTTGATACTGAATATTTTCATACTATCATCATGTTCGAAAGAATATGAGTATGACTTTTATATCACAAATCATACAGATTACGATTTAAAAGAAGTGCGCTTTGATTGGTGTAGTAACAATTTTACATTTTCTGTGAAACCAAATTCAACTTATGGTCCATTTACGCTTGCTTACAAAACTGGGCTTGCAAATTTTTTTGGAGATGGTTCTTTGTGTTATTCTGTAAGTATATTTTCTGATTCTATAGATACCTTTGAAAACAAGTCTGGAAGAATGATTGGTCGTGAAGATTTAAAACCTGGCAATCTACATGAGGTTTCAATTTTTGAAAAAGAAGATGTTTGGGAAAAAAACCCAAACGCTATTTTTGATTTTGTATTCAACTAATTTCATGTATTCCTTACTGTTTTCAATGGAAATTGCTGTGGTAAAAACACTTGATGGTTACCACAAATGTTGAGTCTGCTCCAAAAAGTCCCTTTCTTCCAAAATCTTCCTTGTCGGTAGATTTTCGAATCCTCACTAACAGTTAGTTAGCTTCGGTTCAAAAATCCCCTCCGCGTCGATTTTGATTGAAATCATCCTTTTTGGAGTGGACTCAATGTTTAGTCTTACAGGCAAATTAAAGATGCGCACGGCCCTGGTTTTCAAAAGCCGTACGCATGCAAAGACCCTACAATTGCCTTAAAGTCTCCAATGTCAATTTCCAAAATTTCTCCACACTTGAAATTTGTACCCTTTCATCAGGAGAATGGGCGCCTTTTATAGTTGGACCATAGGAAATCATGTCCAACCTAGGGTAATGCTCTCCGATAAGACCGCACTCCAAACCGGCATGGCAAATGGTAATCCGCGGTGAGGTGGTAAAAAGCTTTTCGTATGTATCCTTCATGATCGAAACGATGGTGGAATTTTCTCTTGGACTCCAACCCGGATACTGACCTGAATGCGAAATTTCTGCACCAATAGCGGAAAACGAAGCGCCGACGGTTTCTCCTGCTAAGTCTCGAGCATCATCTTTGGACGAACGCTGCAGGCTTTTGGTGGTAAAAAAGCCATCTTTTACAATGATCCGAGCAAGATTGGAAGATGTTTCTACCAATCCGCTTACCTCTGGACTCATTCGGAAAATTCCGTTGGCACAACCGGCAATACTTTGAACAATTGCCTTACTGTTGAGCGCATCAGCGGCGTCTGTAAATCCCACCGCAGGATCTATGGACAATTTCATGTTGGGATCCGTTTGTCCGTAAAGCTTTTTTATTTTGGAAAATTTATCTTCAATTGTTTTTATGGTTTTTGTGACCTGACTTTCTGAAAATGCAACGATTGCTTTAGCTTCGCGGGGAATGGCATTCCGTAAACTGCCGCCATCAAAGGAAATTAACCGCAAACCAGGTATGGCCTCGTTTAGCAATTGTGCCAATAAGATATTTGCATTGCCCAGTCCCAAATGAATTTCCATTCCACTATGGCCACCCTGTAATCCGTGGAGAACAATCTGGAAACATTGGTCTGTTTCATCAAGGGGTTTTTCCGGATAGTGAAATTCTGAAGTGGTATCTACCCCACCGGCACTGCCAATGGTAAATTCATCATCCTCTTCGGTATCCATATTGAGGAGTATGGTGCCATTAAGTAAATCACTTCCCAAATTTATCGCTCCGGTCATTCCAGCTTCTTCATCAACGGTAAAAAGCGCTTCTAGAGGCGGATGAGCGATATCTTTTGCTGCCAGTAATGCCAGCATAGCGGCTACAGCCATTCCGTTATCGGCGCCGAGGGTAGTTCCCTCTGCCTTTACCCAATCGCCTTCTACGCGCATCCGAATGCCTTCTGTATCAAAATCAAACTGGGTATCTGCATTTTTTTGATGTACCATATCTACATGGCCTTGAAGCACCACTGCAGAATTATTTTCTTTGCCTGAAGTTCCACCTTTATAAATTACAATATTTCCAATTTTGTCCTGTTTGTAAGGCAGGTTATGTTGTTCGGCAAATGACTTTAACCAGGAAAGCACGGCTTCCTCATTTTTTGATGCGCGTGGAATGGCGTTTAGTTGGGCGAAGTAACCCCATAATGCACTGGGGGAAAGATTTTCTACTGACATATTGTTAGTATTTAAAGTGAATGATTTGTTCAATTTCCGGGTGTAAACTTTTTGCCACCGGACAATTTTTGGCAACCCGCTCTAATGGCAAACGGTATTTATCTTCTAATCCTTCGGGAAAAATAATGGTTATTTCAATCTTTGAAATTCTTCGCGGATCAGATGCCATGGTTTTGGTCACCTCTGCGGTTAGTCCTTTTAAATCGATACCGGAATTTTCCGCATAAATCCCCATAACGGTAATCATGCAGCTTGCCAGACTGGTTGCGGCCAAATCAGTGGGACTAAAGGCCTCCCCCCTTCCCTGATTATCAACAGGTGCGTCGGATATAATGGTTTGACCAGAGGACAAATGCGTGGAAATTGTCCTTAAGTTACCTGTGTATTGGATTTTTGCCGTCATAATTATTATTAAAAAAAATCCCCATCTGGTAAACTAACCGGACAGGGATTTTTATGGGTTTTAAAAAAAAATTAAACCAGTTCTTTTACCAAACCGGCAGCTTCCTTTAGCATAATCGCTGAGTGAACCTTTAGTCCGCTATCATCGATAATTTTCTTAGCTTCCACAGCATTAGTTCCCTGCAAGCGAACAATAATGGGGATATCAATATCTCCGATGTTTTTGTATGCATCAACAATACCTTGGGCTACGCGGTCGCAGCGAACAATTCCACCAAAAATATTGACCAAAATAGCTTTTACACTGTCGTCCTTTAGGATAATACGAAAAGCTTTTTCAACCCGTGCAGCATCTGCAGTTCCACCAACATCGAGGAAGTTTGCCGGATTTCCACCGGCCATTTTAATAATGTCCATGGTGGCCATGGCCAGTCCGGCGCCGTTAACCATACAACCAACGTTTCCGTCGAGTTTTACAAAATTTAATCCAGCTTCTCCGGCTTCAACCTCGGTGGAATCTTCTTCGCGAATATCGCGGAGTGCTGCGTAATCTGGATGGCGAAAAAGTCCATTGTCATCCAATGTTACTTTAGCGTCAACGGCGAGGATTTTATTGTCAGAGGTCTTTAATACCGGATTGATTTCAAAAAGACTGGCGTCAATTCCATCATAGGCATTATAAAGTGAGGTTACAAACTTCACCATTTCCTTAAATGCCAAACCCGATAGTCCTAAATTAAAGGCAATTTTACGTGCCTGAAAACCTTGAAGGCCTACACGAGGATCTATTTCTTCCGTAAAAATGAGTTCGGGTGTATCTTCGGCTACTTGTTCGATGTCCATACCTCCTTCTGTAGAGTACATAATAAGGTTGCGACCTTGTTGACGATCCATCAAAACGGACATATATATTTCACTTGTTTCCGATTCGCCGGGATAATATACATCCTCGGCAATAAGAACTTGATGAACCTTTTTTCCTTCTTTGGTAGTTTGTGGTGTTACCAGATTCATTCCGATTATTTCGGAGGCGATTTTACGAACATCATCGAGTGATTTGGCCAATTTTACACCGCCGCCTTTACCGCGACCTCCGGCGTGAACTTGGGCTTTTATTACCCACCAGCTGGTCCCGGTATCTTTATTGAGTTTTTTGGCCGCTTCAACTGCCTCTTCGGGCGTTGATGCAACAATTCCTCTTTGGATATTTACGCCAAAGGAATGAAGGATTTCTTTTCCTTGATATTCGTGTAGGTTCATTAAGATCTAAATTTAATGGATTTTCAAAAATTAGGCTGCAAAAATAGGGTTTGGAAATGCTTTATCCAACAGTAATCCTTCCCAATTCTGAGATTACACTTCTCCCCTTGTTTTGGTTGTACCAACGCTGCATTTCTTCCAATACAATATGCAGACTAGCAGCGGAAAGCATCAGTTGCTCGTAAACCTCTTGGGCAGGTGCAGGACGTGGCCCCCAGGAACCTATCACTTCAAGAGATTCTTTATCGAGTCGGATTAGTTTTGGTATGGATTTACTTTTTCCGTTGGTCAGAAAAGATTCCATAATATCGCTGTTTTCATCGCGGAAAAGGTAAACTGGTGTTACACCGCATGCCCTGGCAAAATCATCCAGCGGCGGAATATTGTGCGCCGCATCACCACACCAATATTCAGTGAGCACAATCCAGTATTCGTCCAGATCGCGCGGGGTGCAAATTCGCCATTCCTGAGATTCTTTCCACGGCTGCCTTTTGTGCCATCGGTTGAACCTGCGACGATTTATTTTTATATAATCTTCTAATTCTGTTTCTTTGGCCGCTTTTATTGCCTCCGGCCATTGGGCTTCATACGCTTCGATGGGAATGCACGTTTTTAGGGCTTCTTCCCAGCGATCCTTTGAAATGCTCATGTTATTTTTTAAAGTTAAGTATGGTATTTCTAATGATGGCCACACATTCCATCAATTGCTCACGGGTAATAACCAGTGGCGGGGCAAATCTAATGATATTGCCATGGGTAGGTTTTGCCAACAAACCATTGTCGCGCAGGGAAATACAAATATTCCATGCGGTTTGACTGTTTTCATCGTCGTCGATGACAATGGCGTTTAACAATCCCTTACCGCGAACTAGGGTAACCAATGAGGTTTCTTTCGCCAATTTATTCATTTCGTCGCGAAACAGCTCCCCCAAGCGGAAAGAATTTTCGGCCAATTTTTCGCGCTCTACTACCTTAAGTGCCTCCATCGCAACGGCACAAGCCAGCGGGTTTCCTCCGTAGGTACTTCCGTGTTCACCGGGTTTGAGGCACATCATAACTTCGTCGTCGGCTAAAACGGCTGATACGGGCAAAACGCCTCCCGAAAGTGCTTTTCCGAGGATGACAATATCCGGACGGGCATCTTCGTAGTCCGTGGCCAAACGCTTTCCGGTACGAGCAATCCCCGTTTGAACCTCATCTGCGATAAACAAAACATTGTGTTTGGTACACAATTGACGTACGCCGGCTAAATATCCCTCCGAGGGAACAACAACACCGGCTTCTCCCTGAATGGGTTCCACCATAAATGCTGCAACGTTGGGATCATTTAACGCTTTATTTAATGCATCTAAATCGTTGTAATCGATGATTTCGTAACCGGGCATATACGGACCAAAACCTTTAAAACTACTCGGGTCGTCAGATGAACTAATGGCGGCCAACGTACGTCCCCAGAAGTTACCGTGAACAAATATAATTTTAGCTTTATTTTCCGGAATACCCTTTTTCATGTACCCCCATTTTCTGGCGAGCTTAACCGCAGTTTCTCCACCTTCAACACCCGAGTTCATCGGCAATACTTTATCGTATCCAAATAACGCAGTAATGTATTTTTCGTAAGGACCCAAAACGCTGTTGTAAAATGCCCTGGAAGTAAGCGTTAGCCGCTCTGCCTGTTCCTTTAATGCCCGGAGAATATCAGGATGACAATGGCCTTGATTAACAGCGGAATAGGCACTTAAAAAATCGAAATATTTTTTTCCTTCCAAGTCCCAAACATATACGCCTTCGCCTTTATCGATGACCACGGGAAGCGGGTGATAATTATGCGCACCATAACGGTTTTCCAATTCCATTGCCGCTTGTGAAGTTAGTCTTTTTTCAGATGTTTCCTGCATGATATATGGTTTTATTTTTCAAATATAATTGTGGCCGCAAGTTCCGAAATATCTTCGGGATAAAGAAATAATTTTGACTTTCCCGAGGAAGTTTGCGGCCAATCACTTACGGTGTAAAAAAAATTTGGACGATGGTGACGAGGAAAGAATTCTACCAGCTTTCTAATTTCATTTTGATCCGGATCACCTTTTACCAATAAAACAGGCTTTTCGCCAAATTGAACATCCGGCATCCCGACGAGTTTTATCTGGATATCGGTCATTTTTTTCCATTTTTCTTCCCAATCGACAATTTGAATTTTCACCCCACCGGAATTTATTACTGCATCTGCCCTACCCAACCATTGAAATTGATTTTCACCCTGAAGTTCAACACGATCGTTTGTAGGTAATTGATAAATGTCCAACACTTCGTCGGTTATGTGCAATTTGTTTTGTTCGTCAGTTGAAAAACGTACGCCCTCCACCGCGGTAAACCAATTCTCCACACCCAATCTCCTCAATGCAACGTGAGACAAGGTTTCAGTCATCCCAAAGGTATGGTAAACGCGGTTGGGCCATTTTTCATTTTCCAGTAATTTGGAAGTTGCTCCACCACCAACCAATACGGTGTGGCATTTTATTAAAACATCTTTGTTGGCAGATAATTGGGCCGGACTAACGGAAATAAAATCGACCGGCTTAAATGCCTTTGAAAAATGGATAGACGACTCATAAACAAATAGTTTCATTTTAAATATAAATGCTCGGAAAACGACCATTTTTCCACCTGTAAATTGTAATGGCAACACCAACGCTGCGGTGCCTTCCTTTTTGATGTCAAGCATTTTTAAGGTTCGCAGCGCACTCGCTTTTATTTGTTGTGGGGAAAAATCAATTTGCCGGGGATTCCCGGTACTTCCACTGGAAAAAAATGAAATTTTTGAACTTTGCTCCCAATCATTTAACAAACGAAAAATTTCTCCTGCCATAGGGTGAGCGGATTGAGATAATATTTTTTCCCAATCGTCTTTTGAAAAATCAATGATAAGTACCTGTGGTATATCTTTTGAAATTGTTTTCACCATCGTATGTTTGACGTTTTGATTGAGGTTTCAGTTTGATCATGGTTTGGTATTGCGCGTAATCTCATCAATATGGTTTGGTATTTTTCGTTTAAAATTTTAAAAATGAAATTCAAAACAATTTTTATTTATATTTTATTGACCTTTTCCCTGTCTGTTTTAGGTCAGCAAAATTACCCGAAAAATTATTTCCAATCGCCATTGGATATTCCTTTATTTTTAAGTGGAACCTTCGGTGAGCTCCGAAGCAATCACTTTCACGCCGGTATCGACATAAAAACGCAAGCCTCCGAAGGTAAACGGGTATTAGCCGCAGCCGATGGTTATGTCTCCCGAATTAATGTTTCTACCAGAGGATACGGAAAGGCCATTTACATTACCCACCCCAATGGTCTCATGACGGTTTACGCCCACCTGCAAAGGTTTAACGAGGAGATAGAAAGCTTTGTTCGTCAACATCAAAAAAGTCGGGAATCATTTGAAGTGTCACTTTATCCTGAGGCGGGTAAATTGCCTGTAAAACAAGGTGATGTAATTGCAGTAAGCGGCAACACCGGTGGCTCCGGCGGACCCCATTTGCATTTTGAAGTTCGCGATCAGGGTGGTGAAAGGCCCATTAATCCCCTTCAATTTAATTTTGATATTTCCGATACCCAATCACCCAAACTGTTTCGATTAAAAGTCTATGAAATAGGTCCTGCAGGCAATATTAGGGGTGAAAAAGAAATTCCCATAGCACTCGACCGCGACGGGATTTACAAGCCCGGCGTACGGGGAAAGATCGTCATACACAATAGTTTTGCCGTTGGTGTTCAGGGATATGACCATCAAAATGGTTCCCAAAATAAAAACGGAATTTATCGCGTTGCCGTTGTGCATGAAGACTCGGCATATTACAGCTTTCAAGCCGATGGTATTCGATTCGACCAATCCAAGTATATCAATGCATTTATCGATTATCCTGAAAAAATAAATGAAGGCAAAACCTTTTACCGACTTTACGAACCGCCACATTATAAATTAGATGCGCATCCGGAAAAACACAATCGAGGAATTATTCACGTTGAAAAAAACGGGGACTACACCATAACACTTGAAGCAAAGGATTTTCACGGAAATAAAAGCACGGTAAAAATCCCTGTGGAAATATCTTGCAAGGATTACGAAGGTGATGGTTTGGAGGGAAATATATGGAATTACAATATGTCGAATGCGGTCAGTGACCAAGGCATAAGAGCGTCCTTGGCCGCGTATGGACTTTACGAAAACCATGCTGTAGATTACGCTATTTCCCCACCATGTGCGGGATGTATTGCACCTCAATTTACCATCGGTTCTCCCGATATTCCAATTCACAGCAGTTTGATGGTGGCCTTCGAAAGGGAACGCATTGATAACAATTACCCAAGACAGCAAATGGTCATGGTTCGTCACAACGGCGATGGGAAATGGTCGAGTATTGGTGCTGACGACAACTCCCCCATTCAACTCATGTCTTACAGCAAATCATTTGGTACCTTTAGCATTAAAGTCGATAGTATTTCGCCACGAATCACAAATTTAAACTTTTTAGATAACCAGACGTTTGATAAGGCGAAGGTTATTCAGGTTCACGTAAGCGATGACTTTAGTGGAATAGATAAATATCGAGCCACCATAAACGGGAAATGGATTTTGATGGAATACGAACCAAAACGTTCGATGTTATTTTTTACCTTTGACGACACTTTTTCAGCAGGAGAAAACGTTTTACACGTCACGGCATGGGATGTTTGTGGCAACAAGACCGAAAAGACATGGACTATTATAAAAAATTGATTTACATATCGTTGTCTGTAATTTCATTTGGTTTATCCCCAAATGAGGTTCTTGGGCAAAAACCCATTCAGCTCAACGGGGTGGTAATGAGTGACGACAGTATTCCGCAACTTATTCCCTATTGCAACATTTTTGTGGTCGGCAGAAATCAGGGCACCATTAGTGGTGAGGACGGTTTTTTCTCCATCGCCATTATGCCCGGCGACACGGTACAATTCAGTGTGATGGGATTTAAAAAGGAAAAGTTCCCCATTCCCGATACCATAAAAAGAACCAAGCACGGTTATTTGGCAGAAATACATCTGGCTAGGGATACCGCCTATTTGCGGGAAGTTGTCATTTATCCTTGGCCCTCCCCCGACCGGCTCAAAGCGGAGTTCATGTCCATTCGCGTCCCCACTACAGATCTGGAAATTGCCCAACGCAATCTAATGATTTCAGCCCTGCGTGAAAGAGCCGCTGCAATGGGATATGATGCAAGTGAGATGAGTAAAGAAATTATGCGCCAGCAAAGTCAATATTATTACGAGAGAACGAGATATGGCGGATTATCAGGTGGCACCGCTATGCTCATGAATTTATCTAATCCCTTTGCCTGGCACCAACTATTTGAATCGCTTAAAAAGTAGCACTTGAAATTTTTTATCAAAGGCTTTTTGTGCTGTGTTTTATTTTCGACCAGCCCATATATTTTTGCCCAATCAATTGTAGAAGGCGTAGTTAGAACCAACGAAGGCGTTTTCCTGGAAAATGTTCAGGTTAAAATACTTTCTGATTCTACCCTTTCGGACGCAAAGGGATCTTTTTCCCTATTGACCAATCAGGTGGGTGAACAAAAAGTCATTTTCACCAAACCCGATTATTATTCAGATACCGTTTCTCTGGATATCGTTTCTAAAAAGGTTTATACTATAAAAATCCGATTGGTAAAGTCCTCTACGGAATTAGAGGCGGTTGATGTCACCAGTCGTGACCGAATGGAAAACCAAACCCAAATTGATATAAAAACCATCGAGGCTTTTGTGGGGCCAACTGGTGGTGTTGAGGGGATTTTACGAACCTTTGCCGGGGTGAGTTCCCGAAATGAACTCAGCTCACAGTACTCTGTTCGCGGCGGTAATTTTGATGAAAATTTGGTGTATGTAAACGGAATCGAAGTCTATCGCCCCTTTTTGGTTAGAAACGGACAGCAGGAAGGATTGAGTTTCATCAATTCCGACATGATTCAAAGTGTTGATTTTTCTGCGGGTGGATTTGATGCCCGTTACGGTGATAAAATGTCTTCCGTTTTGGACATCAAGTATCGTCGCCCCACCGAATTTGGGTTGAGGATGAGCGCCGGTATGCTGGGTGGCGCAGTTACCATTGAAGATGTGAGTAAAAACAAGCGCTTTGATTATTTGGTGAGTGTTCGCTACCGCCAAAATTCCATGCTGCTGGGCTCCATGGATACGGAAGCCGATTTCCAACCTCGATTTACTGATATCCAAGCTTCCCTAAACTATTCGGTTACAGATAATTTTACACTGAGTTATTTGGGTAATGTGAGCCGAAATGTGTATTTGGTTCAACCCACCTCGCGGCAAACGGATTTTGGATCCTTTCAGCAAGCACTGCGATTAAATGTATTTTTTGACGGTGTGGAAGATTATGATTTTCAGACAAACTTCCACGCCTTAAGCGCCGTTTGGAAACCTCGGAAAAATATCCGCACACAAATTTCCACCTCTGTATATCAGAGTGTGGAACAGGAGTATTTCGATGTCATTGGCGCATACCGGCTTTCCGAACTTGACAATGATTTGGGTTCCGATAATTTTGGGGAAATTGACTTTCTTCGCGGTACTGGTGGATTTCACAATTTTGCCCGAAACAGATTAGACGCCATCGTGGCAAACCTGGACTTAAATACTACTGTGGTAACAGAAAAAAGCACTTGGAACGTTGGCGTAAAATGGCAGTATGAAGATATTCGCGACCGGTATAAAGAATGGGAATACATCGACTCTACCGGTTACAGTGTGCCTCACCAGCCGGAGATAAATATTACCCGCTCCGACGACAACGAAATTGTTTTGGTCAATTCCCCCATAGACGGGTTACGGATGTTTGAAAGCTTTGACTCTCGCGCTTCCGTTTTCTCCCACCGCGTAATGGGATTTATTGAAAATCAACGAAAATGGACATGGGGCAAAAGGGAATTTAGCTATTCGATGGGCGTACGTGCTCACCACTGGTCGCTCAATGGCCAGACTGTAGTGAGCCCGAGAGCCACACTTAAAGCAAAGCCCTTCAAAGACTCCGACATGATTTTCCGAGTTTCCGCCGGGTATTACCACCAACCCGCATTTTACCGCGAAATGCGCGATTTAGGTGGAAATATCAATCGAGATATTCGGGCACAACAAGCTTTCCACTTTGTATTGGGCAACGACCATATTCTCAATATGTGGGATCGGGATTTTCGCTTGGTCACGGAGCTGTATTACAAAGATTTGCAGAATCTGGTTACCTATCAAATGGAAAACGTGCGACTGAGGTATTCGGCGCAAAATGACGCAGCGGGATATGCCGCCGGCGTTGATTTCCGCATTCACGGTGAATTCGTGAGGGGTGTTGAATCATGGTTGAGCATTTCTATGATGACCATTCGGGAAAAGTTTGACGCATTTCCCGAACTCGGTTACCTACCCCGCCCCACCGATCAATTTTTTAACGCCTCCATTTTTTTTCAGGATCATTTCCCCGGAGACGATAGTTGGAAAATCAGTGTGACGGCCATGTACGGTACGGGTCAACCTTTTCAGCCTCCCCGTGCCAATCCTTCCGAAAACATCTTTCGAATTTCTCATTATCGTCGAGTTGATATAGGTGTTTATAAAATTATGAAAAAGGAAAACGAAACCGCTAAGTGGGATTTTTTAAATAAGTTCAAAGGTGTCACTGTTGGTCTCGATGTATTCAACCTTTTGGGCATTCGCAATACCATATCCTATTTATGGATCCGTGAAATCAACTCTTCCAATCCGGACGTAAGTACATCGCGGCAGTATGCAGTTCCCAATTTCCTCACCAACCGCCTGCTGAATTTCAATATTAAAGTTCAATTATGAGAGTTGTCGATACCATTGCCCATCCCAATATGCGGATAATTATTTACACCCTAGAAAAGCATTTTTACGTAGAGTTTGAAGCGGGTCCGATGAAACAGGGTTTTCGTTTCTCTAAAGAATCTGCCGGTGGTTTAGAGGGAATAAAGAAAATGATGGACTCCTCCTTTATTTCTGAGGTAGAAACTCGATTTCATGCAATGTATCTACAGGCCAAAAACGCCACGGCAAAAATGTCTTAGCAATGTCTGAAGACAACTTCACCCGACTTTCAAAACCAGGTAAAGGTTTGTACAAAGAAAAAGGTAGTAAGTTTTACGGTTTTGCATTTCCTGTAGAGGATGCGGAAGCTTTTAACGCGTATTTATCTGAAATAAAAAAACAACATCCCAAAGCACGGCACTACTGTTTTGCCTATAGACTTTCTCCCGAAACGGATGTTTACCGCGCCTCGGATGATGGGGAGCCAAAGCACAGTGCGGGTACGCCAATTCTGCGACAAATTCAATCGGAGGCACTACACCACTCAGCAGTAGTCGTGGTTCGTTATTTCGGTGGCACAAAACTGGGGGTTTCCGGCTTGATTCATGCGTATAAGGAAGCTGCTAGATCGGCAATTACCAATGCCAAAAAAACAAATTTCTTTTTGTCCCACGCCTACCGTTGGACACTTCAATACACAAATTATGACCAGGCACTTCGGTTGATTGACGATTTTCAAATTCAATTGCACAATCAAGAAATGACTGAGGAAGTTGTACTTCACCTAAAGGTGCGCAAATCACTGTGTACGACCTTTGAAAAACAGGTGAAAAAATTACAATTAGGAGAAGTAATTAGGGCATAAAAAAAGACGGCTAATGGGGCCGTCTTTTAAATAAAAAAGGGTGGAAATATTTAGTTCTTTTTTAGAACTTTGTCAATATAAACAACCTCACCTTTATCATCAACAAAGCGGAGTGTATAGTATCCGGCTGCGCTGCGATTCAAATTTAATTCATATTCACTGGCACCTGCGTTTAAGCGAGTAGCATTTACCACTGCTCCGCCCATTGAAATAATTTCAACTGTAAGATTATTTTCCAATGGCTGATTAAATGATACATTAAAGCGACCCTCTTCACTTACCGGATTTGGATACAACTTTGGCTGCATCTTTTTGGCAAATTTGTCAATGCTGATGGTATTATAATGTGCATCGTGATACGAACCACTCGTTACCTCAGTTCCATTTTGATTCAAATTTAAGCTCAAAGCAGTCGTGCGATTTTTTGCGGCAATTGGATCGTAAGTGACAAAATAGTACCTGTGTGTTTGAACAGTCTCTCCTTGATTTAAACCAAATGCGAGCAATAAGGCTTCTGGTGCAGGCTGCCCACCAAGAAAGAAACTGTCCACAAAAGTTACGGTTTCTCTAACCAATAAAGAAGGGTATTGATTAATACTTGTAGTGCCTACGGTTAATAATCCCCAACCCATAACATCGTCTTCACGAGTCGTGTATTGTCTAATGATTCCGGGTGTTCGATTTAGCATAAATGCAGCAACTGTAAGTTCAAAATCCGTATCGGCAATTACCGTAGAACTCCAACTTGAATTCTCATCAATTGGATATTCGATATAACTTGAGTTTAAACCGTAATTGTTAAACGAGTTCAGCATGTAAAGCGTATCACCGGGATTTCCTGACATTGACCCAATCCCATAAGAATTTTCCATGGTTTCGAACCCGTTGTTGTAAAAACCGTTATTATCTTTAATTACATAACTTCTACTTCCCATAATTTGCAGAGAACCAAGCATGGGATTATAGAAATTCATTCCAGTGGCGTTGGGGAAATTAGGGTTGTTGTCGTAAGGTAAATAACTATTGAAAATTGTGCCTTGGGGCGAAAAGTCCGAATAATCCCAGTTTTGTTGCGCACCGTGTGTTGGAAGTGGAATGGGATTACTACCGGGAATGAACGATACAGAAAAAGCCGTATCCGGTGATATAGGCACGTCAAAATGATCATGCGGTACAGTTATCTGAGCGAAAGCCGAGAAGCTAAATACCGTTGTAGTAAAGAGTAAAATCTTTTTCATGGGTAAAATTAATTTTTGGTTATTGTTCGACAAACTTAAAGCTAAGTTTCCAAATAGACTATTTTTTTTATCTTACAATAATTTTAAAGTGGTGATGCTAATATGTTTTCCTGAATCTTTCTTTATCAAATACCCATTTTTATTAGGAAAATTAAAAATTGAGTCCACTCCAAAAAGGATGATTTCAATCGAAATCAATGCGGAGGGGATTTTTAAACCAGAGCAAACTAGCTGTTAGTGAGGATTAAATAATATTCTGAAAAGGTGGATTTTGGCAGAAAGGGACTTTTTGAAGCAGACTTCTACTTTAATCACCCTCAAAGGGTCAGTATAATTTAAGATATTTCAAATAAAAACTGAAAGCGCAGTTTGGTTTTTTCTCTCAGGCATGTGCCGTAATTTTGGCGCTCAATAAACAATACATATATGCATCCCGTAATAAACGCGTACAAACCAAAAAACAAAGTTAGAATAGTAACTGCGGCTTCCTTATTTGACGGTCACGACGCCGCCATCAACATCATGCGTAGAATTATTCAATCCACCGGATGTGAGGTTATTCATTTGGGGCACGACCGCAGTGTTGAAGAAGTTGTAAATACGGCCATCCAGGAAGATGCACAAGCCATCGCGATGACTTCTTATCAGGGGGGACATACGGAGTACTTTAAGTTTATGCGCGACTTACTCGATGAAAAAGGTGCAGGACATATCAAAATTTTTGGCGGTGGTGGTGGCACCATTCTGCCTGAGGAAATTAAGGAACTTCAAGATTACGGCATTACTCGAATCTACCACCCCGATGATGGTAGATCCATGGGTCTTCAGGGAATGATAAATGATTTGGTACAAAAAGCTGACTTCCCTACCGGAGAAAACCTCAATGGTGAAGCGGGAAAACTATCAACCGACGAATGGGGTGCCATCGCGAAAACCATTTCTGCCGCTGAGAATTATCCCGAAGAATCTGCGGAAATACTCGCTTCTATTCGCAAAAAAGCTGCGGAAACCAACACACCAGTACTGGGCATTACAGGGACTGGTGGTGCAGGAAAATCTTCACTCGTGGATGAGTTGGTTCGTCGCTTTCTCATCGATTTCCCCGACAAGAAAATGGGTATAGTTTCGGTGGATCCCTCAAAACGCAAAACCGGTGGCGCTCTTTTAGGCGACCGAATCCGGATGAATGCCATCAACAACGACAGGGTTTATATGCGTTCACTGGCTACCCGACAGAGCAACCTCGCTTTATCAAAATATGTACATGAAGCCGTTGATATCTTAAAAGCCGCAGGTTTTGACCTTATTATACTAGAAACCTCGGGAATTGGTCAAAGTGACACGGAAATTCTCGAGCATTCCGATGCCTCACTTTACGTAATGACCCCGGAATACGGTGCGGCAACACAATTGGAAAAAATTGACATGTTGGACTTCGCAGATCTCATTGCGCTCAACAAGTTTGACAAACGTGGCGCGCTCGATGCATTGCGCGACGTAAAAAAGCAATACCAAAGAAATCACCAACTTTGGGACACCAATGCCGAATTGATGCCGGTTTTTGGCACCATTGCCTCCCAGTTTAACGACCCCGGGATGAACAAACTTTATCGCAACATCATCCGGACTTTGGTGAAAAAGTGTGGCGCGGATTTAAAAAGCACCTTTGATGCTGGTGAGGAAATGTCGGAGAAAATATTCATCATCCCTCCTGCCCGCACGCGTTATCTCTCCGAAATTGCGGAAGAGAACCGAAAATACAATGGCTGGGCAAAAGATCAGGGACTCGTCGCCCAAAAGCTTTACAACCTCCATGAAACCATGGAACATTTGTCTTCCAGTCAGATGGAAGATAAAGATCGCTTGATCAAAAAACTTCAGGAAGAATATGCCCGAATCGAATTAGATTTAGATCCGCGAAATAAGGAGTTAATAAAAAACTGGCCAGATCTCGTGGCAAAATACAAAGATCCTGAATACATATTTAAGGTAAGGGATAAGGAATTAAAAATAAAAACCCATACCCAGTCGCTGTCCCATTCTCAAATTCCCAAAATTAGTACACCGAGATATAAAGGTTGGGGAGATTTACTCGAATGGCAATTACAGGAAAATGTTCCCGGTGCATTTCCTTATACAGCAGGAATTTACCCCTTCAAAAGAGAAGGTGAAGATCCTACACGGATGTTTGCCGGAGAGGGTGGCCCGGAGCGAACCAACAAGCGCTTTCACTATTTGAGCGAAGGTATGCCCGCAGCCAGGTTATCCACCGCTTTTGATTCAGTAACCCTCTACGGAAGGAATCCCGAACGCCGTCCGGATATTTACGGAAAAATCGGTAATTCCGGTGTATCCATCTGCTGCCTCGACGACGCAAAAAAACTGTACAGCGGATTCAACCTTTGTGACCCAACCACTTCGGTCTCCATGACCATCAACGGACCGGCGCCCATGTTGTTGGGATTTTTCATGAATGCCGCCATCGACCAGCAATGTGAGTTATACATCTTGGAAAATGGATTGGAAGATGAAGTAGAGAAAAAAATTGCACATATATATAAAGGTAAAGAAGAGAAAAGACCCAAGTATCGGGGCACCTTGCCGGAAAACCACAACGGATTGGGTCTGATGCTATTGGGGGTAACCGGAGATCAGGTTTTACCTTTAGATATATACGAAAACATCAAGGCAAAAGCGCTCAGTGTGGTGCGTGGCACGGTACAGGCTGATATTTTAAAAGAAGATCAGGCCCAGAATACTTGTATTTTCAGTACTGAATTTGCCCTGCGCTTGATGGGCGATGTTCAATCTTATTTTATTGAAAATAAGGTAAGGAACTTTTACTCCGTTTCCATTTCCGGGTATCACATTGCAGAAGCCGGTGCCAATCCAATTACCCAGTTGGCTTTTACCCTGGCCAACGGATTTACTTATGTCGAGTATTATCTGAGTCGCGGCATGGACATCAATGATTTTGGTCCAAACCTATCCTTTTTCTTTTCCAACGGAATAGATCCGGAGTACGCCGTAATCGGACGGGCAGCGCGAAAGATATGGGCCAAGGCGATGAAACTAAAATACGGAGCCAACCCACGTGCACAGATGTTGAAATACCACATTCAAACCTCCGGGAGATCTTTGCACGCGCAAGAAATTGATTTTAACGATATTCGAACGACTTTACAGGCACTTTATGCCATTTACGACAATTGTAACAGTCTGCACACCAACGCCTATGACGAGGCCATTACCACCCCTACGGAGGAAAGTGTTCGTCGGGCAGTTGCCATCCAGTTGATTATCAATAAAGAGTTGGGCTTGGCGAAAAACGAAAACCCAATACAAGGTTCATTTATCATAGAAGACTTAACGGATTTGGTAGAAGAGGCAGTTTTACTTGAATTTGACAGAATAACTGAGCGCGGAGGCGTACTCGGTGCCATGGAAACCATGTATCAGCGTGGAAAAATCCAGGAAGAATCACTTTATTACGAAACCTTAAAACACAATGGAGACTACCCCATTATCGGGGTAAATACCTTTTTGAGTTCAAAGGGTTCTCCAACCATTTTACCCAAGGAGGTTATTCGTGCCACCAAAGATGAAAAGGAAAACCAAATAGCAACAGCCGAAAACCTCAAGGACATGTTTGACAAAAAAGCCCAGGAGGAAATTAGCGCATTGCAGCATTCAGCGATACAAAACAAAAATCTTTTTGATAGGCTAATGGAAGCAACAAAGGTTTGTACTTTGGGTGATTTAACTGAAGCGATGTTTTTAGTTGGTGGACAATATCGACGAAACATGTAGCCATTAACAGAAAACGCGGAATTTTTAGTAAATCCGCGTTTTCTGTATAAATACAAAATTAAGTCCACCCTAAAAAGGAAGATTTCAATCAAAAACGAGGGGATTTTTGAACCAGAGCTAAATTTATGTTAGTGAGGATTCAAAAATATACCGACAAGGAAAATTTTGGAAGAAAGGGACTTTTTGGCGCAGAGTCAAAATTTGATTCAACGCACCTTGTACTCCACAAACTGGATAATCCCTCCACTTTTTGGAAAATTGTGGTGCATAATTTCTGAGCAAAAATCCGATTATAAAAAAATCTTGATTATGGCGAAAAAATCTAAAAAGCATTCTGCAAAAGGTGAAAACGGAGGTATCGTTTACAGCACTTCTCCCGGCTGGAATCCCTTTGCAGCGTTGGAAGACCTTGTTTCTCCTGAAGAAGATTCAGTCGAAGGAGAATCATTGGTAATGCGTTATGAAAAGAAGGGTCGTAGCGGAAAACCAGTCACTGTTGTAGAAGGTTGGAGGAATAATCAATTACCAAAAGAAACAGAAAGACAAATAAAACAGCATTGTGGTGTTGGCGGTTCTTTTAAAGATGGAATTTTAATACTCCAAGGCAATCAAAGACAAGCTTTTAAGTTGTTTTCTAAGGACAGGAAATGGAAAGTAAAAGGATAAAAAAACGCACCCGTAAAGGTGCGTTTAAAATGAAGGTAAACCAAAAACCCAAATAGATTTAACCTCATTTAGTAAGTAGATATCTTCTGCATATAAAACTTGTTTGGTTCATTTTCCTCAGTGCCTGGACGTTTCTTCTCCCTTTTCTCTGTTTTCAAAAATAAAATAAGCGAAAGCAATTGCAAGCAATAACGCAATGGGCCAAAGACTTCTACCGGAAATATTACCGATTAATCCTGGTGTTATAAAAACGATGAAAATTTTTAAAATGAATGTCTTCATAGTGCTTATTTATTAATGTTGTTTCCTGTCGTGCGCCCAAACCATTTTATAATTGCTTGGTCTATCACTGTTGTAAAAATAATAAAAAAAAATTACAACAATTATATAAAAATCAACATAAAAAGACCAAATAAAAAAACCCGTTCAACCATTAAACCGAAATAAAACACACAACAAATAACAAAAATAAAAAAACATAA
>JAFIEY010000114.1 GCA_020832345.1 Cryomorphaceae bacterium | reverse complement strand
CATGCTGCCGGGAATGATGCCCATCACACCTTTGGCTGCCGGAGTTGCACCTTTTCGGTGTACGATGACTTCTTCGCCGTTGATGGTCTCTTTCCAGGCAAAATTGTGGTGGTTTTCAACCTTGGCCAGCGAAATCAATCCAAGCGCTTTGATCAGTTTGTCGTGGATTACTTCGTGGCACGCTGAGGCATAATCACCGGCGAGATTCATGGCCGTCCAATATTCTTGTCCCAACGCGGAATTCAGATCGAGGTAGGCAAGGTTTCTCGCTTCATCGGGGAGTTTGCAAACCTCCTTGGCCCGTTTTGTGTAGTGGCCGGCAATGGTTGCTCCAAGTCCGCGTGAACCTGAGTGGGTAAGGAGTGCGACATAATTTCCCTTGGGAATGTTTAATTCAACATCGTCCTTGGCAAAGTTTAATATGCCAAATTCAACAAAGTGATTGCCACCCCCGGAGGAACCCAATTGACTCCACGCCTTATCTTTAAGCTGCCCGATAAAGGGGTTTTCGGTAAACTCATTTCGATCCAGTACCTCGTGATCCGTTCGGTACTTTCGCACGAAACCGTGCCCGGCACCAAAACGTGTATGGGCGATGAGTTCGCGCTTAAACTTGTCGTGGTGGATGACAAAATCCTCCTCTTGCATGTCAAATACCGATAAGGCCATGCGGCAACCGATGTCCACTCCTACACCATAAGGAATGATGGCGTTGTTGGTAGCCAACACACCACCTATGGGCAAACCGTAACCTTGATGCGCATCTGGCATAAGTGCACCACTGTGGGTAATGGGCAATCGCATCGCTATTTCCATTTGTCGTTTGGCACCGTCTTCAATGTGCTGCTCACCGTACTTGCGATAGGGTAAAGGTGATTCCGCAATTTGAATGGTTTCATCTTTTGGGGTTTTTCGGAAATCGATGAGCATGTTTGCAATTTCACCAAAAACCGGGTTGTCGGTAAAGTCCTCCGGGTTTACGTAAACCAGCTTGAGGGTGTTGAGCTCCACAGCGTTTTCGTTTTGGTTGATCAGCTCAAGGGCTTTTCCCAGACTGGGGTTTTCTTCCCATCCCAAGTTGCGCAAATCTTTTCCGGTAATCGTTTTCATGGTATTTGAATTTTGAATGGGCAAATGTTTCGAAACTACTACGCAATCTATTTGCGTAGTTGAAAATTATTATATTAATTTGCGGAAAATTATCTCATGCCCCAGAATAAAAACGCCCTAATACGCTATAAAACAATAGATAAGTGTTTGCAAAACCACTATCGAAAATGGACTTTGGAGGATTTAATTACGGCTTGTTCGGATGCATTATACGAATTTGAAGGCAAAAACGTGCCCATCAGTAAGCGAACGGTGCAACTGGATATTCAGATAATGCGCAGCGAAAAATTGGGGTATAATGCACCTATTGAAGTATATGATCGAAAGTATTATCGCTATGCGGAGGACGGGTTTACCATTACGGATACACCACTAAATGAATCCGATATCGATACACTTACTGAGGCGGTGTCTATGCTCAAGCAGTTTAAAGACTTCTCTTTGTTTAGCGATGTATCTGATATTGTTCAAAGGTTGGAGGACAAGATTTACTCGGAAAAAAACCAAACCCGTCAGGTGATTCATTTTGATAAAAACGAACAGCTAAAAGGACTTCATTTTCTCGACGAGATTTATCAGGCGATTATCAAAAAGGTTGTTTTGGTGGTGACCTACCAGTCTTTTACCGCACGTGATGCAAACACTTTTGTCTTTCATCCATTTGCGTTGAAAGAGTTCAACAACCGATGGTTTATGTTGGGCAAACGTACGGAAAAGAATCCCGTTCAGAATCTTGCGCTGGATCGCATCATACGTTTGGACTTCGACTTTAAGACCCAGTATATTGAAGAAGAATTTGATCTCGACGCACATTTCGATAAAGTCTATGGCGTTACGGTTAGCCAAAGCGCCCGTGTTCGCACCGTAACGTTAAAAGTCAATTCCGGAAACGCCCCGTATGTGCTAACGAAGCCTTTGCATCGCAGTCAAAAATTAGAAAAAGAATTTGACGATCGAAGTATCATCATCACCATTTGCGTACAGTTGAACTTTGAGTTGGAGCGTTTGATATTGGGATTTGGAGACGCCATAGAAGTGCTGGGACCACCAAAGTTGAGAAATCGAATATCCGAAAAATTGAAATTGGCGAGTGGAAAATACGGGTAGGTAAAAAAAGCGAGTTTTCTTGTCATTAAAATTTTGTATTAATGTTGAAAAACTATAAAAATAAAACATATAATAAAAGTTTATTTTAAGTTTTGGGTGGGTTGGTTTCGGGAATGATGTGGGGCGCGGTTTGGATTGTGGATGTTATTTGCGGGGTCGGAAGTCGGAAGTCGGAGGTCGGAGGTTGGTTTCGGGATATAGTGCAAGGTTGGTGTCTTTTCTCCTTTCCCCCAGGTTAAAACCTGGGGCAAGTATTTCGGTCGCTCCTACGGAGCTAGTAGGTGCGTGCGTGTTTGTGACGTTGTTATAATCATCAACACCCCTACGGGGTTAGCATGGTTCATGTGGGTGGCGTTATTATAATCATCAACACCCCTACGGGGTTCGCGTGGTTCGAGTGGGTTGGCGTTATTATAATCATAAACACCCCTACGGGGTTGGTTCGTGTGTTTCGGGTGTCATTTTGTTATAATCATCGACACCCCTACGGGGTTGGTTTATGTGGTGAAATTATAAAAACGATGGCCAATTTTCTCGGTTTTCCGGAACTTCCACGAATACCGAAAACAGTTCGTCGCCCACATTGTCAACTGTCCATTGTCAATTACCACGTCCCGATTACCAGAATGTTTACAGGACAAAAAAGACCGCGAACCAAATGATTCCGGTCTTACGAAACTTCCACGAATACCGAAAATCGTCCGGAACACCAAATCTAAATTAAATCAACCCCCTACCTATTTTCCTTATTTGCTTGGATTCTTTAAGCTGTTCCACCAACTTGTCTAAAACACCGTTGATGAAGTTCCCAGATCGGGTAGTGCTAAATAGTTTGGTTAATTCGATATACTCGTTAAAGGTAACTTTGATGGGAATTTGTGAAAAGTATATCAACTCCGCCAGAGCAAGTTTCATCAATAATTTATCGATTACTGCAATGCGGTCGGCTTCCCAGTTTTTGGTTTGATTTACAATAAGTTCTTCAAAATATTCTTCGTTTTGAATGCACTTTCGAAGCAATTCCAAAGTAAAATCCTCATCATCTTGATCTTTGAACAAATTAGGCACATCCAATCCCGATTCCCCGGCAAGGGTAGAATTTTTCAAACAATGGTAAACCATCATTTGTGCCGCCTCCAAATCATCTGTCCAGTGCATATTGCGCTCTTCGTACATGGCATGCACATCGTTGTTGTGGGCAAAAAAAACGGTGTAGAGCTGGATGACAAATTCCCGATGGGCTTCCTCATCTTTAGAATCGGAATCCATGTAGGTTTGGTAAAGCTCACTTTCTATAAACCTTTTGTAAATAGCCTGTAACGCATCCCGGTCATCACCCCAACGAACGGTGTGTTCCTCGAATAATTGGTTGAGTTTCGTGTCTTGTCGAATTTTTGCCATTAGGGGATTATCCAAAAACTTGGTATTGGGCACTAAATCCTCCGGGTTGGGCATTTTTTTCTTTTTTCCGCGTTCAAATCTTTCTTCCTCAAAACGATGAAATTCCGAAAGTGCTTTCATCTCTAGTAAAAAGAGTTTAAACACTTGTTCAAGACTATCTTCAAGCGCATTGAGGGCTTTTTGCATGGAACCGCCCGTAAGGTGGTGTGCATAAAATGCCTGCATGGCCTTAATTCGAAGTTGACGTCTGGTAAGCATGTAAAAGAGCGATAGTGATTATGAAAATAATATGATTTGTGTCTGCCGGGAATCCCGGTTTTTTTAAATGGAATAAAACAGTCCGATAACGTTATCCTCTAACCACATAAATGGAAACAAGACCGATAAGCACGCTAAAAATGTTAACGTTATCGAACCATTTTTAATTCATTTTTATTTTGCAGCATCTACCCTGGCCTGTGCAATTTCAAGTGCAGCCTGGTGGGTCGTAATGTCTTTGGTTTCGGCATGGCGGAATATTTCCAAAGTAGTATCGTAAATGCCCTCGGTACGTCGAATGGCTTCTGCGCGATCGTATTTGGCAATTTCTGAGTAAACGTTGATCAGTCCACCGGCATTGATGAGAAAATCAGGCGCATATAAGATACCGCGCTTTTGAAGAGCTATACCGTGGTTTACTTCATCTTTTAGCTGGTTGTTTGCCGCTCCCGCAATGATGCTGCACTTGAATTTCTCAATGCTTTCGTCATTCACAGTGGCGCCCAATGCACAAGGAGCGTAAATATCCACATCAGCTTCGGCGAATTCACCGGTATAGTCTTTAGCACCATACATATTTACCGCTTCAGCAATTCTATCCTGATGAATGTCCTGAACAAAAACCTCCATACCGGCTTCGGTGAGGTGTTTGACTAGTGTAATACCAACATTACCAATACCCTGAACCAAAACTTTTTTTCCACTGAGGTTGTCATTTCCCCATTTGTACTTGGCCGAAGCTTTTATTCCCATGTAGGTTCCGTATGCAGTAACCGGTGACGGATCGCCACTTCCTCCCATTTCGATGGGGATTCCGGTGACGTGATTGGTTTCAGCCTTCACGTATTCCATGTCTTTGGTGCCGATGCCCACATCCTCAGCCGTGATGTAATTTCCACCAAGACGATCCACCATGCGACCAAAGGCACGCATCATGGCTTCGGTTTTTTGGGTGCGACTATCTCCGATGATGACGGCTTTTCCACCGCCGAGATTCAATCCACTGATGGAGGCTTTAAATGTCATTCCGCGTGACAAACGCAAAACATCGCGTAGCGCTTCGGCCTCATTATTATAAGCCCACATTCTGGTACCACCGAGGGCGGGGCCCAAAACTGTACTGTGAACGCCAATGATAGCCTTTAGTCCACTTTCCTTGTCGTGACAAAAAACAACTTGTTCGTGATCTTTAAATGAAGGATTGGAGAAAACCAATGGCTGAACTTCAACTGCGGGAGAAACTGAATTCATGGTGATTAAGATTTAAAGTTATGCGCCTTTTCACTTTACTTATAAGTGGACTGACTATTTTTCTTGAATATTTAAACAAAAAAGGGTGCTACGGAATTACCTTTGCATGGGATTTTTCTCCGTGCTTTTTCAGGGCGCGAAAATACCCCAAAAAGACGGCTACAGCAAACAACATTAACAAATATCGCTCATGCGGCATTTATTCACGCTAAATCCTTATTTTCTAAAATACAAATGGCATCTTTTGGGGGGCACTCTTTTCGTTACCATTTCGGTGTTATTTAGCGTCATTCCGCCACAATATGTCAGGGAATCATTTAACGCTGTGGAGGAAGCCATCCGGGTAAATGCCGAAGAAGGCACCACCGGCGTTAGAAAAGAAACCCAACAATTAATATTATTTTATGGTCTAATCATCATCGGTTCGGCTTTGCTCAAGGGTGTTTTTATGTTCTTTATGCGACAAACCCTCATCGTGATGTCGCGCCATATCGAGTACGACCTAAAAAATTCGGTTTACAACCACTATCAAAAACTCAGTCAGCGGTTTTTTCGTGCAAACAGTACCGGGGACTTAATGAACAGAATCAGTGAAGATGTAAGTCGGGTCAGGATGTATTTGGGCCCCGCGCTGATGTACGGTATCAATACCTCTATTTTGGTCATCGTTGTGGTCAATCGAATGTTGGCCATCAACCCTAAACTCACATTTTATACCCTTGTCCCGCTTCCCATTTTATCATACCTTATATATAAGGTAAGTTTTCTCATCAACCGGAGAAGCGAACAGGTGCAAGCGCAACTTTCAACCATCAGCACTTTTGTTCAGGAAACCCTTTCTGGAATTCGCGTTCTCAAAGCCAATGTAAAAGAGGAATACCTAGCCGGCAAATACGACGAACAATCAGATATTTATTTTGATAAAAATGAAAAACTGTACCGGGTAAATGCGCTTTTTGGCCCTTTGATGCTCCTACTCGTCGGTATGTCAACCATCATCATTATTTACATTGGGGGATTGGAGGCCATTGGGGGAAATATCACCATCGGTAATATTGCCGAGTTCATCATGTATGTGAATATGCTTACCTGGCCGGTGGCTTCCATTGGTTGGGTCACCTCAATTGTTCAAAGAGCCGAAGCCTCCATGGAACGACTCAATCATTTCCTTGACGAAAAACCGGATATTGTAAATCCCACCGAAGAACCTCTGACCGTACTTGGCAACATCCAATGGAAAGATGTCCATTTCACTTATGAGCATACCGGCATCAAGGCCATTCGCGGGGTATCTTTTCACGTAAAACCCGGACAAACCCTGGCCATTATCGGGGAAACCGGATCCGGAAAATCGACCATTGCTGCGCTGCAAACCCGACTGTTTGACCCCATTAAAGGTGACATCCTAGTGGACGGAAAACCATTAGGCAAAATCAACCTTGAAGCCTATAGGGAACAAATCAGCACTGTGCCTCAGGATGTCTTTCTGTTTTCGGATACCCTGCACAACAACATTGCCTTTGGTGTAGATCATGCCACCAGAGAGGATGTGGAAGCTGCCGCAAAACTGGCGGGTTTACACAATAATATATTGGATTTTCCCAACGGCTACGAAACACGGCTGGGCGAACGCGGCGTGACGCTTTCAGGGGGGCAAAAACAACGCACGGCCCTTGCACGTGCACTTATTAAAAAGCCCAAAATCCTCATCCTCGACGATAGTCTTTCCGCTGTTGATACAGAAACCGAGGAACACATCCTGAGATCCATCCGTAGTTTTTCCAAAAAAATTACCACCTTTATTATTTCCCATCGGGTTTCTTCCGTGACCCACGCCGATCATATTATTGTTTTGAAAAACGGTGAAATAATTGAGCAGGGAAAACATCAAGAGCTTATGAATTTAAAATCGTATTATTTTAGCATTTATCAAAAACAGCTGGAGGAAAAGGCATCTGTCATTGAACCAAGTGAATAATATGTTTTTTATCACCCACCACCCCTCCTCTCGAAAAGCCCAGTGATTGGTTTTTTCTTTCAAAGACGTCTTACCTTTGCACCATGCCAAACCCCAAAAGGATTGTTCTCACCGGTAGTCCATCCAGCGGAAAGACCACCATCATTGAAGCCCTGCAAACACAGGGACATCATTGCTTGCCCGAAGTTTCCAGAGAAATCATCCAACACGCTTTGGATAACAATACCAATATTACCCCCTGGCAGGATTTAGCGACTTTTTCCCAACGGGTTTTGGAAAAGCGTTTGCAGCAATTTAATCTGGTTGTGGACGGTTGGAATTTTTACGATCGCTCCCTCATCGATATTTTGGCCTATCAATATCTCGATGGACAAAAAATTGAACCTACGATTTTGAACCAAATAAAACAACATACCTACGATTTGATTTTTATCGCGCGACCCTGGAAAGAAATTTTCACCAACGACGGTCAGCGAAAGGAAGACTGGAAAAATGCCTGTGCCATTGATGAAGCACTGATGCACACCTATCTCCAATTTGGCTATTTACCCGTAATAATTCCCGAAGGCACCGTAGCTGAACGCACACAGTTTGTCATCAATACAACCGAGAACGCCCTCAGATGAAAAACCCCACCCCACATAAGGTGCTGAAAAAATTCTGGGGTTACGACAATTTTCGGGCCTTACAGGAAGATATCATAAACGCTATTTTGGCGGGAAAAGACACCCTCGCTCTATTGCCTACCGGGGGTGGGAAATCCCTTTGCTATCAGGTGCCCGCACTCTGCCTACCCGGTGTCACCATCGTTGTTTCCCCGCTCATCGCCCTGATGAACGACCAGGTTTTGCACCTCGACAAAGTGGGCGTTAAGGCCATTGCCCTTCACTCCGAACTTCCACCTAAAAAACTGGAAATTGCCTTGGACAATATGCAGTCCGGCGGATATAAAATGGTTTATGTTTCTCCTGAACGTCTGCAAAGTCGTGGATTTCTTGATCGCTTACATCACACCAATGTAAGTATGATTGCCGTGGATGAGGCGCATTGTATTTCCCAGTGGGGTCACGATTTTCGACCGCCATTTCGCGAAATCAAAAAATTGCGCCCCATCATCGGTGAGGAAGTTCCCATTATGGCGCTTACCGCAACCGCTACGCCTTTGGTGGTGGAAGACATTCAGGAAAATTTGGGATTCAGGAAAAAAAATGTCTTCCAAAAGAGCTTTTTTCGTCCCAAGCTTACCTATTCCGTTTTTTATACTGAAGACAAATACAAGCATCTGATCAACATTTTCAACAAAATGAAGGGATGTGGAATCGTCTATGCCCGTAGTCGAAAACGCACCTACGAGTTGGCCGAAATCCTAAGCAAAAACAACATCTCTGCCCTACCCTACAACGCCGGCATGAAACCCAGGGAACGTTCGGAAAATCAGGCTTCATGGATGCGGGGAAAGACCCGGGTAATGGTAGCTACTAATGCTTTTGGGATGGGCATCGACAAGCCGGATGTTCGGTTGGTCATACACCTGGAAGCGCCACCCAGTCCGGAGGAGTACTTTCAGGAAGCTGGAAGAGGTGGGCGCGATGGCAATCAAGCCTGGGGCGTCATGCTGGTGGCCAATGGTGATGAACATACCATGCGACGAAAACATCTCAGCAGCATCCCCACCGTGGAAGAAATCCAAAACATTTACGATCAATTACATCGCTATTTGGGCATCGCTTTTGGAGGAGGCGAAGGAAAGCCCTATGGTTTTGACCTTTTTGATTTTACCCGAAAACACAAAATCCACGAAGGTAAAGCCCACGAAGCCCTAAAGGTAATGGACCGCGAAGGCATCCTCTCCATGAGTGACGGATTTTGGGAACACTCCCGTTTAAAAATAAATTCCACGCCCAAAGCATTATACGCGGAAAGTTTGCGCAACGAGAAATCTGAGAAAGTCATCAAAACCATGCTGCGCATGTACGAGGCCCTACATATAGAATACCGAAAAATTCGCGAAGCCGACCTGGCCGACCGTTCCGGGGTTTCGCTATTTGACGTAAAGCAGGTATTGAAAAACCTCGCGGGAAAGAAATTGCTTTCCTATTCCGCATCTACCGGTAAGCCTGCATTGATTTTTCACTTTCCCAGGGTTCGGGAAAAAGATTTGCGAATTGACCGGAAAGGTTATACCAATTATACGGAAACCCGCAAGCAAAGGGTCGAAGCCATGATTGGTTATATGCGGGAAGAGCGAAAATGTCGATCGGCGATATTGCTGGAATATTTCGGAGAGGAACTGGAAAGTGGTTGTGGTAGATGTGACTTTTGCCGAAAAAACAAAACCAGAAACCGGGAGATTCAATCCGAAGATATCCTAACGTACCTGCGGGAAAAAGGCCCGGCCACCCTGGCGAAAATTTGTGATGATTTGAAAGCGGGCACCGTAAAAGCCTTAGAGCCCACCATCGACCAGCTATTGGCTGATGAGCAAATAAAACGAAACCTAAAAGGAGAATTACACCTATGACAGCAGAAGAGCGAAAAAACTACCGAATTATTTTTATGGGTACACCCGACTTTGCCGTGGCCAGTCTGGAAGCCCTGCACAGCGCAGGATTCACCATATCCGCAGTCCTAACGACACCACCTAAGGCATCAGGACGTGGTTTAAAAACCCGCAAGTGCGCGGTACACCTGGCAGCAGAACGATTGGGGATTCCCGTAATTGCGCCGGAAAAGCTCAATAGTCCGGAAGCCATCGAAAAGGTGAAACAATACGAGGCAGATTTAGGTGTTGTGGTGGCCTTTAAAAAATTGCCCGAAGACATTTATACCCACCCAAAGATGGGAACTTTTAACCTTCACGCCTCCCTATTGCCAGATTATCGCGGTGCGGCACCCATCAACAGAGCCATCATGAATGGTGAGACCAAAAGTGGCGTGACGACCTTTATATTAAACGATAAAATTGATGAAGGGGCCATTTTTTTACAGCGTGAAATGGAGATTGGGATAAACGAAACCGCAAGTGAATTACACGATCGGATGATGGATTTAGGTGCGGATTTAGTGGTAAAAACTGCGGATGGGTATTTAGCTGGGGAAATTTCCCCTGTGACACAAAAAAACGACAGTGAAAAAAAGGCGCCTAAAATTTTCAGGGAGGATTGTAGAATTAATTGGACTTGGACAGCCATTGAAATTCACAATCACATTAGAGGACTCAGTGGTTTTCCCGGTGCTTTTTCCTATATGACACTTCCAAGGGCGCAAGAGATAAAAATTTTGCGGTCGGAATGGCTGGGTGAATGTGAAAATTCGGGCGAAAAAATAACGCATAAAAGGACCAAAAAATGGATTGTTGAGAAAAAAAATGCCGCTTTTGAGATACTGGAAGTCCAACCACAGGGCAAAAAACGCATGTTTGTCAGGGAATTTTTAAATGGATTGCCCGAAGGAGACATCAATATCGAATAGTAGAATCCTAAAAAACAAACACTTACAAACACGGTCTTACAGATTGTTAACAAATAATGCAACTTATTAACAATTGCAGTAAAAAAACACAAAAACCCTTGCATAGTAAGGAAAAACGAATATATTTGTTTCGTATTAATCATTAAACTTGAAAACAATGAACAAAGCAGAACTCATCGACGCTATTGCAGAGGATGCAGGAATCAGTAAAGCAGCTGCTAAAAAAGCATTAGATTCCATGACCGACAACATTTCCAACACCCTTTCAAGTGGAGGAAAAGTGTCACTTATCGGATTTGGTACTTTTTCAGTTTCTGACAGAGCAGCTCGCGAAGGCCGCAACCCACAAACTGGTGCAACCATCAAGATTGCCGCCAAGAAGGTTGCCAAATTCAAACCCGGTAGCGAACTTAGCAACCGTCTGAACTAGGAATAATTACCTTTTAGACATAAAAAAGCCGGTGGAAATTTCCACCGGCTTTTTTGTTAGTAAGTAGGACGACCAATTTAATGTGCGTGGACGTGATACGTTTTTTGCGACACATTACCGTTTGCATCTTCAACCCAAATCAACAATTCGAAGTGCTCGCCACTTGAAGGAAGTTCAATGGCGTTACTGCCTGAAAGGATACTAGAGAGATCCAGCGTTGTATTGCTGGGCAATTGTCCACCGGAAGCATTACTTCTCCACTGTGACTCACCCCACATTTTTTCATAAATATCATCTCCGTGGCCATGATCGTGATCGTGGTCATCCTCTTCGTAAAGGCGCACCCAAACAAAAGTGATGTCTGAAGACAAATTGGAGGCACTGTTGCGCTGTATCAATCCTTCTACCGTGAGATTTTGTCCGGGCTGACCTTCCAGTTCACCGTCCTGTAAATTAGACACACTGATTTGTGGAGCGTAACTGCGCTCAATCCAGAATCTAGCGAGGTAAGAAGTGTTATCTGTAAAAGAAGTTTGATTTCCGTTTACATCTGATGCATCAATTACGAAATCATAGGGACCTGCCAACACATGTTTATCTGACCCAATGACGGAATTACTACCTTCCCAGTAAACATCCTCAAAATTATCGTCAATATTGAGTTCAGTAGCGCCTTCAGCTTCGTAAATCTTCCTGTAGTCCAAGTGCTCAAAATCCGAGGAAGTTGTTCCCTTGCCGTGAGAATGAC
Source organism: Cryomorphaceae bacterium (assembly GCA_020832345.1). Classification (GTDB taxonomy): domain Bacteria; phylum Bacteroidota; class Bacteroidia; order Flavobacteriales; family Schleiferiaceae; genus CSBr16-58. Next base: position 11,949 of record JAFIEY010000114.1, on the reverse strand, counting down.
CATCAAAACTGTGATGGATATCCACGCGAGCCTGATTGATACCGTCCTCGTCAACAACTTTAAACCGCACATGCATGTGTCCTGAAGTTGCACTTCTAACCTCGTTTTGGGCGGGTCTAATGGCGTCCCGACCATCGGCAGGGATAATCTTTGGTGCGGAAGTATCCGGCCCTTCATCATCCTTGCTACACGCCCCCATCACCAATAGAGCGGAAAGGGCAAAAAACGAAAACTTTTTCATGTTACTTTACTTTTAGGTTATCAATTAAATTTGCTTAATGCAATTATGTTGCAAAAGTATAACCTTTGGTGTAATTGACAAAATAATATTGTTGGGGTTGTGGGATAAACTGCTAAAATTAATTTGAAAAATGTGCTTAACTCAACGGTTTCAAGAATTAAAATATAGCTTTCGTCTTTTTAATTAAAAATTAATATTAAAAGAAAATAGCACAATAAATTTCTTTTAAATATATAAACTAATACGTAAAATATACAATAATTACTAAAATCTTCTGTAGAATAAAAACTGCTTTTTCTATTATTTATTCATAATTTGGTCATTTCAAATAAAAAACTGAGCTCAAAAGAAGTTTGAGTCACGTATGATTGTTCTAGTGGGCAGGATTTTTAACCATACAAAAAACCGGACTAATGCAGCAATTCTTTATTTTTAGAAATATAGTTTAACAATGGGGAAAAATAAAAACGCTTTAATTCGCTATACAATTTTAGATCGATGCTTGTCGAACCCATACAGAAAATACTTTATTGAAGATTTAGTAGATGAAGTTAACAATGAACTTATTCAAGACCATTTTGTCAGCGGTGTTTCAAAAAGGCAAGTATATGAAGATTTGCGTTTCATGGAAAGTTCTCAAGGATGGAATATCGAATTGGAGCACCCTGCGCGAGAGAACCGAAAAAGATATTATCGATACAGTGATAAAGAATACTCAATAAGGAACTCACCACTTGGAGAACGTCAAAAGCAAATAATTGATGAAGCCCTTCTCCTATTGAGTAATTTTCATGGTCTGCCAGGCTTTTATTGGCTCAATGAAGCAAAAGTTAAATTAACTTGTATAAGAGATAATCTTGACGATGAAATCGAACATTTTGTGTCTTTTGCTCAGAATCCATATTTGGAAGGGTTAAACCACTTTGCTGAAATTTACGACGCTATTAAAAATAAAAGAGTTTTATCGATAAAATACAAACCCTTTACCCATAAATCTTCCAATAAATTAGAAATACACCCTTATTATTTAAAGCAATATAACGAACGATGGTTTCTGTTTGGTCATAATAAACAAGTTGAGTCCATAAGTAACTTAGCTTTGGATCGCATAAAAAGTTTAAACACTTCTAACAACAAATACATTCCAAATGCTTTTGTTGATTTCCGTGATTTCTTTGAAGATGTTGTTGGTGTAACAGTAAATAATGAAGATAATGCCCACCGTGTTTTGCTTTCAGTAAAAAATGAAACCATGAATTATATCCGTACCAAACCAATCCACGGAAGTCAAAAAATAATTAAAAAAGGAAAAAAAAACACGCAAATTCAACTTCAACTCAAAATAAATTATGAGTTAAAATCGCAATTATTAAGTTACGGTTCAGGTTTAAAGGTTTTAGAACCTAAACATTTAGCTATGGATATTCAAAAATGGGCTGATGAATTGTTAGCCATTTATAAAGAATAAACAAGTGTGGACAAATGAAGACTAGCTGCAAACTACAATTGTTTATTTGCCTTCCAACCAATTATGAGTCTGCTCCAAAAAGTACCTTTCTGCCAAAATCTTCCTTTTTGGAGTGGACACAATAATTAAAAATAAATTCGATATATTTGATGAAAATAATTCTGATAAAAAATGCCAAACACTAAACTACTCGAAGTTACATTTTCATTGCCCCTAAAACCTTATGAGGTTCCAGCGTTTCGAGGTGCTATCATTGAATTAGTTGGCCGGGAAAATGTTGCCTTTCACAATCATGTTGGTGAGGATAAGTTTGTTTACAGGTATCCATTAATTCAATATAAAACCAAACGAGGAAAGGCGCATATTGTATGCATGAATGATGGTGTTGAAGAATTATATGCATTGTTTTTAAAAAAAGACCACATTATTCATATTGGTGAAAATGCCTCTAAACTAAAAATTGACAATATTAATGTTTCGAGTCCTTTTATTCAGGTTTGGGACAAAACATTCTACTATAATATATCTAACTGGTTACCTTTGAGTGGAGATAATTTTAAAAGATATTTAAATGCGGATGGATTAAGTGAGCGAATTCCTATGCTGGAAAAAATATTTGTAGGCCACGTTTTGAGTTTTGCTAAAGGAATTGAATGGAATGTGGATAAGGAAATTAAAGCCAGTATTCAAGAAATCAAGCGTGAAAAAATCATTACCTATAAAAAGGTAAAACTCAAGGCTTTTGACGTAATCATCGCTTCAAATATTTATTTCCCAAATTTAATTGGACTTGGAAAGGGAACCAGTACCGGGTTTGGAGTAGTTAGACATATACGTAGTAGAAGAAATGAAAACGAATAAAAAAACACCTTTTTAAATGTACAAAAATGACAAAAAATGAGATTTACCTAGCAGCTCTTTTACACGATATCGGCAAGTTTTGGCAAAGAGCTGACCCTAATGGCTATGAAGCGTCCTCTGAACTCAGCTCAACGTCAAAAGAATTGGCGCGTTTTATTTGCCCACAAAAAGACACTGGTGGCTATTCTTTCCCTACCCATTTACATGTTATTTGGACACATGAATTTTTTGCACAGCATTTATCCAAACCTTTAAGTAAGTTAGGACTTAAGGTTAATCCTTTTTTTCAGGAAGGTAAAACTCAGGATAATTTGATCAATGCATCTATTTATCACCATCGCCCCGAAACCCCGCTACAAGGTTTAATTCAAATGGCCGATCACTGGGCGTCAGGGATAGATAGAACCCAAAAAGAAACCGAGGCTATTGAGGGGCGTTATTTTAAAAATGTACCTTTATTGTCCATATTTTCACAATTAAATGGAAAAGACAAGCGAGATTTTTACACCCCCATGAAAGCGCAAAACCCCGCAGATAAAAACGCTGTATTTCCGGTAATTGACGAAAATGATGCTTTGAACTACGCCAATTTATGGGAATCATTTGTTGAGGAAATTGAATTGATACCTGTTGCAGACGATCCTTCACCACAGGCGCTAAACTCCTATTTGGATACGCTGCATTTCGTTCTAAAAAAATACACTTCAGCAATTCCTGCAAGTACCTTTAAAAAAGACATTCCATGCGTTTGTCTTTATGATCATTTGCGCATAACCGCGGCCATTGCACATAGCCTATTTATATGGAGTGAGGAAAAGAGTTTTGAAAATGCTTTTAAGGTTAACGACAATAATAAGCTTAGTTTAAAAACAAGCGAAGATCTACCCCTATTACTTGCCTGTGTTGATTTGTCAGGTATTCAAAAATTTATTTATGATATTGCCGGAAACAAAGCAGCTAAAAGTTTGAAAGGACGATCTTTCTATTTACAATTACTCATAGACAGCGTTTTAGACTCAATTATTTCCGACAATGAACTTCATACCGGGCACGTCGTATATTCCAGTGGAGGAAAGGCATATATTCTATTGCCAAACACAAAAAAAACCAAAGAATCAATTTCCATTTTACACCGAGAAATATCAAAGGCGCTAAAAGCTGAACAAGAGGAAAACCTATACGTTTGCCTGGATTATGTTGCTTTTGCTTACGACAATAACTATAAAATTCGCTTTGATTGGGATGGGAAAATTGAAGAAACAAATAACCTGGGCGAGGTTTGGAGATTTTTAGCTGAAAAAACCGGGCGACAAAAAATGCGTCGATACGAAAGTTTAATTTACGAAAGTTTTGATGAATTTTTTACCCCTAAGCAGGTTGATGAAAAAGGAAAAGTTTGTTCAGTTACCGGATTAAACCTATTGGAGTCAGACGCTATAGAATTGTCCGATGATGTAATGGTTTCTAAATCCATTTATAATCAAATTTTATTGGGGCAGGAATTAAAAGATGCCGACTACCTAATTTCATTCAAGGGAGGAAAAGTACCTCCTTCTTTAAAAAAGAGCAGACATTTACAACCGTTGAAACTAGGCGTAAATAAATACCTTTTTGATAAACGGCAACTTACGCGTGATAACGATGAATTCCGGCTGATTACCTCTTTTGATCAATGTCGGGTACAAATGATTAATGAAACTTCTTTTTCGGGTATTAACAATTTGAAAGGAAAATTAGCCAGTTATGGATACCTGTTTTATGGCGGAAATCATCAAGCACGAAATAAGGATGAAAGTGAAAAAACCTACGAAGAATTAGCCGGCAATAGTAATTTCCAGCGCCTGGGAGTATTGCGTATGGACATTGATAATCTCGGTGATATTTTTATTAACCGAATACCGGAAAACCAACGGAACATTGCAACCTATGCTACACTTAGTGCGCAATTGGATTTGTTCTTTAGTGGTTACATCAATAGCATTCGCAATTCCGATACGTTTAAATCTTGGGTAAACATCATTTATTCAGGCGGTGATGATTTATTTGCTGTTGGGCGATGGGACAAAATAATCCTTTTTGCATGTGAGGTTAGAAATCGATTTGTAGAATTTGTGGGTGGACGAGATGATATTACCCTTTCTGGTGGAATTGCGATGATAGGAGCAAAATACCCAATAGCAAAGGGTGCTGATGAGGCGGGTATTGCCGAAGCGAAAGCAAAACAATATATTTTTCAAAATGCAAATCCATTTCCAACTAAAAATGCGATAAATGTATTTGAAATAAACCTCCAATGGAGTGCCCTTGAAAAAGCATTGGAAATGAAAGAGGAGTTTGTGAGTTTGCATGAAAAACAATTGCTTTCCAGTGGGTTTTTCCAAATGTTAATGCGTTATTATTTACGGCGCAAGCAAGAGCTCACTAAAAGTGAAAAACCCAATCTAAGTTACGTTTGGAATACTGCTTATTTTCTAAAGCGATACGCGCAACGAAATAAAAATGACGAAGAACTTCATCGTATGATTGAAAAACTTCAAACCAATATCATCGAAAACGTTAGTGAAAACAGTGACTACTGGGATGTCCTAGCCGTTGCTGCCCGATGGGCTGAGTTGGAGCTGCGGATGAATGCCTCTAATGTTAAATCTAAAACCCCTTAATCATGAATTTAAGAATTGAAAAACAGTGGATTACCGATTCACTTCCCGAAAGTGCACTTTCGCAAATTTCTGAATTTAGTAAAACTCTAACAGAAGATAAACGAAATAGAGATTTTGGCTCATTAAAATCTTCTCAAATTCGAAAGTTTTATGGAGAAGTAAAGCGCATACAAACGCACGGCATCGAAAAAAACAAGATGGCTTTTAAAATGCTCAAACCCAAGCTGGCTTATGCCGTAGGGCGTCAAAAAGGTGCTGATCAAACTAAAATTAATAGTTTTTATCAGGTCATCTCTCAGGCAATGGACGCCGTTGAAATCGACAACACAAGCAGCCCTGAAGAGCTGAATTTCCGTTTTAAAAACTTTGTAAACCTTTTTGAAGCTATTGTGGCATATCATAAATACCACGGTGGTGAATAACTATTTTTTAACCTTTAAAAGAACTAAAAATGAAACTTTTGAAAAAAATCCAAATTAGCTGCAACATCATTTTAGAAACCGGCTTGCATATCGGTGACAGCAAGGAAAACGTACAAATAGGTGGCGTTGACAACAGTGTGATTCGCAGAAAAGACAATAATCAGCCATACATTCCCGGTAGTTCCTTAAAGGGTAAACTGCGTAGTTTGCTTGAAAAGGCAAATGGAGAAAATTCCGATAATAAATTTAAGGATACCGGAGGGGTTGTTTCAAAGTTATTCGGGAGTACACCCAATAAAGAATTAAACTCTGAAGGCAACGCATCTCGCATTATTGTGCGCGACGCATATCTTACCAATGAGTCAGTAAGCCTTCTGGACAACTCTGAATTTCTAGATGTTCCCTTCGCCGAAGTGAAAGTTGAAAACAGTATTAATCGTGTTATAGGAAAAGCTGAACATCCAAGACAACAAGAGCGTGTTCCTGCTGGTGCAGTTTTCTACGCCAATTTAATTTTAAATGTATTTGAAGGAGATAATGAAAACACACTAATGGACGAATTGCGAAAAGGATTTAAGTTACTTGAGTTAGATTATCTGGGAGGCAGTGGATCCCGAGGATATGGTCAAGTGAGTTTTGATAATTGGCAAGAAACCGTTCACGATGTAATAATCTTAGATCAAAGCTCATGAGTACAAACACTTACGCCATTTATTTACGTTTTAGTAGTCCTGTGCATTTTGGAAGCGCCGGTTTAGATTATGGCAAATCGGAGCTATCGCTTCACAATGACACCCTATATGCTGCAATTTTTAATTCTTTGGCACTTATTGGACAAGAGAATCGCATTCCGAATAATAGCAACGAGTTAAAATACAGTTTAAGTTCCTGTTTTCCGTATTATTTTGATGGCAAAACTTATACGTGTTTTTTTCCAAGACCTTATACGCAAGTTTTTAGTCATTTAAATGACTTTCAAGCTGGAGGTTCTGATGCACGTAAAGCCCTTAAAAAAGTGCAATATTTGGATAAGTCAAACTTCTTATCATTTTGCAAAAACGGTTTTTTGCCATCAGAAGTAAATGCAATAAATGGATTGTATTACACCAATCACCCAGATTTTAGCGCAGAACTTAAGTTGACAAGCTCAGAGGTTTATCCGCGTGTAATGGTTAGTCGCAAGGATGGCGAAGATGCAAAACCATATTACATTGAGCGATTGTTCTTTTTCGATGATGGAAAAAAATTTGCCGGCTTATACTTTCTTTTTCACGGGAATAAAGAAGATCTAAATACCTTAAAAATGGCAATGTCTATTTTACAAGATGAAGGTTTAGGCACCGATCGCAAGATTGGTCACGGACAGTTTACCTTCACTATAGAGGAGTTTGACTTACCTAAAATTGATGGTAACGGTGCCGTTTCCCTCGGATTATTGTCGCCACCAGATAAAGAATGGTTGAAGCAAAATATTGTTGATTCAGGTATTGCAGGCTATCAACTTAAGCGCCGTGGAGGCTGGATTACCAGTGAGCACCTACGTGGTCTGCGAAAAAATGATCTGCAAATGTTTATGCCAGGGAGTGTATTTGGTCAAAATTGCAATGATATTAAACCCGAAGGAGTCATGCATGATATTCTTCCGGAAAGTATTGAAGGACGAAAGACGCATCCTGTTTGGCGGGTTGGTAAAACCCTATTGTTTCCCATAAAAATAAAACGAAATGAATAAAAATAACATTACACTTGAAGTTATTTCACCGGTACATATAGGCGGTACACAAGAAAATCATTTTGCCATGGGCATGGATGTCTTTTGGGAAAACGGTAAGCTTTATCGGATTAGCATCAATGACCTAGAGCCTTATTTTGACAATCATCTTATTTCACAAATTACCGCAGCTAACAGCAAAAATGAAATACATAAATCATTGCGGAATAAAGGTGTTCGTTTTTCAGAATTAGCAAGAGAAAGTTGGTCCTGTCCCTATCAACCTGAGCAAAGTGAAGTAAAAGCAATGTTACGTGACGGACTGGGAAAAAAACTTATTCCCGGGTCTTCAATTAAGGGCGCTTTACGATCCCATTTATTCAGAGCTATTTCTTTACGTAATACTTATATCATAGAGAATCAACGAGAAAATGTCAAAAGAAGTTCGAATATCAAAAATCTGAAAAAAGACATCAATAATTTTGAAAAAGGATTATTAAATGTCAAAATTCAAACTGGAAAAAATAGAAAGGATGATATGCAATTACTGAGATTTTTGCATATTTCTGATTTTTCATTTACCGCATCCGAAATATATCCCGTAAAAATCTACAACCTTAAAAAGGATGATAACAAATGGGGAGGTGCTTGGAAACATGCAAATAGAAGAAATGATTTAAAAAACAACGATTGGGATTTTAGACCCAAAGGGTTTGTAACCCATTACGAGGCATTAGCGCCAAATTTCAAAGCATCCGGGAGAATGGTATTTAACAAGCCTCCAAAAGAGGGTGGTTATAGGGAATCAGCTATTGAATTTGAAAAAAAATATCGAGATTTGTTTTCTGACTCACCGTCTATGCTTCTAGATTTGTTTTCCCAAGTGAACCTGAACACTTCAGCGTATTTGGAAAAGGAAATCGCTTTTTTTAAAAAATACTTTGACGATGATTATATTGGAGATAAACAAATTGTACCATTTTATAATCAACTCAAATCTGAATTAGAAACGCTAAAAAATGCATGTATTTTCCGCTTAGGTTCTGGCTCTGGATTTCATTCCGTTACGGGGGATTGGTTGTATAAAGACCACATTTCAAGTGTTGAAAACCCGATGCCCACCTTTATGTCTGGGTACATTAAAAACTTCACTAAAAGTCGTAAACTGGCCTTTCAAAAATCAGATGAAGGTTTACCTAATTTTTATCCCATGGGTTTTATTAAACTTAGTATCAATGCATCATGAGAACACGAATTCTAGCTAATATTGGAAATCGAAATTTATCAATAACTAGCGAAACAGGTTCAATCAATTCCATCGACATTTCTAACTTTAGAGAAAGGACAGAAGAAATTTGGAATAACCTAGAGAAATATACAGGACAATTGCAACCTAAGATTCTCCCAGCTATTTTAGATAAATACCCCTATGCAGATTTGTTTTTATTTGTGTCTAACCAAGACACCCGCCATGAATCCGACACCTACTTTGAAGGCTTAATATTGCAAAAAATTTTAGAAACTCAGTATCCTAATTTACAGGTAAAAATTATTGAATTGAGAAATGCCAAAGGCGGTATTGATCCTACGGATGATGAAGCTTTAATACTGTTTTACCGAAATTGGCTAAACAGGAATATAAAAGGCATAAACAATGATCAAATTGTGTTTTTTGATAGTGGTGGCACTGCCCAGCAAAAGTCAAGTTTGCGTGCAGTGTTGGAGTTTGAGGTTTCCAGTCAGCAACTCAAACAATTTTACGGAAAGAAAGATGGGAGCGGTACGGTATTGAAAAAACTTGAGCGTAATGCTGCGGAAAAATTGTTTCAAAAACGTCAATTAAAAACCCTTATTGAGCATTATAACTACGGAGCCGCCCGAATTCTATTTACAGAAATCAATGAAAAAAACATAGGTCTGGAATTGATGCTTCAACTTTGTGACCTTTTGTGGAATAATATGTTTGGAGAAATTAAGCAAAAAATAAATTGGAATAATTTTCCAAAACAGATTAAAAAACATCCTTTAACAACTGAAATAAAAAAAATAGTAGAGCCTGTATTTGGCGAAAAGTTTGAAGACTCTGAATATGCATATCACGCTGGTTGGTTATACGAAAAAACCCTTTGTTCATTAAAAGTTGGAAATACTACCATTGCCATTATCAGTCTTATGCAAATGATTGAAGTGTATTGTAACGGTTATATCACCATAAATACAAATTTCAATTTAACAGATAGCTATGCTAAGCAAAGTGACGAACTACTCCGTGAAAAAATTATTACCCATAGAGATGAATTTAAACAAGAGACTGGAAGAGATTTAGAAAAATTTTCAGTTTATGTTTTAATCTTTTATGTTATAAAACTTCTTGAAAATAAGCAGAAACCTGAAGCAAATCTACTTTCTCAATTAAAACAGAGATTATCTCTTTATGCTGGTGGAAATATACCGAATAAAATGCGGCTTGACACATTGAGAAACAATATTGCTCACCGTGGAAAAGGGGTAAATAAAGATGAATTTACAACGCACTATAAGGATATGATTGGAACTTTAGAACTGCTAATTGGGGCGCAAAAAGGCAAATTTGATATACTCAACTCAGTAATTTTTAATTTAATATAGTTCATTATGCAAATCCTCATCGACACATTTGGAACCTCCTTGCACCGAAAAGAAAATGCTTTTGAGGTATGGAAGAAAGGGGAAACCCAAAAAATTGCGCCTACAAAAATTAAAAGCATAGTTCTTTCTAAAGGTGCAAAAATCAGTTCCGATGCCATCTTACTGGCTATTGAGAATGAGATTGATGTGGTTTTTGTTGATCGGGGTGGCACACCAAAAGGAAGGGTATGGAGTCATAAGTACGGCTCAATTTCTACCATTCGTAAAAATCAAGTATTGTTTGCAAAGTCTAAAGAAGGAGCAGATTGGGTTAAAGGCATAATTAAGCGAAAAGCTTTAGCACAAATTGAACTCTTACAATCACTACACCGCGATCGTCCAAAAAAACAGGATGTGATTAAAAGTGCAATTGAAAGGATGAATGGATTTACCCTACGAATTGAAGCGTTAGAGTTATATCCGATTGAATCAAATTCCGATATGCTTAGAGCTTTTGAAGGCAATATATCAAAAAACTATTTTCAAACTTTAGCTGCTGTTGTTCCCAAGATTTACTATTTCGATCACCGCAGTAAGCGTCCGGCAAAAGACATGTTCAACTGCGTGTTAAATTACCTGTATGGATGTTTGTACCAACGCGTAGAAGCATCATTGATTACGGCGGGTATCGACCCCTATTTGGGTATCTTTCACAGGGACGAATACAATAGACCTGTACTCGTTTTTGATGTTATTGAAAAATATAGAGTTTGGGCAGATGCTGTAGCTATGCAGTTGTGCTTTAGAAGGTTATTGCTCAATGAAATGTTTTCAAAAAATTCCAATGGGGGATATTGGCTAGAATATCCTGGGAAAAAAGTTGTTGTTCAAGCGTTTAATGATTACTTGGATGAAGTGGTACAAATGAACGTAAAACGCCGCACCCGTTTAACCCATATTCAAGATGAGAGTCATCAATTCGCCTCCACCCTATTGGAATATACTGAATAACCAAAATGACGATGTGGGACAAGTTAATTAAAATCGTACATTTTTTGTTTGGAGTTAAGGATAAAGACTATAACACGCAAGTTGAATTTCGCCCAAATAAAAAAGATAGAATAGATAAGGAATTGCAGAGAGCTATTAAGGTTGATGATTTTACACAATCAAGCTCCAGTGGTTTAGGGGATTTTAAACCCGATGACCTGTCGGATAAAGAAATTGCAGAAGCTTATACAGTTTTAGCCGAAATTAAAAAAACGCTTGCAACTCAAAAAGCAAATGAAAACAAGAAAAAAAAGACATACCAAAAGCACAAAAAAGAACGGCTTTTGCCTGCCAAGGAGCGTGCTGATGAATTAAAATTTTATTTCGAATCACTTACCAAAAAACCACGACATCACATGCTTTGTTTTATAATGTACGATATAGAAAACAATCGAATTCGCACTAAAGTAGCAAAATACCTCGAGGAAAAAGGACTAAAGCGTGCGCAAAAATCGGTTTTTTTTGGAGAATTGGATAAGCGCATTTACAATCAAATTCATGATGTACTTTTGGACATTCAAACTGCGTATGAAAATACAGATAGTTTGATAATGGTGCCTATATCAGAGGACGAATTAAAAAGAATGCGATTAATCGGAAAAGAAGTAGATTTTGAATATGCAATTTTTAGAGGAAATACCCTGTTTTTTTAAAAAATCTCTTGGGATTTTTGACCCCTTAAAATTTGAAAACCAATTGCTTGTCACAATAGACGGCTATAAACCCATTGTCCATTAAAAGAAGGATTAAGACCGCCAGCAATCCAACAATGGATTTTAGATTCAGACTATAAACCCATTGTCCATTAAAAGAAGGATTAAGACAGGGCATAAGAGACGGGCACGCGCTTTTGAATAATCGACTATAAACCCATTGTCCATTAAAAGAAGGATTAAGACACTAATAATATGTGTGTTCATTTTTTGATT
>JAFIEY010000112.1 GCA_020832345.1 Cryomorphaceae bacterium | reverse complement strand
ACTCAGAACTAGCCCTTGGCATCTTTGCACCATATGTTGAACCATCTACAACCTGAACAAAAACATCTGAAAGTAAAAGTTTTGAAAAATAACTACCATTTGGGTTTTGATAAACTACAAATTCAGTTGAACAAATGCCATCAAATTCAGCTAAATACACCTTTGCCAAATAAGGTCGAAGCTTGCCAAAAAGAATGTCTCCAGCATTAAGTTTATTTGCCAATCCCTCGACTTCTGTATTTGTCTGAAGATATTTTCCTGTTTTTGACTCAATATTTTCCATGCCAACATATGGTAAACTAGAATCCAAACTTAAAACTTTTTCATTCCTTAACCTCAAAACATATTTCAACCTCTTCACCTCCCACTCCTCCGGTATCTCCCCAATCCATTCCACACCGCTATCCTTCATCCGTCTCGGACTATGATTTTTGTGAATATTTGATTGGCTATGATTTTTGGTGGTGGAATCATAGTCTTCATGTTTATCATTCCAATCATAGTTCAGACCCTTTGTCACCGCCGTTTGTATCACAATCTGCTTGCGTTCTTTCAGCAAACCAATCATCTTTTCCTTTTGGGCAATGGCACGGTCTATTTTGGCGGTTTTGTCGTCGAGGAAAGTGGCGATGGCGGTTTGTTCTTCTTTAGTTGGGATGGGCAAGAGAGAATATGATAATTCAAAATAACTGATATTTTTTCCTTCTCTGATTCCGACTACGCTTGTTTGAATTTCAGATATGAATGATTTTGATTTGAAAAGATACTTGTAATACCCATCAACTAGACCATTCTTCTTTTTCAAAACTGTATATGCAGGACTAATTATTCCATCATGATGACAATATTCTAAACCTCCTTCAAATGATCTCAAGCTAATTGCGAAGTCACCTTTTTGAATGAACTTAAAGCTTTCGAGATTTCCAGATGGCATCACCATTCTATTTTCAACCCATGTCCTTGGCACAACCCCTTGGTCTTGTGTTACAGAGAGTAATTCTGCATCTGGTTTATTTTTTTCTGAAACATCACGAAACAGAAACTTCATTCTAATAGCCCTCCAACCCTCCGGAATCTCCCCCAACCATTCTACCCGCAAATCTTTGTAAGCAGCATATTTTTGAAAAGTAATTTTTGTAGATGTCGTCATTCGTCGGTGCATAAATTTTGCTTTACTAATTCTTTGGCTTTATGTAGCTTATCAGCAAACCATTGTTTGTTTGGCAATTCAGTAAGGTATTGGGCAACTTTGATATCGGGTTCGTTCAGCATCAATAATTCGATATGTTCTGTATTGCCTTCGCTACAAAGCAGCAGTCCGATGGGTTTTTCTTCTCCCGGCTGTAGTTCGTGCTTTTCAAGCCATCGCAGGTAGAGTTCCATCTGTCCTTTGTAGGCGGGTTTAAACTTGCCTAATTTTAAATCAATGGCAATAAGACGTCTGAGCTTTCTGTGGTAAAAAAGCAAATCCAAATGATAATCGTCTCCGTCTATCGAAATGCGTTTTTGACGCTCTAAAAAAGCAAACCCATTGCCCAATTCCATAATGAAATTTTCAAGTCCCGATAGGATAGCGTTTTCTAAATCCGATTCAGCATAAAACTGAGGAAGATTTAAAAAATCGAGTACATAGGTGTTTTTGAATACCAAATCGGGATGTAGGTCGTTTTGGCTTTTTAAATTTTGCAGTTGATTTTTGATTTCCGCTTCCGGCATTTTGGCCAAAGCCGTGCGTTCAAACAGCATTTTATCTATTTGCTCACGAAGCTCCCTTACGCTCCATTGGTTTTGAGCAGAAAGCAGGAGGTAATATTCTCGTTTCAATTCATCTGAAATGGTTGCCAATTCAATCAAATGACTCCAGCTTAATTGTTGCGACACTGTCGCAATATTTTCTTCGGTAAAATTTTCTGCTACTTTTATCATTCTTGTTAAAGCAGAATAAGAAAATCCTTTGCCTAAGTTCTTGGTTAATTCTTGCGACAACGTCACAAGAATTTGTTTTCCGTATTCAAGTTGATTTTTTTGTTTTAACTCTACGGCAATATAATGACCAATAGACCAATACAGAAGCGTGGTTTCCGCGTTAAGATAAATAGCAACCTTACTTCTTGTAGCGTTAACAAGCGCTGAGATTTTTTCAACCAAATGATTGACCGTTGGTAAAAAATCAACTTTATTTTTTGATGCTGTATCTGTATTTGGAACGTTTTTTTTCATGGTTAAAAATTCAAAATATCCATGATCAACCCTTCGCTTTCTTCCTCCAGAGCCAGAATTTCCGCACTCACTTCTTCAATACTGCGCAATGGCTTGTGCTGGTAGAAGTATTTGTTGAAACTGATTTCGTAACCAATTTTGGTTTTGTCTAAGTCTATCCATGCCTCGTTGACGTGTGGTTTTACTTCACGAAGAAAATATTCATGTTTTGGTTTTAAAAGACGGGTAAAGGTAGTGAGGAGGATTTGAAGGAGCAAAGGCAAAATGATAACAGATTTATCTCCCCCTCAATAAGTCTTCGATTGAAGTTATGTCTAATAATCGTTTAAGTTTCTCTATGCTATTGGTGAGAAAAAAATCATTCATCTATGGGATATTGCAGGTGTAAGGCTGGTCACTAGAAATACACCGCAAAAACTCCAACAAAGAATACACAAAAGACAACTGCGTGATGTGCTGTCACTAGTGTAATAACGCCAAAACGGATGAGTTTACCTACGAGGAGTTTTTGGAAGTTGGGAAGGCGATTGCTGCGGTTTGGAAGAAGCGGTTGGGGGATGAAGCTCTCAAACTTTAAATCCCGCACTACTTAGTGGCTGTCCATAAAGTCCGATAGCTTCGTTATGCTCAGTTGAATATCCAGTCATTTACATTAGTAAACTCCTTGATATTCAACTATCGCAAGCCTCGCTCTCGAACTTTCTAGCCTAGCCACTTTGACTTTATGGACAGACACTACTTAGGCATAATCAAATGCCGAAGCATAAAAAGGTTTCCCCGTAAACTGCTTTTGCTCTTCTTCAGAAAAGCCTGAAAAAGATTGCATCATATAAACATCATTTGACTTAACAAAATTATGGATCAGTCCAAAGTGCAATACCCTGTTTATTGTTTCAAAGAAAGGATCTTTTTCATCAACCCATAACATGGCAGAATTGATACCGTTAAGTGCCAATAAACCTTCCATTAAATCATTTAGGCAATCTTCGTTTCCTGGTTTACAGAATATGGCTTCGAAGGTTAGAAAACGGAATTTTTTGGGATTGAAAATCCTATTGAAAAGGGGTAGATAAGGTAAAAGTTTCAAAGTAAAATCGCCCCCAATGCCGGGTAAACGATTGACTTTCCATTCACACAAATGGTATTGACATCCGGCAAGAATATTTCCATCTTTGTCTTTAAGCACGTAATATTGATTATGTAAAAATACAGGATTGAAATTCGTTAAGGAATGTTGGGCGTATTGTTTGGATAATGCTGCCATTACAACTGACTTGTCATGTTGGCTTTGAACCTGAAAAAGCTGATTTTTAAATTTAGGAAAAAACCTGCTAAACCCAATGGTTTTGATAGTTCCTGTATGAGAATAACCTGCATTTTTCACAGCATGGAAAGATGCTTTATTCCCTTTTTCCACTAAAGCAAAATAGATAGTTTGAAGTGTTTCATCTTCACGTATTAAGCTCATTACTTTAGAGGCGTAACGCTTCATAAGTCCTGTGCCGCGTATGGCAGGGTCTGTTGCAAAAAACCTGATATACTGGCAATTATAGCTTTTGTTTTCTGAAAGGACGCTCACGTTACTAAATAGTGCCGTAGCTTGTAAAACTTCATCTTTTTCAATAGCCATGAGGGTGGGATTTGCTATTTTCGAGATTTTTTCACGCACTTTCATATTCTGATAAATTGCTCCCTCAGTTCCCCAAGCAATGCGATTCCAAAAATCAACGGCATGATTAGGCAATCCTAGATACCGAACAATAGCATGATTTTCTTCTTTCAATAAAATTTCTTTTTTCATACTCTTGATCTTCGAACTAAAACGCCGTCTTTCTCCATTTGAAAACAACATTTTTGGATAATTTTTTCCAGCTTTTGTATAATAGTGTCGGAATGGCTGGATGACAAAAAACAATTTCTACCTTCCCAAACATAAATTCCGTGAAGTAACATATAGTTATACAGCAATTTAGTTTTTCCGGGGGTTGTAAATCTAAATAGAGATGCAAAATGACTAACGGAAAGTGGATAGTGATTACTTTGAAAAAAAGCATTCAAAGCATTACAAAACTTTTCGGTTCTGCTATTCAGTAGCTCATACACCTCAGCATTATTTTTTTCCAGTAATTCTATCGTTTTTAACGCCGAAGCCATAGCCAATGGGTGATGACAAAAAGTTCCGGCAACGAACGTTTGTTTAACAGTTGGAAAAGAATCATCGCCATACGTCCAAACGCCGCCATCAGTGATATCCAGATATTTGGCAGCACCAGAAACAACACCAATCGGCATACCTCCTCCGATGACTTTGCCATAAGTAACTATATCCGCCCTAATTCCAAAATACTCTTGTGCTCCTCCCAGTCCAATTCTAAATCCAGTAATCACCTCATCAAATATCAACGCAATATTTGACTTTTCTGTAATCTGAGCGAGTTCTTTCAAAAACTCCACTGGCTGTAGTGCAGGATTACGGCTCTGAACAGGCTCAACAAGTACACCTGCAATTTCGTGAATGTGTTCTTTAATGTAGGTTAACGACTCTGCTTTTCCATAATCAAGCAAAATTGATTCATTCAAAATTGACTGTGTTACACCGGGGATGATTTCTTGTGCGATCTTCGTTTGGCTATCGCTTTTTATTGACAGCAAGGAATCAAAAGTTCCATGATAGGAACCTTTAAAAAAAACGATTTTATTTTTTTTCGTTCCTGCTTTGGCTAAGCGAAGTGCAACCATCACCGCCTCCGTTCCAGAGTTGAAGAATGCTGTTCTTTCATTACCGGTGACTTGGTTTATTTTACTGGCTAACTGAGCGGCAAGAGGTGAAATTGGACCTACTGACCAGCTTATTTTAAGTTGTTGAATAATTCTGTTGCGAAGAGAAGAGTGATTATGTCCAAAGAAAATAGACCCAAACCCCATTGTCAAATCAATATACTGATTACCATCAACATCATAGATGAATGCTCCTTTAGATTTATCAGAAAGCAAGGTAAAAGTTATATCTTTAAGATCATTAGAAAAACCTGCTGATGCTCGATTTAAGGCAAAGTCTGCTCGAAACTTTTGCGTTAAAAATCGTGTTTTTTGAATCTTTTTGATGAGTTTATCAATCATAAAACCAATATTTATAGTAATAGCCTAAACAGCAGATTATTTACACGGAATTGAAGAAAAGCCACTTAAAATATGACCTTAAGACTACCCTTGTTCCTCGGTATTCACTTAATACTAAATTACACAAGCGCTTATTTCACTTTTAAGTTAATTAATTCCGCAATCCCAACCAAATTGCTTTTTCATTACCAAAACATATATACTAGCTCAGCCTTCGGGTTTTTGTGGATAGGCCGGTAATCATTTTAAACACTACTTATCGCTTCTTTGGTCTTCTTGTCGAAAACACTACGTAGTTTATTGAAAAAGTTATTTGCTTTGCTTTCATTTGGTGTTTCTATGGGAATATTCAAATGTTTACAAAGTTCTGAGATTTTTGAAGAATAGGTTAGACTAACTATAAATTTATTGGATTCGTTTTCAATTGTAAATTGGTATGAATTCTTTTCTAATTTGCAATTATCTAAATTAACTTCCTCTTTAATCAATTGAAATAAGAAACGTTTTCGTTCATAATAAAATTTCCCATTTTCTTCTTTTAAGAAAACTACTGAGTTTTTCCGATGTTTGTTGGTTTTTTGCCCCAATAATACACGAAATGATAGGCAATTTTGCTGGAATATTTCAGCTTTTGATTTAAATATTTTTGCTAAAATTGGATCAACGACCAGGTATTCTATTTTAGATATAAGTCGCTTAGCTTTTCTAAAGAAAATTAAAGCAAAAAGAAAAATTAAGGCTGAAAAAACTAAAGCAATTTTTGGACTATAAACACTTAGACCAATAAAACTAACAGTAAAAAAGACCTTTGATATTTCAAAAACAGTATCTATAAACGGGATAGGAGAAAGGAAAATAAGTATTTCCAAAAACAAACGAACAGTCATAACCACCATTAAAAAGTAAAGCGAAGAAAAAATAATCATAATGGTACCCATTCCCATGGCATTGTAGGATGATTCTAAATCATCAAGAACAGGACCGGTACTCATTAGTTTTGGTGTGGCAAACAAAATAATAGTTATAATATATGCTGCCTTATTATCTAAGAAATTAATGGTTGTGCGAATTGGCCCAGTAAGTTTATCGCCTATCAACTTGGGAATTGCAGTTGCAACAAATAAAATTCCAGTAATTGCTGTTATTACCCAACTATCAAAAAATGGATTTGAAGCAACAAATTCATTATGAATGTGTAATTTAGAAAATATAGCTGTAATAAAAATTGCTAAATACGGATTAATTGCTATAGGCGTTAATATTGAAAACTGGTCCAAAAGCATTTGATTTCTTGAAATATCCGATTCGATAAATTGAAGTGAATCTTGTGCAAAAATAAACAATGGTGCTAGAAATATAAGAAGTGTAATTTTCTTCATTTTACTCTGATTTTAAAATAGTAAACTAAGATCCATTATGCTTCAAGCTTTATTATCGGTAAAAGTAATAAAGTTTTTCCACATTAAGTGTATCAATAAACCACAAAAAAAGACACTGGTAAAATATATCACTACTGGACCAAAATGGTAAACCATATTTATATCTCCTCACCATCACCCCCCCCCTCAACCTATCTACCAATTTACTCCGCATTTCCCCAACGGGTTCGGTCAATAAACGCTTTTAGATTTCGATTACTTCGTTGGTGGGTTCGCTCGTACAGCATGCCATCTATTTTTGCTCTTAGCTGTTTTGTACCCCATTTTTCATATAGCGCCATTTGAGTATAAAATTCCCGCTGCAAATGATCTTTAATGGTAAAAAGCTCTATAAAGTGAGACCAACTTAATTGTGTCGCCAGCTCCGACACAATTTTTAAATCAGGAAACAATTCAGCAAATTGCATCATTCTTCGGATGTTTCTCTGCTGAAAACCACGTTGGCCAAATTGGGTCTGCAATTGTGTCGCCAATTGCGACACAATTTGTTTTCCGTATTCAGCTCTTTTATTGTCAAGTAAATCTTTATTAATTCGCTCTCCGATTCTCCAATAAAGTAGTGTAATGGTCTTATTACTTGTATTGGCCACAAAACTTCTGGCCTCTTCTACCAATTGGAGGATTTCATGATACAAATTGTTAGCTGATTTTTCTATTTCCATTACCCCATTTTCAAAATATCCATGATCAATCCTTCGCTTTCTTCCTCCAGAGCCAGAATTTCCGCACTCACTTCTTCAATGCTGCGCAAAGGCTGGTGCTGGTAGAAGTATTTGTTAAAACTGATTTCGTAACCGATTTTGGTTTTGTCTAAGTCTATCCATGCCTCGTTGACGTGTGGTTTTACTTCACGAAGAAAATATTCATGTTTTGGTTTTAAAAGACGGGTAAAGGTAGTGAGGAGGATTTGAAG
>JAFIEY010000104.1 GCA_020832345.1 Cryomorphaceae bacterium | reverse complement strand
CGCCATTACAGGCAGTTGAAAAATGGTATCAATTAAAACCAGAAATATTTAAACTAAAACCTGATCAGTTTGAAAAAAAATTGCTATCTTTACAGTCTGAATTTAATCAATATCATCAACAACGTTGTGAAACTTGACACCAATGGACATTTTGAAATTTTAGAACTCGGTGCTGGAGATGGAGCGAAAACCAAGGTCCTGCTCGGACATTGGCTAAAGAAAACCTCCGCCTTTAATTACATTCCCATAGATATTTCTCAAAATGTACTCGATATTTTGAGTAAAAGCTTTAAAACCGAACTGCCCAAATTGAATATCTCCCCACTTCAAGGAGATTACTTTAGGGCGTTAGCGCAAACTAAAACCTCGAAAAACCGAAGATTGGTTTTGTTCTTAGGCTCAAACATTGGGAACTTTCGAAAAAACAATGAATCCATTTTTATTCAAGCCATTTCGGAACAGCTCAAACCCAATGATGCCGTGCTAATAGGCTTCGATTTGGCAAAAGACCCCAGAGTTATTCGCTCTGCATACAATGATAAATCCGGCATCACCAAAGCTTTCAATTTGAATCTCCTCCAAAGATGTAACCGAGAACTCAACACAAATTTCGCCATCGAAGAATTTGATCATTACCCGATTTATGACCCGCTTACCCGGGAGGCACGAAGTTATCTGGTAAGTAATATTGCCCAAAAAGTAAGCTTTCCAAACAGTGGCAAAACCATTGACATCGCCAAAGGGGAAATAATTCATACGGAAACTTCACGAAAATACACCCATGAGGAAATCAACCAACTTTTTACGGAAAACGGTTTTAATGTAGAAAGGTCTTTTGAAGATTGTAAAGGTTATTTTGCGGATGTGCTTGCCGTAAAAAAATAAAGCCCACACAAAAAGCTAGCATTATTCTAAAACTAAATGCTCTACCCTTTTTAGGCCGCACTCATCCTGTATTGCTTCAACAGTCGCATCAGCAAAACCAATCCGATAGGGAGTATCGCAGGATGTAAAGCTTGTGGCAAAAAAAACCACCCCACAAACATCGCGAGCAAAAGGACAAAATGCAGACGCAAAAAACGTAAACGCCACAAAGATTTACTCGGTAAAAACGCAATAAGCCACCAAGTGGGCAATGCCCATAGTAAATTGAAATTTTTAGCTGTTGCTGTATGATCCGTTGCAAACCAGAGTAAAACCAACATAATGCCCACAAACCCAATAATCCCAAAAAGTATGTTGTCAAATCTTCTGGAATCCTTCTTCCATGTGCGAATGGTAAAAAGTAAAACAATGAAAAACAACAACCAAAATACTTGAAGGGGTGTAAACCACTGCCATTGTGGACTTCGGCGCGGCAAATCTAAAACTTCTTCAGTCGCCACGACCAATTGCCTAACTCCATTCTCATCGGTTACCGTTGCTCTTCCAAAAGCATCCATCAAATGTTCCGGTAAAAACATCTGATGAAAGGGATCAGCAATTATATCTGTGGGCAATCCGAGGGCCAAATCAATTCCAAAATCACCCCAGGGCACATTAAAGGTATAATCATCTATAAAATCCCTGAAACTCTTTTTTTCTTCTTTCACCATTTCGAGATGATAATCCAGCTTATCCCCCAATAAATCCGCGAGCAGATCTCGCAATCTTGTGCTGCAATTATCATAGAAAAAATCATAGCGATACGCTCGATTTTCGGGTTTATAGTTTTCCCGCAGTGCAGCAAACAATTCGGTTTTCTCCTCAAAGGTGAGGTTGAGCAGCTGGGTAGTCACATACCGCTCTTCATATTTATATCCCGCCAAAAAATACCTGAAATCGGAAATGCTGAGTAAGTAATCAAGTTTTCCCCTGGCAAACTTCAAATAAAATCCAAAACCATCAAAATCGAAGGTTCCATAATTAAATACTGCATCTATCCGTTTCTCGGAGTCCACAATCCAAAGAGCAGAATGGCCGAAAACACTATATAAGTCATCGCCGGCACCACAGGTAACGAGATACACTTTAGCGTTCTCGCTTAGGGTTTGAGCAGAAATTGCAAATGGAAAAATCAGTAGAATCGAAAGTTTCAATAATTTATTCATAACGCAAGGCTTCAACAGGATCGAGTTTAGATGCTTTAGCTGCCGGATAATACCCGGAAATAACTGCCGTCAGAAAACACAAAAACAACCCCAGAGCAACCCAGTCCCAAGGCATAATAAATGTATTTCCGATTTGAAAAGAAACAAAATTGCCGATGGCCACTCCGAGAATTACGCCGAATACACCTCCGGTTAAACCCAGCGTAATGGCTTCGGTTAAAAACTGCGTACGGATTGTATTTGGAGTGGCTCCTAATGCTTTTCTCACCCCAATTTCGCGCGTTCGTTCTGTTACACTCACCAACATTATATTCATGAGAGCAACTGCCGCTCCCAGTAAGGTTATCAGACCTATTCCTGTTGCTGCCTGTTTCACAAAGCTCAATTGCTCAATTAGGGAATTTGATAAATTATCAGAGCGGATAATGCTGAAATTATTTTGG
This sequence comes from Cryomorphaceae bacterium, assembly GCA_020832345.1. Taxonomy (GTDB): domain Bacteria; phylum Bacteroidota; class Bacteroidia; order Flavobacteriales; family Schleiferiaceae; genus CSBr16-58. The sequence goes on along the minus strand of JAFIEY010000104.1, from coordinate 38,600 downwards.
TCGCGAGGACGAAGTTTGCGCACCACCCGCATCCAGCCCACCGCTTCCGGTATGGACAACTCCATAATTTCCGTATTGGGCGCACGGACATTTAGCGCATGAGTGCGCCCCCGTGATTGCGGATACAAAGCAGTAGCAGCACGCAATGGAATCATCACGGAGCGATCTCCGCTAAAATCAAAACTGCTGCCCCGGGACGCCAACACACCAATAATGGTAAAGGCTTTTTTGCGAACCAACAAGGTTTTGCCCAAAACAATTTCATTTTTAAATAATTTCTCAGCCACCTCGGGTCCAATAACACAAACGGAGCTTGCATCTTCGTATTCTCTCTTGGTTATATTTCTACCTGCCTCAAGATCATAACCATTTACATACAAATAATTATCATCTATGGCCATCACGGAGATATTGGGATTTGTTTTTTTATCCCGGTGAGCAATTTCGGCAGAGGAAGTTGCGGAAAAGGAAACCGCCACCTGTACTTCAGGGCCCATTTTCTCTTTAAAATTTATTGCTTCTAAAAAACTGATTTCGGGATAAATTTGAATATTCTGCCCTCCCCTTCCAACGCGTATTTCGCTTGATCGATTTTGAATGGTATAAGTGGTGGCCCCAAGTTTTGAAAAACTACCTGCTATAGTTGACTCAATGGCAGAAGTCGATGTCAATATTCCCACCAGAGCTGTAATTCCAAACGCAATGATGAGCAGGGTAAAGACCGTGCGCAAAGGCTGACTATGCAATGCCCCAAAGGCCAAACGTATATTTTCAGTTAAAACGCGCCAGTTCATCAGTTATTTTTTCGCGTCGAAAGTACGGCAAAACAGCATAAAAAATAATTTATCATGTCGTTAAATAAGTCATCAAGCCAAATATCATTTAAAATTTTGCTTGTAACCCCCTGTACAATAGATTTGCACTACCAATATAACTAACCAATAATTTTTTGCAATAGCATGAAAGACCATGACAAGAATGGGCAAGACGAGATTTTCTCCAACGTCTTGAGAGCGGGAAGAAGAACCTATTTTTTCGACGTACGTTCCACAAGAGCAGATGATTACTACCTCACCATCACCGAAAGTAAAAAGTTTTTTGACGACAGTGGGGAGCCTTATTTTAAAAAGCATAAAATCTATTTATACAAAGAAGATTTTGCAGGCTTTATCGAAATGTTAAAAGATTCAACATCCTTTATCATCGATCAAAAAGGAGAAGAAGTCATTTCTGATAAACACGACCCCAACTACGTAAGGCCAGCTTCGGAAAATGAAAATGGGCAAGTCAGGGATTTTACCAATATTGATTTCGACGACATTTAGTCCGAAAACCATACCGTATTAAAAAGTATTTGTTTTTGTTGATGTGTTAGCATTCACGTCACATAAAACCATACCTTAAAATCCGTCTAAAACCTTGGGCGGATTTTTATTTTTCCTAAACACTGCTGCAAATTGTGGAAAAATTCAGATGCACTTACCCCACCATTAACAAAAGAAAATTGTACTTTTGTCCAATATCAAAATACTATGGGTAAAATAATTGCTATTGCCAACCAAAAGGGTGGAGTTGGAAAAACAACAACCTCGGTGAACCTTGCGGCAAGTTTGGGCGTACTTGAAAAAAGAGTCCTCTTGATTGACGCCGACCCCCAGGCCAATGCCACTTCAAATTTAGGCATTGACTCCGATAATGTCACGCTGGGCACATACCAATTGATCGAACACGAGTGTAAACCCGCAGAAGTTATCTTAAAAACTACCGCCCCTAATGTTGATGTCATAGCTGCCCACGTTGACTTGGTTGCCGTGGAAATCGAACTGGTGGACAAACCACAGCGCGAGTATATGCTGAGAAAGGCCATTCAGCCCATCAAAGATCAATACGACTTTATCATTATCGATTGTGCACCTTCTTTAGGACTAATCACGGTAAATGCATTAACCGCCGCCGACTCGGTTTTGGTGCCCATTCAATGTGAGTATTTTGCTTTGGAAGGTCTGGGGAAATTACTCAACACCATTCGCAGCATTCAAAATCTACACAATCCCGATTTGGATATCGAAGGGCTATTGCTCACCATGTACGATCAACGACTGCGCTTGTCAAATCAAGTGGTTGATGAAGTGAAAAACCACTTTGGAGAAATGGTTTTTAACACCATGATTTACAGAAACGTGAGGCTAAGCGAAGCCCCGAGTTTTGGCGAGAGCATTGTGATGTATGATGCATCATCAAAAGGCGCTATCAATTACCTTAAACTCGCCAAAGAATTATTAAAAAGAAACCCTCAGGTACAACACCAGAACTAACATTGTATGGCTAACCGAAAAACAGGTTTAGGAAAAGGACTTTCCGCTTTATTAAAAGATCCAAACACACAATCGGCGAATGATCCGGGAGCCCGGGAAGTCATTTCGGGCACCCTGCTGATTGATATAAACGATATTGAACCAAACCCCTTTCAACCAAGAATTCACTTTGCACGCGAGCAACTCGAAGAGCTTTCCGTTTCCATCGCACAACTGGGTATCATTCAACCCATTACAGTAAGAAAAACTGAATCCGGTAATTTTCAAATTATTTCCGGAGAAAGGCGTTGGCGGGCATCAAAAATGGCCGGTCTTAAAGAAATTCCCGCTTATGTGCGGTTAGCCGACGATCAGGGGATGTTGGAAATGGCCTTGGTGGAAAACATTCAACGGCAGGATTTGGATGCCATTGAAGTTGCCATTAGCTATAAGCGCTTAATTGATGAATGCGCCATTACCCAGGAGGAGATGAGCGACAGAATTGGGAAAAAGCGCAGTACTGTTACCAATTATTTGAGATTGTTAAAATTACCACCCATCATTCAAGCGGGTATTCGAGATAAAATGTTGGGCATGGGCCACGCGAGGGCTCTTATCAACTTAGATGACGAAAAGAAACAACTTCAGATTTACAAAAAAATAATCGCCGAGGACTTATCGGTTCGTCAGGTAGAGGAGTTGGTTCGTGTGCAAAAAGATTCCTCGCAACCAAAGAAAACCACGAAAACCAGCCTTCCCTCAGCACATTTAAAACTTCGGGATCAATTGGAAGGTTTTTTGGGCAGTAAGGTGCAAATAAGTCGGAGCAACAATGGACGCGGAAAATTAACCATCAACTTTTCCAGCGATGAGGATCTCAGTCGTATTGTAGAAATACTCAATAAATAATCGTGAATCGCTTTCTGGTTTTTTGTTTATACTCCATTTTGGGGTTGATTTTTCCATTACAAGGGCAAGTGGAAAACGGCATCCTTGATACTGTGCCCCCGGCGCAGATCACCCCGGATACCATTATTCAAGAAAAAGCCAAAAAGCCACATTCACCCCAAAAAGCCGTTTACCTTTCTATGGTAATACCCGGCGCCGGACAAGTTTATAACCGAAAATATTGGAAAGTCATTCCGGTTTATGGTGCCTTAATTTCCACCATCTACTTTGCGAGAGACAACCACTTACAGTATCGGCAATACGCCGAGGCTTTTAGCATTATCACAAACGAAAAAGATGAACGACCGGATCCTTTTAATGGACAATTCAGTCCAGAACAGTTAATTACCTTGCAAAACACCTATCTGCAAGACCGGGATTTTATGATTATCCTCGCGGTGGTAAGTTACTCGCTCCAACTTGTAGATGCTTATGTGGACGCACACCTCTTCCACTACGACATTTCCGATGACCTGACGCTACGTTGGGAACCCACTATTAATGCCGGATTAATGGGATTTAGTTCTCCGAGTGCAGGTTTGCGTCTATCCCTTACTTTTGGGGCATCGAAAAAAAGAAATATTCAATCCTTTTAACGCATGAATATCGCCATTATCGGATACGGAAAAATGGGTAAAACCATAGAGGGAATTGCCAAAGCGCGTGGACACAATATCGTTTACGCGTCCAGCGCCCCTCTCAGCTCCCCCGAGGTTTTAAATATCGCAGATGTTGCCATCGAATTTACCGGTCCGGAGGCTGCGGTAGATAATATTTTGATGTGCATAGAGGCCGGTGTTCCCGTTGTGTGTGGTACTACAGGTTGGCTCGACCGATGGGATATCGTGGAAGATAAAATTAAAAAGTCACACGGCAGTTTTTTTTACGCGAGCAATTTTAGTTTAGGGGTAAATGTATTTTTTGCCCTGAACAAGAAATTAGCCCAACTGATGAGCGGATTTGACAACTATCAGGTTGAAATGGAAGAAATCCATCACATTCACAAAAAAGATGCACCCAGTGGAACGGCCATTACACTTGCAGAAGGCATTATTGAATACAAATCCAAATACATAGATTGGAGTTTGATGCCAAACAAAAAAGAAAATACCGTTCCCATTACTGCCATTCGCGAAAATGAAGTTCCGGGAACGCATAGCATTCGCTATATTTCTGAAAACGACAAAATAGAAATTACCCACGAAGCGTTTAACCGTGTAGGATTTGCCCAAGGCGCAGTAATTGCCGCAGAATGGTTGCCGGGGAAAACAGGTATGTTGGGCATGAACGATCTTTTAAAAATAAACTAACACATGGAAATGCAAGGCTTTTTCGGTTATATACTCGCAATCCAAATTGCGAGTTTCCTGTTTATGTATAAATTTTACGTAGCAGCAGGCAGGCAATGGTGGGAAGCTGCCATTCCCATTTACAAAACTGTGGTTCTTTTAAAAATTATCGATCGCCCCGTTTGGTGGTTACCGCTTTTTATCATTCCGGTAATCAACATAGTAATGGCGTTAATTGCCGTTTATGAATTGCTCAATAAGTTCGGAATTTACAAGGCATACCACACCATTTTATCCATGGTCACCTTTGGTGTGTATTTGGGTTATTTAGGCTTTACAAAAAAACTGGTTTTTAAGGAAAAGGACGTTTTAATAATGCGGAAAAATCTGGGAGAAACCATCCCCGCTTTGATATTTGCCGTTGTGGTAGCTGCGGCAATTCGCGCATTCACCTTTGAAGCATATACCATTCCCACCCCTTCAATGGAAAAATCAATGATGGTTGGGGATTTCCTCTTCGTAAGTAAAATGCATTACGGAACGCGCTTACCAACAACCCCCATTGCCTTTCCACTCATGCACGACCGGATTCCTTTTACCGAAATATCAAGCTATTTAAACTGGTTTCAATTGCCATACATGCGCCTTCCCGGTATAAGTAGTGTTAAAAGAAATGAGCCCTTTGTGTTTAATTGGCCCGTTGAAACCGATTTACCCCTAGACAAGCGAATGAATTATGTAAAGCGCTGTGTTGCTGTTCCTGGCGACACCCTTGAGATCATCGACCAAATACTTTACATCAATGGTGAACCCCTTGAATATGACGATAGAACTCACTTACAATTTACTTATTACGTAAAAACAAATGGCACCGATTTTAGCAAAAATGTACTCAAAAGCAGATTTGACATTTATTACGGAACCATTGACGAAATGCGCTCAGGATACAGCTTTGGAGATGTCCAACGCGCCTCACAAAACGAGTACATCATTACCATGGCAGAAGAATTTGTGGAAGATTTCAAAACCCTGAACAATGTTGAAGAAATCGTTCCGTTAAACGCTTTATCCAACCCACTAGAATATCCCGATGCCTTGCCGCGAAATGTGAAAAAGCATTTGGCTGCTACAGCGGCTCCCGGACCGGAAATTTTCCCAAATTCCAGCGAACACAAAAAACCTGTTTTCGAATGGACACGCGATAATTACGGCCCCATTTGGATACCAAAAAAAGGAACTACCGTTTCCCTCGACAGCATTTCTATTCAAAAGTACCGCCGCATCATTGAAGTTTATGAAGGAAATGAATTGGAAATAATCGGGCCAAACCAATTTGTAATTAATGGAGAGGAAACCAATACATATACCCTGAAAATGGACTACTATTTTGCCATGGGAGACAATCGTCACAATTCCCTCGACAGCAGATTCTGGGGGTTTGTTCCCGAAGACCACATTCTGGGTAAACCCGTTTTTGTTTGGATGAGTTATGACAAGTTTGCATCAAGATTTTCCGACAAAATTCGGACAAACCGGGTTTTCACCTTGGTAAATGGCAAAGGAAAACGAACCTCTTACTTCCCACATTTCATGGTATTAATAGGACTACTTATTGGTGGAAATTACTGGAACAAACGCAGAAAGAAAAAGCAATCGGCGAATGGTTGATATCTTTCCACTTCCCTATTTTGGGCCAGTGGATTGGTATGCCCTTTATTTGCGAAGTTCAAATCCACTAATCGAATTATTTGACACCATTCCCCGTCAGAGCATTCATAGTCGATGTTTAATTGACGGCCCCCAAAATCCCATAAAACTCTCGATACCGGTCATGGAAAAAGGAAAGATTCCTACCGTCGAGGCAAAAATCAGTTATCGGGAGCGTTGGCCTGATATGCACCTCCAAGCCATGCGCACCTCATACAACAGTAGCCCATTTTTCCCATTAATAGAGCATGAAATCAGCGATTTGCTTTTTAAAAAATTCACCTATCTTGCGGATTTAAATCAGGCCATACACGAATTAATGATAAAACTTTTACGTGTAGATCGCCCCATTCAATATACCAAAAAATGGGCAACGTCCTACGCGGGAAACGATTACCGGCAATGGCCAAAAAATCAAACACACCCTGCTGCTCCAAAAATCGAATATCCATCCCATTACACCAATGACGGGCATGCCTTTTCCATTTTAGACCTGATTGCATCAGAGGGATCATGGGCTTATGAAACGCTTACAAGATCCGTAGAATAAACAATATGCTCGATAACTAAAAATTTTACACGAGTATTTCAAAACCGTATATTGAGGTTTTCTTTTTAAAAAGTTCTAAAAAAATAAATGAAGTACTTAAAATCAAAATTTAACAAAACTACCCCCATTGTTTTATTACATAAATAAAGAATTACCCACATAACATTTTGCGAAAATTAATTACAACTGTAACTTTTGTCACTAATTTTTTAAAAAAGTTTACGTATATTTGTTACAAGATTTTCCCATGTACATTCCTTCACCTTATATGATATGAAAAAAGTACTATTTTCGTTGTTTCTCATCTTTCCATTTGTTTCAGCAATAGGTCAAACCAACCAGCCGGTGTATCGTTTGGACTTTGAATTTGACGACACACCATTGGTTATTGTGGCTGACGACACCTTATCTTTAGCTTGGGCCGGTGGTATTGATCAGGCACAATTTGTTGAAATTGATTTAAATTTGGATGGGCGTTTAGATATCCTGGGATTTGATCGCAACGGAAATCGTTATATTCCACTCATAAAAGAAGGGGACTCCGGTAGTTTCTATTACCGATATGATCACGATGTTATTCAGCATCTACCAAAAGCCCAGAATTACATTCAAACAGCAGATTACAACTGTGATGGTAAAATGGACATCATGACCACTGGTGATATTGGCAGCACCACGGTAATGATATACAAAAACACTTCAACCGCTACAGAATTGCGTTTTGAAAGGGCTGTAAACGGTCCCTATATTACTTATGAAAATGACAATAACCAACAAGTAAGTATTTACGTAGGAGGTTCGGATATTCCAGTATTCGAGGACATTAACGGAGATGGCTCCATTGATATTTTGGCATTTTTCATTCTGGGAAATGTCGTAATTGAATATACCAACCGTGCTCCTTGTGGGATAGATTTTGAAATTACGGATTTGTGTTATGGAAAATTTACCGAATCACTTCAGGGAAACAATATAGATTTGCAATCATGTACGTATGGACTTCGTGACCTGCCGGATTTAATGGCACAAGCAAACCAAAACCCGGAGGCAGTTCAACATGCAGAATCATCTTTGCTTTCACTTGATATTACCGGGAATGGGTTAAACGATTTGATTATAGGAGACAGTGATTTTCCAAATATTACAGCAGCTTTTAATTACGGGACTCCTCAATCGGCACTAATGACCGCAAAAGACACACTTTTCCCTTCTTATGACGTCCCCGGCCACATGCCAAATTTTCCCGCTAACTTTTATGTTGACGTAGATCACGATGGTCATAGGGATTTAATCATTACCTCAAACAGTTTAGGTAATGGACTTTCGGATTCATCTGTGCATTTTTACAAAAACATCGGACACGATACCATGCCTATTTTTGAAAAAGTCAAAACCCGGCTGTTTCAGGAGGACATGATAGAACTCTCAACCGGTGCATTCCCAGTGTTTGCCGACATGAATGGTGATGGATTACCCGATTTGATTGTTGGCACCATAGGATATCGTCAAGACACCATGTATAACTGGAACGGACGACTGTTTTATTTTGAAAATACCGGAACATCAACCGACCCCGAGTTTACTTTGGTTGACAATGATTTTGGAAATTTGGCACAATACAAATTTTCACACCTATACCCCACCGTTTTTGACCTCGACAATGATGGAGACCTAGATATACTTTTGGGTCGTTTGGACGGAACATTAATTTACCTGCAAAACACAGGATCTTCATCAAGTCCTCAGTTTGCCTCACCCATTACCAACTTCCAAAGCATCGATGTTGGTTTCCAATCTGCGCCGACGTTATATGATGTAACCGGAGATGGAAAACCCGAATTATTTATTGGTAGTTATCAGGGAACCATTGCATATTACAAAAACGTTGGCACCGTTGGTGCACCAATATTTCAATTGGTAACCAATGAGTTTAGTGGAATTAAAACCTGGGGATCTCTTGATTTTGAAGGAAATTCCATGCCTTCATTTTATAAGTTGCCGTCCGGAGAAATCCAGTTAATAGTCGGTTCTTTTAGTCAAGGCGTTCAAGTTTATGACAGTATTGAAGATGTGTTGGATATGCCATTGCAAACCAGCCTAACCTTTGGAGCCGGCAGTGTCGATTTAAACACCCCAGAATTAAGTGCATTTGGTTCTTTAAGACGAAATGGCAGAAATCAGTTTATCATTAAAGCCCAGGAAATAACCAGTCAAAATATTTATTCAGGAAGAATAAACGCCATCAGTTTTGAAGTAACCTCTTCGGGAAATCCCAACCTCACTCAAGGGTTTCGGATTTCAATGAAAAACATTAAAAACGAAGACTTTTCCGCAGGATGGCTCACACCCGGGCCAACCGTATTCCAAGGAAATTGGTCTTTAAATCAGGGTTGGAACCAAATTCCTTTTAATCAGGAAGCCTTTGCATGGGATGGCGAAAGTGATATTTTGGTTGAGGTGTGTTTCTCGAGAAACCAAAACATTTTTGGCAATATCGATCTAAAAGGCACGACTTATAGCGAACCTTTGCATGCATACGGTTTAAATACCAATCAAAGCGGAAACAATACCCTTCTTGCTGTTGGGTGCAGTCTTCCCTTTAGCAACACCTCTATGACCCGTCCAAACGTCAGGCTAAATATGATTCCGGCGGTGCGCAAATCCAATCAATTCCTGAAAAATGGGTGGAGGAATTCGGTAGCACTTTACGATTTTGACGGCGACTCACTTCCCGAAGCTGTCCTAGGAAATGCATCTGGTGGACTTCAGTTCTTTAAAGGTATATTGGTGGAAGTGGAAGGTGAGCCGGAAGATTCTTTATCAACGAAGGTTTACGCGCAGCCTGACAAGGAAAAACACCTTAGTCTATTCCCCAACCCTACAGAAAACTACTTTGAAATTGTTTATAAGGAATCCGACATGCACGGACAAAACATCCGACGGGTTGAGTTGTTAAACGTGAATGGTAAGTTTGTTGAGCATTGGAGTGACATCAAACACAGGGAACGCATTGAGTTGCCCAAACTACCCAACGGTGTATATATCGTTCGCATTTTAACAGCAAACGGAACATGGGAAAACCACAGGTTGATGATTATTCAACAATAGCCTCCGCTAAAATCATTTTTTACGACGGACATTGTGGCTTGTGCCAAACGTCAATACAATGGTTACTGAAAAAGGACACCCAAAGGAAGTTTTTATTTGCAACCCAACAGGGCAGTTATTTCAAAGAATTTATCAAAGAAAACCCGATTGGTGATGCTATTGTGTATTATGACAATGGTGAAATCTATGAGGAAGCCGAAGCCTTGGCATACATTTGTAGCGAATTGGGCGGTTTATGGAAAGGGTGCTATTGGTTGTGGAAAATATTGCCCCGCAGTTTAAGTCGTTGGCTATATATGTCTTTTGCCAAGAAACGCTACAATATTTTTGGCGCTGCGAAATCATGTCGCCTGCCTTCCGAAGTGGAAAGAAAACAGTTTTTGGATTAAGGTCTGAGTCCACTCCAAAAAGGATGATTTCAATCAAAATCGAGGGGATTTTAGAACCGGAGCTAACCAGCTGTTAGTGAGGATTTAAAAATCTACCGACAAGGAAGATTTTGGCGGAAAGGGACTTTTTAGAGCATACTCATAAATTGAAATCCAAATAATACCATAAATTATTTGACAATCATTTACGCCTTTGCTTAAAAAATGTCGTTAACAAATTAGCACACGCTTCTTCCATAAGGCCACCGAAAGATTTGGTTTTTGGGTGAAGTAATCCCCCCTTTACCCTAAACCCCGACTTTTCATCAGAAGCGCCAAAAAACACGACCGATGGTTGCGCCCAATACAAAGCTCCGGCACACATTGGGCACGGTTCTAATGTAATATAAAGTCGGCAATCGTGAAGATACTTCCCACCGAGCGCATTAGCCGCTGCGGTAATGGCCAGCATTTCAGCGTGTGCTGTCACGTCGTTTAATCGCTCGGTAAGATTATGTGCCCGCGCAATAATTCGCGTCCCAGCTACGACAACAGCGCCCACGGGAATCTCCCCCAATTCGAAGGCGCGTTCAGCCTCCTTATAAGCTTCCCTCATAAAGTATTCATCGGTGTATAAATCAATCATCTGACTACCAGTATTATTTGTACCAGGAAGAATACTTCACATAGTTATTCGCAATTCGCTCAATCTCTCCCTGTACCAATTCAGGGGTAATGTCCTTGACTTTTTTTGCCGGAACACCCGCAAATACGCTACCGGATGGCACATGTGTTCCTTCCAATAAAACTGCACCGGCGGCAATGATACTATTGGATTCAACCACACAAGCATCCATAACAATAGCGCCCATTCCAATCAGAACATTGTCGTGAAGCGTACAGCCATGCACAATAGCATTATGGCCAATACTGACGAAATTTCCAATATGAGTAGGGTGCTTTTGGTAAGTGCAATGAATCATTGCGTTATCCTGAACATTTACCCGATTTCCCATTCGGATTTTATGCACATCACCGCGGACTACAGCGTTATACCAAAAACTACATTCCTCTCCACATACAACATCACCGATAATGGTTGCCGTTTCCGCCAAAAAAGTTCCTTCCCCTAGTTTTGGGGTATGTCCTAACAAAGGTTTTACAATGGGCATATCAAGCTTTTTTGCAAAAGTACGAACCAATCTTTGGCTTTGTCGTTAAAGGATGAGATGTACCTTTGCACAAGTTAAAAAAAAGTGAGCTACAATTGCTTACTTTCCTGAAAAAGAAACAATACCATGGAAATAAAAAAAGCACCCATCAGTGTATATGCAGAAATGACGCCCAATCCCGTTGTGATGAAATTTGTTGCCAACAAACGAATCATCGAAGGGGACAGCGTGGAATTTAAAAATGTTGAAGAAGCAAAGCCATCACCCTTGGCGTCTAAGTTATTCCACCTTCCGTTCGTCAAAGAGGTATTTATCAGTAGTAATTATTTGGCCATTGCCAAGTATGATATTATTGAATGGGATGAGGTGACCACTGAAATTCGCGAATTGATTACGCAATACCTGCAGTCTGGGCAACCCGTTCTAATAGAAATCCCCGAATCGGAGAAAAAATCAAATATCGCTGATCCGTCCGCTTCTACCCAAGCCAAAAACACGTACGAAGTTCCAGACCCCAAAGAATTGGGAGAAATTGAAACGCGAATTGTGGAAATACTTGAAGAATATGTCGCACCAGCTGTAGAATCCGACGGTGGCGCCATCAAGTTTATGGGCTATGAAGATGGCGTGGTTAAAGTTCTGCTACAAGGCGCCTGTTCCGGCTGCCCTTCCTCAACCCTTACCTTACAAAGCGGCATTTTAAACATTTTACAAAAAATGTTGCCCACACTAATAAAAAGTGTAGAACCCGTAAATGGATAAATCATGATTCCACGCCAAAAATTTAGCAAATAGCAAAGGAGTGAGCGCCCTTGGAAATTCAAAAATCACGGGGGCTTAACTAACCTACTATACTTCCGGTGGCAGCATCACTTTGCACAAAACGCAAGCTGCCATCGGGATTTTCTGCCATCAAAATCATGCCTTGAGACATAACCCCCCGAATCTTTCTAGGTGCCAAATTAAGTAAAACACAAACCTTTGTGCCAGGCAATACTTCGGGCGCAAAGTATTGGGCAATACCCGAAACCAAGGATATTTGTTTTATCCCAACATCAACGGTGAGGTGAAGTAGCTTATCGGCCTTTTTTACCTTTTCCGCAGATAAAATCTCCCCTACCCTAATATCCATTTTGGTGAAATCCTCGAAACTCACTTCAGCTTTTTCCGCCGGGAAATTTAATTCTCCAGGTTGGTGATCTACTTCAACAACACTGTTGAGCTTTTCTCGTTGAATTTCCATTTGCGCATCGTCTATTTTGGTAAATAAATGTTGAGGCTCGGAAAGTATATGACCTTTACTAAATTGCACTTTACTTTCCCAAGCCGGGGTATTTTCGGAGTTGGGAAGGTTTAATAAGTTTAATAATCGCTTTGATGTATGTGGCATAAATGGATAAAGCAGAAAACTCAACTGCCCAGTGAGCAGCAAGCAATCGTTTAGAATTGCTCGTGTGGCTAAAGGATCAGTTTTAAATAATTTCCAAGGCTCCGTTTCAGTGAGAAAACGATTGCCATGACGGGCAACTTCCATGGCGGCAATCAATCCGTTTTTAAATTTGTACTGATGTAAATTGTGCGACACATTTTGAAAAGCACCTTCTACCACTTGGTTGTGGATATTACGTGAAAAGGAAGAGACATCGGCGTCAATCGTACTGTCAAAAAACTTTTTGTACAAGACCATAACGCGATTGACAAAATTCCCTAGAATGGCGACCAGTTCATTGTTTACCCGCGCCTGAAAATCACTCCAAGTAAATTCGCTGTCGCCAGATTCAGGTGCAATTGAGGTAAGGACGTAACGCAATTCATCTTCACGACCGGGAAATTCGTTAAGGTATTCATGTACCCAAACAGCCCAATTTCGCGAAGTTGATATCTTTTTTCCTTCGAGATTTAAAAACTCATTTGCCGGAACATTTTCCGGCAAATTATATCCTCCATGCGCCATCAACATGGCCGGGAAGATCAAACAATGAAATACAATATTATCTTTCCCGATAAAGTGAACCAATCGCGTATCCGGAGATTTCCAATACTTCTCCCAATCTTCACCGTGAAAAGCTTTTGTTGCGGAAATATATCCTATGGGTGCATCAAACCATACGTACAATACCTTGCCATCGGCATTGCCCACCGGAACTTTAACTCCCCAATCCAAATCGCGTGTCATTGCTCTGGCATGTAATCCTTGCTGCAACCACGACATACATTGGCCATAAACATTGGATTTCCAGTATGACTTTTTAGAACCTATAAAATCTGTTAGTTTTTCCTGAAATGCATCTAAAGGCAAAAACCAGTTGACCGTTTTCTTTAACACAGGCACCTCTCCGCTAAGTGTGCTTTTGGGGTCAATTAGTTCGGTTGGACTAAGCGATGCTCCGCAAGCCTCACATTGATCGCCATAGGCGTGATCGTGACCGCATTTAGGGCAAGTACCCACAATATACCGATCTGCGAGAAATTGTTTCTCCACCGGGTCAAAGTACTGCTCAGTTTCTTTTTCTTCGAATACACCCTTTTCGTAGAGATGCAGGAAAAAATCAGATGCAGTTTTATGGTGCAGCGGATCTGAGGTTCGGTGATAGGTATCGAAGGAAATCCCCAAACCGAAAAAAGCCTCTTGCATTAGTGAATGGTATCTATCCACAATTTCTTGGGGTGTAACACCTTCGTTTTTTGCCTTTATGGTAATGGGGACACCATGCTCATCACTACCACAAACAAAGCAAACATCATTTCCTTGCATTTTTAAAAAACGCACATATATGTCGGCAGGCAAATAACATCCCGCAATATGACCGATGTGAACAGGTCCATTGGCATAGGGAAGAGCGGCGGTTATTAGGTGTCGCTTAAAGGCATTGGGGGTTGACATAATAGAAAATATATTTTAAGCTGCAAATATCCTTCAAAAAAACAAACCCCCGAACGTTTGGATCGGGGGTTTGTAAATAAAATGATGTCTTGTTAATGTCCGGTTGCCTCCTCATCCGGAGAGATTGGAACAGTTTGCGGAACAAAATCCTCTTTAGCACCGGGCTTGGAGTAATCGTATGGCCAGCGGTGAACCTCGGGGATTTCTCCGGGCCAGTTACCGTGTAAATGCTTCACAGGCGCAGTCCACTCAAGCGTATTCGAACGCCATGGATTTTGTGGTGCACGCTTTCCGCGAAGTGCAGAGTAAAAGAAATTAAACAAGAATAAAATCTGAGCTAATCCACCGAGGATGGCGAATACACTGATGATGATATTTATGTCAACGAGGTTATCAAACATTGGGAATTCCGTATTGGTAAAATACCGACGGGGTAATCCGGCCAAACCGAGGAAGTGCATGGGATAAAATACACCGTAAGCAGAAATGAATGTAATGACAAAGTGAGCGTAACCCAAAGGTCGAATCATCATCCGGCCAAACATCCGCGGAAACCAATGATAAATCCCTGCAAACATACCAAAAATTGCGGAAAGTCCCATCACAATATGGAAGTGAGCAACTACAAAATAGGTGTCGTGTACATTGATGTCCAATGCAGAGTCACCGAGGATAATTCCTGTAAGTCCACCCGTGATAAAGGTAGAGACCAAACCAATACTGAATAACATGGCAGGCGTAAGTTGCAGATTTCCCTTCCATAGGGTGGTAATATAGTTAAATGCTTTTACCGCCGAAGGTATTGCAATCAATAGCGTGGTAAAGGTAAATACCGTTCCAAGGAAAGGATTCATACCGGTTACAAACATGTGGTGACCCCAAACGATAAATGACAAAAAGGCAATCATCAAAATGGAACCAACCATGGCTCGATATCCAAAAATAGGTTTTCGGGAATTAGTTGCAATAACTTCTGAAGTAATACCGAGTGCGGGTAGAAGAATAATATAAACTTCAGGGTGACCGAGAAACCAGAATAAGTGTTCGTAAAGAATCGGGCTACCACCAGTATTCGACAAAACCTCTCCGCCAATTAGAATATCTGACAAGTAAAAACTCGTTCCCATACTGCGGTCAAAAAGAAGTAACAGCGCTGCACTAAAAAGTACCGGAAAAGAGAGTACACCGAGAATGGCAGTTACAAAGAAAGCCCAAATGGTTAGGGGCAAACGCGTCATAGACATCCCTTTGGTGCGCAGGTTCAATACCGTAACAATATAGTTCAAAGCCCCGAGTAAAGAGGAGGCAATAAATAAAGTCATACTCACCAACCAAAGCGTCATACCCGAACCAGAACCGGGCATGGCAGCTGGTAATGCAGAAAGTGGAGGATAAATAGTCCAACCAGCAGCAGCAGGGCCATCAGGTACAAATAGGGAAACGACCATGACCACACTGGATGTAAAGAAGAACCAATAGGAGAGCATGTTGATAAAACCAGAGGCCATATCACGTGCACCCACTTGCAATGGAATTAGTAAATTCGAGAAAGTACCGGAGAGTCCGGCGGTCAAAACAAAGAATACCATAATGGTACCGTGGATTGTGACCAATGCCAGATACATATTGGGATCCATGACACCATCTTCGGCCCATTTTCCGAGGAAGGTATTTAAAATTGGAAAGGACTTATCGGGCCATGCCAATTGCAACCTAAATAGGAGCGACATGCCCATACCGATAATCCCCATCACAATACCAGTAATCAAAAACTGTTTGGAGATCATTTTGTGATCAATACTGAAAACGTATTTATTCCAAAAAGTCTCGTGGTGATGGTGGTGTTCCTCAGCGTGATGTTCTGATGCGTTTTGTACTTCAGCGGCCATAGCGACTACTTTATTTCAATTAATAATTAGAGTGACTCAGCAAATGTGGTTTGTTCCTTCAACCAGGAATTGAATTCCTCTTCCGTCTCAACCACAATTTTCATTTGCATATTATAGTGGGCAGACCCACAAATCTTATTACACAATAAAACAAAGTCGAACTCATAAGGTTCTTCTCCCATCTCTTCGCGAAGCGAATTAATATGATCTATTTGATTTATCACCTTAGGAACTTGTCGCATTTCAGCGGTGGTTTTATTTGGTGTAAAAGCAAATTGCGTTACCGTACCGGGAACACAGTTCATTTGTGCACGAAAGTGTGGCATATAGGCCGAGTGGATTACATCTTGTGCACGGAACTTAAACAATACCGGGCGGTTTACCGGAAGGTGAAGTTCTCCAGAGACAATGATATCATCCAATCCATTTAAATCATTAGGATCAACACCCAGTGTATTGGCGCCCTCAATAAGACGAACATTGGCGTAACCCAAAATATTATCATCGCCAGCCAAACGAGCTTGCCAGCTAAATTGCTTTGCATACAATTCCACCACCAATGGCTCCTCCTCAAAATCGGGATTCATAATACTACTCCAGGTGAAAATACCGTAGGTAATAATGATGGCCAAAACAATGGTAGGAATGACAGTCCAAATCGCTTCCAATTTGTTGTCGTGTTCCATATAGGTTGCTTTTCTTCCTTTGATACCGCGATACCTATAAACAAAGTAAAAAAGTATGGGCTGGGTAATCAAAAATACAAAACCAATAACCGCCATGGTAATCCACATCAATTGGTCGGTATCTAATCCCTCATTACTTGCAGAAACAGGTAGGAGGTATTTACCCCATTTGAATGTGCTCCAAATAGCAAATAACCAAAATAGCATACCCAATGCAAAACCTATTTTACCATAGGAGTCATTTTCCTTATGGCTTGGGCGATTATCCTCCTCCTTCTGCTCACGCATAGAATTGGATATTTCAAAAATACGTACAACCTGCGCCAAGGCAATTATGGCCAGAACAACTACAGCCGTGATCAATAATGTCATCATCAGAAGTGTACCTTTTATAAATTAAATGTGAAAATGCTCGCTTTCTTTGTTCATCGGGTGATGCTGAATCAGCAATGGAACTGCTGCCAGTCTTTTAAATACAACCCAAATAAACAAACCAACATATCCGAGGAAAGTCCCAATTTCAACGAAACCGATAGACCAATCCAAACCAACTGTACCGGGCGTTACCATGATATAAACATTGAGCCAATGTCCTACAATCATAACCGCGCCCATAAAAGAAAGAAATCCAAAATTACGCTTAGAGTCTCTACTCATTAATATCAGAAGTGGAAAAATAAAGTTCATGACCAACATGGTAATAAACAAACCTTTAAACTCACCAAAGCGCGGCATGTAATAGGTTACCTCTTCGGGGATATTTGAATACCAAATAAGCATAAACTGGCTAAACCATAAATAAGTCCAGAAGATACTAAAGGCAAACATGAATTTTCCAAGGTCGTGAATATGGCTATCGTTAAGCCAAGGGAGATGACCTTTGTTTTTCAAATGAATAGCGATTAAAGCGGTGGTGGTAACTGAACTTACAAAAATACCGGCAAAAACATACCATCCAAACAAGGTGCTAAACCAGTGGGTATCGATGGACATAATCCAGTCCCAAGCAGCCATAGAGGATGTAACGGCGAAAAACACCAAGAAAATGGCTGAGGTTTTAATTGACTTGTTGTACCATGTCAAATCCGTTCCGCGATCACCCTGTAAAGAAAGCTTACGCAAAACAATAGCTGCATAAGCCCAACCAATGATGTAGATGACTGACCTGAGAATAAAAAACAATGGATTAAGGAAGGCCTTTTTTCCATGAATAATACTATCAAAATGTTCGCTTTCGGGATCCATAATACCTTCGGCAGTCCAGTGGTATAAATGGTTTAGGTGGAACATAGAGGCCAAAACGATGACCAACATAATGCCACCGGCCACGGGTAAAAAACTGGTAATACCCTCAAGAATACGCAGGATTCCGGCAGACCAACCAACGTTAGCCGCATATTGAACCGCAAGAAAGAACAAGGCTCCCAGGGATATTCCTAAAAAGAAAAAGTTGTTGATGAGCAATGATGCCCAAGGACGGTTGTCGTGCCCATGCCCGTGTCCGGCATCAGCTCCACCGGCAAAAAAGCCGTATAGCAAAGCTGCTAATCCGATGCCAATTAAGGCATAAGAGATTGTTTTTAGTTTGGCGGGAAATTGATACATACCAGTCGTTTTATATCGTTGTTCGGTTCAAATAATGATTTATTTACTCTTCGGTATTTTCTTCGACGACTTCTAAATCGTCGATTACCACTACATCACTACCATCGTTGGATGATGCTTCGGCAATGTTTAGTTCTGTACCGTCGAGTTCAGCTCGCAATTTCATAACATGTTGCACAATGCGCCAGCGATCTTGGGATTCAATTTGAGCAGCGTGACTACCCATAACACCTTTTCCGTAAGTGATTACATGAAAAACACTTGAAGGGGTAAGATTGGGTAAACGCTGTGAGTCGTAGGTTGGAACGCCGGCAAATTTTTCTTGTTTAACCAGGTTGCCAATGCCATCACCTTTAGCGCCATGACAATTTACACAAAATCTGGTGTAAAGTCTTTCTCCTTCCAAAAGGTTATTCTCATTTACTTTAGGTGCATGAGTAGGATATTGTTTATTTTCCATGGAGGCAAAGTAACCCTCATTAGAATTGGGAAGATTATAAGGTGTGTAACCTCTTGGCACCGTTCCTTCAACTGGCAAACGCGCCGCAGAGCTATCGGAAAATAAATCCGATGCTGCGTATGTATTCAATTGTGGTCCACGATACATATTGGGCATATACTCACGCCCCGGTTTTGTCACGTCACGTTGGCATCCTATAAAAACTGACGCAATCAAAGCGAGACCTAAAATTTTTGATTTCGAGATATTCATTGATATTCGTTTTTAACTTGTTTTATCAATTGTTAGGCTTCAGCTAATGCTTCTGCTTCGTCCGCTTTTGAAACCAAATTGATTTCTACTGCACCTACTTCCTTAAGTAAGTTTCTCAGTAATTCCTCATCACCACTACACTCTATTTCCATCATAAACATATCATCTGTGGTGCGCGGATCAGGATTCATCGCTTTGCGTCCGGGATACATGTCGTTGCGAACAAAATATGTCCAAACCATTAAGTGGGCTGCAAAGAAAACGGTCATTTCAAATAACACGGGGACAAAAGCCGGCATGTTTTTCCACCATGTCATAGAAGGTTTTCCACCTATGTTTTGTGGCCAATCATAAATCATGGTATAATAGGTCAGGGTCATGGCAACACCGAGTCCGAGTACACCATAAATAAATGCGGTGATGGCCATGCGGGTTCTTTCCAGTCCCAATTCATGGTCGAGGCCGTGAACGGGAAAAGGGGTGTAAACCTCGCGGATTTTGTGGCCTTTCTCGCGAATTGATTTTATGCTTTTCAACAATACATCATCGTCGTCAAAAAGCGCACTGATGATTGATTTAGTGTTCGCCATGGTTTTGATCTTGAAGTTTTTTATAGTTTTCACCGGAAGATTTCAAAATAGTCTTTAATTCAGCCTGCGCAATGACCGGGAACGAACGTGCGTAAAGGAGGAATAGCACAAAGAAAAATCCTATGGTCCCGATGAAGATTCCAATGTCCACAAAAGAAGGACTAAACATCGTCCAGGAAGATGGAAGGTAATCGCGGTGAAGAGAGGTCACAATAATAACGAAGCGCTCAAACCACATCCCGATATTTACCACAATCGATATGATAAAGGTAAACATGATGCTGGTTCGCAGTTTTTTAAACCACATTAACTGTGGGGAGAATACGTTGCAAATCATCATCGACCAGTAGGCCCACCAATAAGGCCCGGTAGCTCGATTGAGGAAGGCATATTGTTCGTATTCCACACCTGAATACCATGCCATGAACAATTCTGTGATATAGGCGATACCCACAATAGATCCGGTTACCATAATAATGATATTCATCATTTCGATGTGCTGAATGGTAATATAGGCTTCCATCTTAAACATCTTGCGCATGATGAGAAGCAGTGTTTGCACCATCGCAAAGCCCGAGAAAATTGCACCAGCAACGAAATATGGTGGGAAAATGGTGGTGTGCCAACCTGGGATTACTGAGGTGGCAAAGTCCATAGATACAATGGTGTGTACAGAAAGTACCAAAGGCGTTGCCAATCCTGCCAACACGAGAGAAACTTCCTCAAAACGTTGCCAGTGTTTGGCCTTTCCGCCCCAACCAAAACTTAAAATACCGTAAATGTGTTTTTGAATGGGCTTAATGGCTCTATCGCGGAGCATGGCAAAATCGGGAATCAAACCGACATACCAAAACACAAGCGATACAGAGAAATATGTTGATATCGCAAATACGTCCCAAAGTAGCGGTGAATTAAAGTTTACCCAAAGTGATCCAAACTGATTGGGAATTGGGAAAACGAAATACGCCAACCAGATACGACCCATGTGGATTCCCGGGAAAAGTGCTGCCTGAACAACTGCAAAGATGGTCATTGCCTCAGCAGAACGGTTAATGGACATACGCCACTTTTGTCTGAATAGCAACAATACCGCAGAAATAAGTGTTCCTGCGTGGCCAATTCCGACCCACCAAACGAAGTTGGTAATGTCCCAGGCCCAGTTTACCGTGCGGTTTAGACCCCAAACACCTATCCCTTCTCCAATGGTGTAAAGGATACATCCAATTCCCCATAAAAAGGCAATAAGGGAAACGGAAAAAGCAATCCACCACGAACGTGGGGCATTGGTTTCAATCGGCTTTGCAACGTCAACGGTAATGTCGTGGTACGACTTATCACCGGTGATTAGCGGTTCTCTAACTGGAGATTCGTAATGCATCTTTGCGTCTAATTAATATGGTTAGGCGTTTTTATTTCTCACTTTGGTCTGATAGAAAACAGATGGTTGTGTTCCAACATCTTCTAACAGGTGATACATGCGCTTGTCTGATTTAAGCGCGGCAATCTTACTTTCCGGATCGTTGACGTCACCAAATTGGATGGCTCCGGTATCACAAGCTTGCATACATGCAGTTTGTACATCACCGTCTTTAACCTTGCGGCCCTCCTTCTTAGCTTCGAGTTTACCGAGCTGAATACGCTGAATACAGAAAGAACATTTTTCCATAACACCACGTGTACGAACGGTAACATCTGGGTTAAGCACCATTTTTCCAAGATCATCATTTAAAGCGTAATTAACACCAAAGTGATCCGGGTTGTCGGTGTATAAGAACCAGTTAAAACGACGAACTTTATAAGGACAGTTGTTGGCGCAATAACGCGTTCCAATACAACGGTTGTAGGCCATGTGGTTCAACCCTTCGGTGGAATGCACAGTGGCAGCGACCGGACAAACTGTTTCACATGGTGCGTGATTACAGTGTTGACACATAACAGGCTGGAAAACTACTTCCGGACTTGCGGAAGGATCCTCCATGGCCTTATACATTTTCCGACTTCCTACGCCTTCTTCAGCGGCCTTTTCCTTGGTCATGTCACTGCTGTAGTAGCGGTCGATGCGCAGCCAGTGCATATCACGGCTCATGCGAATTTCTTCCTTACCAACTACAGGTACGTTATTTTCAGCGTGACAAGCAATCACACATGCGCCACAACCGGTACAGGTGTTGAGGTCGATGGACATATTCCAAAAATGACCTGTCTCGTGATCAAAATCCGACCAAAGGTTTGCTTTATCGGAAGTAAGTTTTTCTCCGATGGTTTCAAACTGGGTACGCTCATTCCATCCTTTACCATTTTCTGTGGCCGAAGGGTCGTTTAGGAATTTATCGAGGGTAATTTCTTGCACAATGCGTCGTCCCATCATGGTGTGATGCAATTGTACACACGCAAATTGATGCCATCCGTCTTGCTGTTCAATTTTTACACCCCCAATCGAATGCATTCCTGCTTTCATCATGGCAAAGGCGTTTACACCGACATTGTCTCCTGCTTTTCCAACACCATTACGTCCATAACCAACTGCCAAACCAACGGTTCCGTAGGCTTGACCGGGTTGAATTAAAACGGGGACATTTTCAATGGTTGTGTCTCCGTGCTTAAGTGTAACCAGACTTCCATCCAGCGCACCGTTTGATCTGTTTTTGTTTTTTAAACCTAAATCTGCTGCTTGTGCTGCTGAAATGGTCAAATAGTTGTCCCAAGAAACCCGCGAAATCGGATCTGGTAATTCTTGTAACCATGGATTATTGGATAAGTTTCCAATCCCCATTCCGGTTTTGGTGTAAAACACCAATTCGGTGTCCTCTCCCGGTTTCGCAACCTTTACCGAAGACATGGCAGTCATGGCATTGGGTTCAGTTTCGCTGTCGTATTCTTTTTTCTCGGTATAATAACCGTCGTGAAATAATGCATCGGTGGAAATTCCCTCCCTTCCAGACCAATTGTTTTTCAAGAAAGCCTGATAATCGGAATCATTTCCGCTCCACTTGAGCAAGCAATATTGCCATTGACGGGTGTTGAAAAGCGGACGAATGGCCGGTTGCATAAAGCTGTAATAGCCGGTAAAGGGTTCACTGTCATTCCAACTTTCCAAGGGATGATGCGCGGCGGCCACAAACTTACAAAGGTTGGCAGTTTCATCAAATTTATCTGAAAATGAAACAGAGCAATCAACCTTTTCAAGTGCCTTGGCAAAGGTTTGTCCCTGCGCACTTTGATATACCGGATTGGTTTGCACCATAAATAATGCACCCACTCTTCCGGCTTCCATGTCGGCGAGTAAACTATTAAATGACTTATCGTTACCCTGACGAAGGTTATTTCTTTTTTGGTGTTTGATCGTTTTACCAAAGTTGCCCAACATCTGGTTGATTCCGTATGTCAACAACCAATTATTTCTGTCATTCCCTCCGCAAATCACCAGCGATTGTCCTTTGGCTTCCATCAAGTCATTGGCAATGGCGTCGAGTTGCGCATCAATTGACGATTTGGGTGCTGAAACACTGCTGTTTCCGGTAGCGGAAGCAATCCGATTGTAAATACCCGCCAATACGGCACCGTATTCCGATGGCTTAACTCTATGACGAATATCAGAATTGGATCCGGTAAGGGAGAGATTGGCTTCAATCTGAATATGACGACTCATATCCTTGCCCGGCTTACGACGTGTTGCGTAATCGGCAGATACCGCTTGACCGATCCAATCGCCGAGAAAATCTCCGCCTACTGAAACAATATGCGCTGCTTTTTTGAATTTAAAATATGGGAAAGCACGAACACCAAAAACCTCGGCACTTGCATCTAGCGCATTGCTATATGAAAATGCATCTACGGTAACGTGACTGACATTTGGATATGCCTCGGAAAAGGCTTTGATAACTTTTTTGGAGGATGGACTATTGATGGAGCTGGAAAGGACCACGATACGTTTTCCAGAAGCAGCAGCTTTTTCCAATCCCTCTTTAATACCATTATCGACAGGCGCCCATTCAGAATACTCACCATTGTTGACAGGATCCTTTAAGCGTGTACTGTCGTATAAATTAAGAACAGATGCCTGAACACGAGCGTTGATACTACCCGCATATTTTGCATCCTTATTAGGTTCAAATTTAATGGGGCGACCTTCACGAGTTTTTACCAATACACTGGCAAAATCATAACCATCATCAAAGGTAGTAGCGTAATAACTAGCGATACCGGGCACCAATTTATCGGGCGCAACAACGTATGGAATTGATTCAATCACCGGTGCTTCACAAGCAGCAAGGGTAGCTGCAGCGGTAGAAAATCCGAGGAACTTAAGGAAGTCCCGTCGTGAAGTGTTTGACGATTGTGATTCTTGTTGGGTCAAGAAGTCCTCTACGGGAATTTCATCTGGAAATTCATTCGAGCTTAACTTTTCAACCATTTCGGGGTTTTCCAATTCCCCTATACCCTTCCAATAGGTTTTATCTGAAGCCATATCTGTTGTGATGGGTTTATTAATAGTGACATTTTCCGCACTCCAAACCACCGATCATATCGACCGTGATTTTATCGGTTCCGTGCTTCGCTTTCAATTTTTCGTGCATCTCTTCGTAGTAGCCGTTCTCTTTTGTATCAACCTCTGTTTCTCGATGACAGTTGATACACCAGCCCATGGTCAAAGGAGAATATTGGTAAACCTCCTCCATTTCTTCAACCGGACCATGACAGGTTTGGCACTCAATGTTACCAGCATTTACGTGTTGTGCGTGACTGAAGTAGGCCAAATCAGGGAGATTGTGAATACGCACCCACTTGACAGGCTTTTTCTCGTATCCTTCAATATATTGGCTGGTTTCACGATCGAATCCTACCGCAGCGTAAATTTTGTCAATTTCCTTTTCGCCGTGCTTTGGACCCTCCTGTACATATTGGTGACAGTTCATACAAACACTGACTGAAGGAATATTTGAATGTTTTCCCTTTTCAGCGCCATAATGGCAATATTGACAATCGATTTGATTATCACCTGCGTGAAGTTTGTGTGAGAATGCAATGGGTTGCTCGGGTTGATATCCTTCTTCAACGCCAATGGACATCAAACTCCAATATAGTTGATTGAGCAAAAAGATGGCCACTACTATAGTAAATAAGGTTATGACTTTGCGGTTGCGCACTGCCACCTTGGTAAATACACTGGCGTCTTCAAGCAAAGAGCTTGTCGGATCACCCTTAATTACCTTTAGTGTATTTTTTACCTTGACCAGAATGGCTATTAATACTATAAGGAATATAGCCAATCCCAAAATAATCCAAATACTTCCATCATCTGAGTCACCTCCAACCTCAGTAGTGGTAATTTTATCGTCATCTGGAGAGGGCTTGGGCTTAGCACCAGCCATGGTGTAGGCAACAATATCCTTGACATCCTGCTCGCTTAGGTATTCAAATGCCGGCATTAAAGAACCATTGTATTCCTCAAAAATTGCGATGGCATCTTTGTCCCCACTCGCACGAAGTTGGGCATTATTACGTGTCCACGCAATTATCCAATCCATGTCGCGGCGCTCAGCCACACCACCCAAAGCAGGCCCTATTGCCTTTTTATCAAGTTTGTGACATGCAGCACATTGGCCTGTAAAAATTTTCTTTCCGTTGTCCGGATCACCTAGAAGTTCTGACTCGTCTTGCGCAAATAGCGACATGGACATCAGGAACATACCTACTAGAAGTTGGTAAAAAAGACGTTGCTTATTCATTGATTTTAGTCTCATATAATGTTAACTAAGCAGCACTACACCGTTGTTTTGAGTGGGCAAATTTAAGGTACAAACCAAGATTAGATTTGCCCAATATGTGGGGGTGTATTCAATTTAAAAAGATTCTAAATAAAATAGCAATAAACTATATAATAGGTATAAAATCGTTTATTATCCATCGAACAAATTTATTTAAAGACAAAACAATGCGGTTTTATAGAATAAAACAATGAACTTTTGATTCAATATACAGATCAAAATGTCCATTTGGATACGCGGTGGGATTTTAAAAACGATTTACTTTTGAATCCACTCAGAAAAGATGATTTCAATCAAAATCGACGCAGGGGAGATTTACGAACCAGAGCTAACTGTCTGTTAGTGAATAATCAAAAATCTACCGACAAAAAAGATTTTAGCAGAAAGGGACTTTTTAGAGCAGAATCACTTTTGAATACTGCTTATTTACCAGTCGCCAGAATTCGATTTTTGTTCCATCATTCTTGACTTAGAATTTTTTATCAATTACATGCAATAGCAAATGATAAACAATTTTTACCGACCTTTGCAAAAAACTAAATCGTCTATGCGGTTTCCCATTATCCTTATTTTGACCCTTGGATTTTCTCTCAGTGGAAAAGCCCAATCAGATTCCATCATTAAACCACGTCTGGTGGTTCACGCCGATTCCATTTTTCTCGAATTGGAAAAACGATATGCAGAAAGCAATCAGAAAAGTGACGGCGGCCCGGGATTTCGAATTCAAATATATAATGGCCCCAGGCGTGATGCTGACCAACGTCGAATGGCTTTCATCCGAGAATTTCCAGAAATGAAGGCCTACCTATCTTATGATGCGCCGGAATATCGCGTGCAGGTTGGTGATTTCCGCGACAGGATACATGCCCACGCGATGGTTTTAAAAATTAAAAATGTATTTCCGAGCGCTTTTGTGGTTGAGGGTTTTATTGAAAGTCCTTCCTGGGAAGAATCCCACGGCAATCAAAAATAGTCTTGAGTCCACTCCAAAAAGGATGATTTCAATCAAAATCGAGGGGATTTTTGAATTGCAGTTAACCATTGGTTAGTGTGAGGATTCAAAAATCTACCAACAAGGGATATTTTATCAGAAAGGGACTTTTTGGAGCAGACTCAGTCTTTGCGATTAAAAGAAAACCCGCATATAGTGACACTATAGTGCGGGTTTCATTTTTTAGCGAAAAAAACAACATGCTAACGGAATTACCACGTTGAGGAAGAATCAATTTTCCGAACTTCTTTAGCGACGTCTTGTCCGCCGTTGCCCGTGGTCAAAATAAAGCTGACTTTTTCCCCGGGTTGAAGTTCGTTAAAATCACAATCGATGACATCGGAATAGTGGAAGAACAAATTGTTATTTGGGAAGCGGATAAATCCAAATCCTTCTTTTAGGGAAAGAATTTCACTTTCCAGTTCATCGCCTTCTGTGGCGTTAATATGCGCATCATCGTATTCTTCATCTACGGAATCGAAGTGCTGTTTATCGTGTTGACTTTCGTTGTCGTCAGCCGACCATTCATCGTCGTTATTGCGGAAATCATCACTGCGGTTTTTGTATTCGTTGGACACAAAAAGGTTGTTTATTACCGGAGTTTGCCCTTCAATTCGATTGTCGATAATCTCATGCATGGCAATTGGAAACGATGCAACTTCCATCAAATCCTGAGAAGTTCGCGTCTGTTTTTGCAGACCTTCGTGATTTGTGTACTCGAAGTCCCAGGCAAGAATCATCACTTTCACGCCCAAAGTATTGAGTTTTCTAACCAATGGCAAATAGTCACCATCGGATGCGATAAGCACCAAAGAGGTAAACTTCTTGAGCATGGCCAATTCGTAGGCTTCTAGCGCTAGTGAAATATCCACCCCCTTTTCCTCCTTTCTACCGTGAACATTTCTCAGGGGCAGATAATGGGTGGTCACCCCCTCATGGGTAAGGATATCGTCGAAAAGTCGATCGTAGTATAGTTGATTACCCCGCTGACTGGCTTCATAAGCTGAGCTGCGACCTCTAAAATAATGTGCATCTACAATTTGGCACAGACTAAAAGGAATTCCGGTAGATTCAGAAATATGATGACGGATAAAAGTATGAATACCCGAAACGCTGAGCCTTCTTCGTCTTTCGTGCGTGTAATAGTAGTAATTGCTCACATGATGAAAATAGTTGCCGTCGTAAAAAATGCCTATTCGTTCCATAAATAAAATTTAGAATAATGAATTAAAAAAATATACCTAACCTAATGCTCCAGGGCGAGGGGAAAAAACTTCCATCCGCACCTGAGCGATGCAATACATCATAATATACGCCAAAGGTAAGCATTGGACCAAAACCGCTGGCATTTACCATACCTCCCCCAATGAGAAATTGTTCTAAGGTTCTCGTGGGTATGTTTTGTTGCCTCACAAACCAATAATCATAATCAGCCGACAAAAATAAGTCAATACCAGCAGATGGCGCAATGGGGTTTTTAAAAAAATACATGGAAAACAATCCGGGGCCATGCGAAGTATAATACAAATCGGGTGAATTGCGTCTGGCTTCACGATAGTATATATAGGTATATGCTCCACCCACTACCCAATTTTCCGTCATCCTATAACCCACTTTTGGGGTTAGCATTATGGTTGAAATACTTCCAAAAGAAAACATCGCATTTCCGCCATAAAACCAGGGAGAAGGTTTTTCGTCGGCATTATTTTCCTCTGACTTTTTGTTCTGTGGTTCTGATTCTTCAACGTATTGAGCTGTTCCCGTCAAGGAAAACATCAAAAAAATTAAACAAATCAAATGTTGAAAACGTATCATTTCGTTAAAAGAGATAAAAAGCCGTTTGTTTTCTTTATAATGCACTTTGTTATTGTAATTTTACCGCCAAATTAAAGTCCAACAATTTATTATGGATCGATTTTCATTTTTAGGTGGCGTTCACGCAGATTTTGTCGATGAATTATACCAAAAATACTTAAAATTCCCCGACAGCCTCGAACCCAGTTGGCGTGCCTTTTTTCAGGGATATGACTTTGGCAGAGAACAATACACCGACAACGATATTGACTTTGACGGTGGCATCTGCATTCCTCCCGAAGTTCCGGTCAAAATCGAAAAAGAATTTCGCGTACTTGAGCTCATAAACGCCTATCGCTCTCGCGGGCACTTGTTTACCAAAACAAATCCCGTTAGGGAAAGACGAAAATACACACCAACTTTGGATATTGAAAATTTTCAGTTGGAAATTTCCGATTTGGATGAAAGATTTGAAGCTTCCAGTCAGGTCGGTCTCGAAGCAAACGCCACTTTACGGGAAATCGTAGATCACCTGAAAACGGCCTATTGCCAAAGCATAGGTATTGAGTTTAAGCATATTAGAAAACCAGATAAGGCAAAATGGATTCGTGAAGTAATTCATGAAAACGCAAATCAACCTAACTTTTCCACCGAAGAAAAAAAATATATTCTTCAAAAATTAAATGAAGCGGTAGGATTCGAAACTTTTCTCAATACGAAATTCGTCGGACAAAAACGCTTTTCCATAGAAGGAGCTGAGTCTATGATTCCGGCCCTGGATATCGCAATCGATTTTGCCTCTGAATTTGGCGTTAAAGAAGTCGTAATGGGTATGGCCCATCGTGGCCGACTCAATGTGCTCTCAAATATTTTCGGCAAAACCCAACGCGATATTTTTAGCGAATTTGAAGGCAAGGCTTTTGACGAAGATGAATTTGATGGCGATGTGAAATACCACCTTGGCTACTCGACGACCAAAATTCTCGATAACGGAAAAGAGCTTAAACTTACGCTATCCCCCAACCCATCACACTTAGAAGCGGTTAATCCGGTCGTGGGCGGAATTGCCCGGGCAAAGCGGGACAGAAAACACAACGGTGAGAGTTCCGCAGTATTGCCCATCATTATCCACGGTGATGCAGCCATTGCCGCTCAAGGCGTTGTTTACGAACATGTTCAAATGGAAACCCTGAGCGGATATGGCGTTGGAGGGACTTTCCATATTGTCATCAACAATCAGGTGGGTTTTACCACTAATTATATCGATGGAAGATCTTCAACCTATTGCACCGATGTAGCGAAAGTAATTATGGCCCCCGTGCTTCACGTCAACGGAGACGATCCCGAAGCTGTAGTTCATGCCTTTAAGTTTGCCATCAAATATCGGCAGAAATTTCACCGGGAGGTTTTTGTGGATTTGCTTTGCTATCGCAAATACGGCCACAATGAAGGAGATGAACCTAGATTCACCCAGCCTACGCTTTACAAAATAATTTCCAAGCACCCCAATCCCCGCGATATTTATCGAGACAAATTATTGGAAAAAGGTATAATTTCAGACGATTACGCAAAAGAACTGGAAAAGGACTTCAAATCCATGTTGGAAATGAAGTACGATGAATCCAAAAAAATAGAAAAAAACACCATAGAAAACTTCCTCATAAAATATTGGGAAGCCTTTAGAGAATCAACCCCGGAAGACTTTTTTGAAAGCCCTGATACCGGCATCAAAAAGGATGAAATCATGAAAGTGGTTAAAGCTTTAACTACTTTACCATCGGATAAAAAATTCATCCGCAAAGTGGAGCGATTGGTCAATGACCGGAAAAAGATGATTGAGGAAAAAGACGCCCTCGATTGGGGCATGGGTGAGCTATTGGCATATGGAACACTTATGCTGGAAGGTCACAATATCCGGCTTAGTGGTGAAGACTGTGAACGGGGTACTTTCAGTCACCGTCATGCCGTTATGCGGGTTGAGGAATCTGAAGAACGCTATATCCAGCTCAACACCATCGAAGGTGTAAATGCTCCTTTTGAGGTGTATAATTCGCTTCTTTCCGAATATGCCGTAATGGGATTTGATTACGGTTATAGTCTGGCCTCTCCAAACGCATTAACCCTATGGGAAGCACAGTTTGGAGATTTCACCAACGGTGCACAAATCATGATTGACCAGTTTTTAAGCGCCGCAGAAGATAAATGGAAAGTTCAGAGCGGACTGGTTTTACTTTTGCCACACGGTTATGAAGGTCAGGGAGCAGAACATTCCAGTGCGCGTTTGGAAAGGTTTTTACAACTTTGTGCACAATACAACATGCAGGTGGTCAATATTACATCTCCGGCCAACTTTTACCACGCATTGCGTCGTCAATTAAAGCGTGATTTCCGCAAACCACTTGTTGTGATGTCGCCCAAAAGCTTACTCCGCCATCCGCGTTGTGTTTCCAAATTAGAGGATTTCACCACAGGGAAATTCAGAGAGGTTTTGGATGACGATACCGTTAAAAGTACTTCTAAAATAGAGAAAATACTTTTCTGCAGTGGCAAAATCTATTTTGAGCTTTTGGCTAAAAAAGAAGAGGATAAACGCGATGATGTAGCTATCATTCGTTTAGAACAACTCTACCCGATGGCTGAAAGACAGATTGAATCCCTTCTGAAAAAATACCCCGAAAATGCCAAACGTTTTTGGGTGCAGGAAGAGCCTGCCAATATGGGAGCGCATTGGTATATTCGCGCCACCAATGCTTTGGGAGATTTTTCTTTAGTTAGCCCACGCGCAAGTGCAAGTCCGGCATCCGGCTCGAATCAAACTGCAGTTGCCGTGCAAAAACGCGTGATAGAACAAGCATTTGAACAATAATTAATTCATCATTTCCTCATTATGATACTTGAAATGAAAGTGCCCTCACCGGGCGAATCTATCTCCGAAGTTGAAATCGCCGCCTGGTTGGTGAAAACCGGAGATTACGTAGAGAAAGACCAAGAAATTGCCGAAATCGACTCGGACAAAGCAACACTGGCACTTCCCGCCGAAGAAAGTGGCGTAATCGAACTTATCGCCGAAGAAGGAGATGTGGTTGAAGTGGGCCAAGTTGTTTGCAAGATCGATACCAGCGCTGAGAAGCCAAAAGCATCCTCAGACAAAGAGGAAAAGAAGAAAGACACATCCGACGAAAAGCAGAAAAAAGCTACTGAGGAGAAGCAGACGGAAAGTACCCCATCTGAATCCAATAAAACGTATGCTAGCGGTTCTGCTTCGCCCGCGGCCAAAAAAATACTATCCGAAAAGGGTATTTCCCCGGAGCAGATTAAAGGCACCGGAAAAGATGGTCGCATTACCAAAGAAGATGCAGTGAACGCAACACCAAGCATGGGATCTTCCAAAGGAGGAAAGCGCGGTACAGAACGGAAACGACTTTCATCACTCCGTCGTAAACTCGCCGAACGATTGGTGAGCGTGAAAAACGAAACCGCCATGTTGACTACCTTTAATGAAGTTGACATGCAGCCCATTTTCGACATTCGCAGCGAATACAAAGAAGCATTTAAAGACAAGCACGGCGTGGGTCTTGGCTTTATGTCATTCTTCACCTTGGCAGTGGTAAAAGCGCTTCAGGAATTTCCCCAGGTAAATTCCATGATCGACGGAAGCGAAATGATTTCTTATGACTACTGCGACATCAGTATAGCCGTTAGCGGCCCCAAAGGACTGATGGTGCCCGTAGTGCGAAACGCAGAGAACTTAAGTTTCGCCGGAGTAGAAAACGAAATAAAAAATCTGGCCACCAAAGTGAGAGACGGAAACATCACCATAGATGAAATGACCGGTGGCACCTTTACCATCACCAATGGAGGGGTATTTGGTTCCATGCTTTCTACCCCAATAATTAATCCGCCGCAAAGTGCCATTTTGGGCATGCACAACATCGTGGAAAGACCAGTTGCAATCAACAAAGCAGTGACAATTCGCCCCATAATGTACGTCGCATTGAGCTATGATCACCGGATAATTGACGGTAGAGAATCGGTTGGCTTCTTAGTGAAAGTGAAAGAATGCCTTGAAAATCCAATCGAGATGTTAATGGATAACAACGTGAAAAAAGCATTAGAACTATAAAAATTTGGGGGTGAAATTCCCCCAATTCTTTTTTGTTAAAAAGTTGTTGATAAATCAACATTTTTTATACCTTTGGCCAAAACCTAAAAGCCACCATAGAAACATGAAGAAAATTATACTTAGTATCCTGACACTCCTCGCTTTTGTATTGATCGCTTCAGCATGCAACAAACGGGTAGATTGTTTGTGCACCAACACGCCTACAGACCCCAATTCCAATGCGGAGCCCAATGAGATCATTGTTACGCTGCCGGATGGAGGTGATTGTGAAGAGGATGTCAGCGGCCCTTTTTATGATAAAAATGGAGAGCCCTTTATGGCGGTTTGCGAAGAAATCATTGATGATGATCAATTTAACGGAGAACCCGAAGACGGAGAGTAGTCTATACGCATGCTTATAATTGCCATCCGGTCGCTTTTACTTTTAGGCGCATTTTATCTTCTAACGGATTACTTCGATATCTTAGATACCTTTTTTTATCAAAATATACCGGGATCACTGGCGATAAGCTTTCTTCTTGTCCGTTTGTTTTTTAGTACCTTACTTTTATTTCCCCTGCTGGACTTGTTAGGGATATCAACCTACACCACCAGCAAAATAACCAAGTGGTTGGCCATAATTTTCGTTTTATTGTTGACGGTAAATATTTCACCAAGCGGTACTTTTTATTTTCGCGGTAGCAATGTTAACCAAATCTGGATATTTTTATTTTTCTTCACAGTTGCAATCATTCTAACAATCCCAGTTTCGCCAATTAAGTGGAAATTACCAAAATGGGTATATGCACCTGCAATCATTTTGGCAATAGCACTGCCCAATATTCTATCACCCCCTGATTTATTGCCATTTTTTCAAAAAGCTGATAAAACAGGTAATCTGGATGAGGCTTTTTTCTACGAATGGATAAAGAACGACTCGTTGCCCGATGGTGAAATAGAAAACAGATTGGTGGTTTTCATTAGCGCCAATTGCAAATACTGCCGCTTTACCATGCATAAAGTAAATAATACGGTTGCAAAAACACCCTTAAAGTATTCCGATGTTTTAGTGGTTTTTGCAGGTACATTCAAAGATCCAGAGGCCTATTTTAATCTTCAAAAACTGCGTGTTTTCCCGCATATCCAGCTTCCCCCACAAACCGTATTTTCCATGTCCGAGTCCAAAAGTGTTCCAGTTATATTGCAAACAAAGGCAGGAAAAGTAGTAAATACATTTAATTTTAGAAGTTTTGACGATAGAAAAATAATTAAGACGCTATTGCTTTAATCGAAAAAGTTTTTCATCATCAACCATAAGGTTGAAAAAATTTTCCCTATATTTGTACATTCTAAAACATAAAACCATGCAAGCAAAGTTACTCGTCATTATATCCGTTGTCCTCATGTCTTTTTTAGCATTTAGTTGCAGCAAAAAAAAGGTCTGTCGGTGCATGATAGAAAGTAATGCAGTTGACCAATCTGAAAATTCCGCACCTAATCCCCTTTACGATATTATATATATCAAAGAAAAAGAAGAGTGTGAAGATTATGACGATGTCCAAATCAATTACGGTGTAGATAAAGACCCCCAAGACACCGTTGTTAATTATATTCAGATAACAACCACCTGCCGTGATCGAATGGACAGCTTTCCCCCTGACGAAGATTAATTTCATTTCTTTTTATGACATACCAAGCGGCGACGGAATGGCTGTTTGCGCAGTTGCCCATGTTTCAACGTCAAGGTAAAACGGCCTTCAAACCCGGACTTGACCGAATTCGTTCGCTTTGTTCCTATTTAAATCACCCCGAAAGTAAAATTCCCGCCATCCACATCGGCGGCACCAATGGCAAGGGTTCCCTTAGCCATATTCTCGCTTCAATCCTCCAAACCCACGGTTTAAAAACCGGGCTTTATACCAGTCCGCATTTGGTGGACTTTCGCGAACGCATACGCATAAATGGGGAAGTCATTTCGGAAAAGGCCGTCATTCAATTTACCCAAAATTTCCGAAATTCATGGACCAGTGAAATGCCCTCGTTTTTTGAATTGGGCGTTGCGATGGCCCTGGATTATTTTGCTAAAGAATCTGTAGATGTTGCCATCATTGAAGTAGGCATGGGCGGACGACTAGACGCTACTTCCGTTGTGCATCCCATTTTAACTGCCATTACCAATATCGGTCTCGATCACACCCAATATCTCGGAGATACCCGTGCGCTAATCGCCGCGGAAAAAGCAGCCATTGCCAGAGCTGGTGTTCCAATGATTCTGGGAGAACCCGATGACGAAATTCTGCCGGTATTTGAAAAAACATGTCAACAAACTGGAGCACCACTTCATGTCACCTCAAACACATTAGTTCCCACCCATTGGCAAACTGATTTAGGCGGTCATTATCAAAAAATGAATCTTCGAACCCTAAAAAAAATCATTGAGCATTTGCCTTTTTCTCTTTCGGACAACACCATTACTTCAGGTTTAAAAAACGTGGTGAAAAACACCGGATTGCGGGGACGTTGGGAAATTGCCGGACAAAAACCCACCGTAATCCTCGATACCGCCCACAATGCAGAAGGTTTAAAATACACCATGCAACAACTCAGTGAAATGCCTGAAGGAACCAGACATATTGTTTTTGGTGTTGTTGCAGATAAAGACCTTGATAAAATCATCACCCTTTTGCCGCGCAATGCATTCTATTATCTATGCGCACCGGATGTGCCTAGAGCGCTAAAAGTAGATGAACTTGGAAATATTTTTCAAAAAAACCACCTGAATTTTTCAATTTTACAAACGGTAGAATCAGCTTATTTAACAGCTAAAAATAAAGCAAAAATAAATGATATTATTTACATTGGCGGAAGTACATTTGTCGTATCCGATGTCCTAAAAATTTTTAACAAATAACATAAAACTATGAAATTCAAATATTTTGCTTTAATTATTATAATGGCAGTTTCGTCCTCTGCATTTTCCCAATATCGCGAAGGGATTGGACTGCGATTCGGCCTTCCCTCAGGTGTGAGTTACAAAAAATTCATGAATGAATCAAAGGCTTACGAAATTGTTCTTCACCTCGGCGGTGGTCTTGGCGTAACCGGACTTTACCTAATCCATGCCCCTGCATTTGATGCAAGTGGACTGCAATGGTACTACGGTTTTGGCGGTCACGCGCATATCTATAATTCAAGATACCGCGGATTTACGCAGGGCTGGAGATATGGAAGAGCCGATGATCACCACAATAATGTGGATCTCGGTTTTAATGGCGCCTTAGGATTAGAATACACCTTTCAGCCCGTTCCATTGGCCATTAGTTTGGATTATATGCCGGTTATTGGACTTAGCACCTCCGGTAGAGGGTATTTTGGAACAGGCATTGGCTTAGGCTTAAGATGGACATTTAGAAAATAACCCGCCTATTCCTTGAGTCTGCTCCAAAAAGTCTCTTTCTGCCAAAATCTTCCTTGTCGATAGACTTTTGAATCCTCACTTGCTCCGGTTCAAAAATCACCTCGATTTTGATTGAAATCATCCTTTTTGGAATGGACTCATCATTTATTGTCTTATTATTTGCGGTAAAACTTCTTTTTTGGAGCCCCGTCGTTTGCGTCGGGGCTTTTTCTCTTTCCAAAATTTCGACTTCCGGAGGGACGGGGTTTTCCTCCCTTGAAACTCGAGGGTTTTCTATTGGGATCAAAAGTTGGCCCCTCTCCCAAAAATTCCGGTACAGGAAGAATGGTAATACCCTTTTCGGTTACCTCGTAAATTCTTGAAAACTTCCGTTGCTCTTTGTTCTCCACAAAGGAAATGGCGGTTCCGTCTCGCTCTGCTCTGGCGGTTCTACCCACTCTATGCACATAATCGTCCGCATCGGAAGGCAGGTCGAAGTTTATTATCAGTTCGATGCCGTCCACATCAATCCCGCGGGCGAGGATGTCTGTACCCACCAGCATATTGATCTTTCGGTTTTTAAAATCCAACATAATGCGTTCGCGCTCATCTTGTTCCACATCGGACGAGAATGAAGCCACCGAATAGTTCTTTCGTTGCATTCTTCTTCCTAGACTATTTGCGGATGACTTCGTGGAGCAAAAAATAATAATCGAAGTGAAATCCTTTTGCTTGAGCACATGATCGAGCAAAGCTTCTTTCTGCTCGGGGTACACCATATAGGCAAACTGTGCAATTTTTTCCGCGGGTTTTGCGATAGATAAACTTATCTCCTCGGGATTAGTCATGATTTCCTTGGCCAGCTTCCGAATTTTAGGCGGCATGGTTGCCGAAAAAAGTAGATTTTGACGTTCCTCCGGCAAGAAATCAATAATGGTCATGATGTCTTGATAAAATCCCATATCCAGCATTCTGTCCGCTTCGTCGAGCACCAAATGATCCAAACGCGAAAAGTATTTCCCCTTTGGGGCAGCTTTGAGCATAGAGATGAGTCTGCCGGGGGTGGCTACAACGATATCGGCGCCATTTTCTAGGCCTCTGCGTTGCCTTTCAAATTCAACTCCATCTCCACCGCCAAAAACGGCAACCGAACCGGCCTCAATAAAATAGGACAACGCCTCTACGGATTGATCCACCTGTAAAGCCAATTCCCGGGTGGGCACAAGGATGAGTGCACGGGTTCTGTTTTGAGATTTCTCCCGTACAATTCTATCGAGAATGGGGATTAAATATGCCGCAGTTTTACCGGTACCGGTTTGGGCACAGGCGATTAAGTCTTTGCCGGTTTTAATGATGGGTATGGCTTTTTCCTGAATGGGCGTTGCCTTTTCAAAACGCATGGCTTCCAAACCTTCTTGTAAGGAATCGGATAGTTCTAATTCTTTTATGGTCAAAACAGTTGATTTAAATATTTTATTAATGAACTTCCCAGCTGGTGTCACCGGCCAATAACGCATCCAAATCCGGTGCGCCATTTTTCTCCACGGCTTGTTGAATTTGTTGCTGCATTAAATCCTCATAGCAAGGACGGTGGGTTTGGTACAAAACACCGAAAGGTCTGGGTTGTTCCATTTCAGTTTCGGGCAAATCAAACATCCGGCTCAACAACATCGCCTGATGCAGGTCACCCGGATTGTGAACGAGGGGGTGTTGGGCGTTCTCAAGTGTATCAACAGCAATTCCACAATGCTCCTTTACCAAAACTTTGTCGTTATTTTCTCCAAAGACCATGGGTTTTCCCGCCTCGAGATAAACCGTATTATTGGCCTTGGTCTTTTTATCCGTAAAGGCAAAAAAAGCGCCATCGTTAAAGACGTTGCAATTTTGATACACCTCAATAAAAGCTGAACCCTCGTGCGCATGCGCTGCTTTTAAAACATCACGCAAGTGCAACGGATCTCGATCCATGGTGCGCGCAACAAAAGTGGCATCTGCCCCCAAGGCCAGAGCAAGAGGATTAAACGGATGATCTATAACCCCCATTGGAGAAGATTTTGTGCGGTGACCTTCAGGCGTAGTTGGTGAGTATTGCCCCTTCGTCAATCCGTAAATTTCGTTATTAAAAAGCAGGATTTTCAGTCTAAAATTCCTTCGAAGTGCATGAAGCAAATGACCCAATCCGATAGATAAACCATCCCCATCACCGGTAATTACCCAAATATCGAGATCGCGACGAACGGCACGCAAGCCGGAGGCAATAGCGGTTGCACGTCCATGAATGCCGTGCATTCCGTAGGTATTTAGGTAATAAGGGAAACGCGAACTACAGCCAATTCCACTGATAAAAACCGTACTTTCTCTTTTCGCTTCAAATTCCGCCAAAACGGACTGCACCTGTTTCAAAATGGAGTAATCGCCACAACCGGGGCACCAACGGACATCCTGATCACTACTGTAATCGACAGCCTTCAACATATACTTCTAAATTTTGGGTAAATTTACACATAAACCATCGTACTTACTCTATGATTCCAAAAAAGAACCGAGCGACAAAATGGTGAGATAAAAGGAGGCTTTTATCTGATTTGTAAACCGCGAAATGGTTTCCCAACCACATAGACACATAGAGCACATAGATTTTCACATAGAGGCTATTATAAAACACTAAAGCGTTTTGTTTTTTAACCGGAAAGGAGACGCAGAGTTTCGCAAAGCGTTTTTCTATAAAAACTTATGTTTTCTATGT
>JAFIEY010000103.1 GCA_020832345.1 Cryomorphaceae bacterium | reverse complement strand
TAAATAGAAAATGGCTTGGGCAGGATTGGGATAGATTTTAAAGTTCAAATCTTGTTCGGGTGCTCGGTGGACGGTTTTAAGTTTTTCTTCCCAATAAGCAATTAAAGTATCTTGTTCTTGACAGCCGGGTTCCATGCAGCCATATTCGTCTGTACCCATGATGAAGGTGCTTGTTTTTCCTTCTTCTATAAGGAAGTTGTCTAAAGCTTTTGCATCATAATATAGCCTACCGGAATACAACAAGCTACCATCATCTCTTTCCAAAATAGAAGACAGGCTGATGAATGAGCCGTGGTAAGCATATTGCCAAGGTTCTTCCCTTACTCTAGCTCTATTGGGAAATGGGTGTAAGACCCGAAGGCTTTTTAACTCAAAATTGCTATCAAACCGCATGCTAAAAATTTCATGATATCTTTTTTTAAAATTAAAGGCTGTTGTGGCTATTATGTAATCCCCATTTTTGAGTATTTTGCCGGCGGGCACTTGATTTGGATTATATGAATTTACAAGTTGCGAAGAATCTACTATATCTGCAATTTTGGTTAAAAGTTCACCGGAAATGCTATTTTGTTTCCATCTTTCACCTGTTTCATCACAATACAAACGCAATACTACGCCATTTGAATCTTTTTTGGTTCTTGTTCTAGCCGGGTCGGTAGATGAGTGGCTTGCTAAAGTGACATTCCATCTACCATTATCCATGTAACCTAATATGATTTTCCCATCTTCCCTTTGCTGAATTGCGTATTCTTTAGGATCATTCACCCAGTGATGATGAGGAGGTTCGGGGATAAAATAGGGAAGGTGGAGTTGGGTTTTCCAAATTTCATTGCCGGCAGTATCCATTTTTAGGAGATAGTTATAGGTAGCTCCATACTCATAGTTTTGCTTTCTGAGAATCATGAAAAAAGTACTGGAATCTTTGTTGTTGGGGATGATTTTTAGGGGAGTATGCCGATCATCTGTTCGTTCAGTTCTTCTATAGTTTTTGATTTCTTTAAAGGTATTGTTCTTTATATTGTAGAGGACAAGTCTACGGTTACCGGTTCTTAGTTCCGGTATGCGTACAGCAAAACTTGCTATGGCTAAATTACCGGAAATCCTTTGGAAGATATTGATTCCAACATACTCCTCAAACCTACCGGGTGCTAAGGAATCATAAATGGAAATGTATTCTTGCTTATAATTTTTTTTATCTAGATTTATGTGTGTCTTAAATGCATGGTCGGTTGTGGGGTCTGTAGTGTTTCTTAATCTAGTAATAGTGCTAAATTGAGTTTTTTCTTCATTGTGAAAAATAAAACCACTTCTTGGGACAGCGGGTTTCCATGGAAAATAGTAAGCATGAAACATAAATGTTGTCACATATTCGCTTATGGGTGAAATAACCAGACTATCAACCAATCTTCTATTTTCTAAGTCGTAACGCAATAATATTGGATATGTCGAAATATAAACTATGTTTTCGTTGAACTGGTTAAAGACGGCTTTTTTTTCTCCTGCAATAGCGAGTTCATTTTTATCCTTGCCAAGAAACCACATACCTCTATTAGTTTCTCCATAAAATTCCTCCACAAAAGGTGCTACCTTTTGTCCTTTGGCCGAAAGGGCTAAAAAAATAAAACAAGTAAGTAATAACTTTTTCATGATTGTCTTGAATTATAAATGAAAAATCAAGGGAGGCTTTCCCCCCCTTGATTGAAGATTTTTTACTTGGAAATGATGATTTTGGTTAAACCCAATACTTCTTTTTCTGTAACAACTTGAACAATGTAAACACCGTCTCTAAATGAGGTGGTATTGAGTTCTAAAGCATCATTCGGATTCTGCCATCTTTTGATGGCCACCTTCTGTCCTTTGAGGTTCATCACTTGCACAAAGATACTTTGATTTTCCTCTACTTTTCCTTTTAGTTCTAAACGAAAATAGTCCGATGCCGGATTTGGATAAGAATTAATCTTGAACTCCCCTTCTAAAACTAACTCTTCAAGTCCTGTAATCATTTCAGCTTCTTCTTCAGAGTCCGGTAAGTAAACATGATCATCCGGTAAGGAGTCAATGCCATAAAGGGTCAATAAATTGAAGGCTTCCATTACCGGACGGGTTTGATTGCTGATGTAGTTTAGCAACCAAACTTTACGGTCAGTGCTTGTGTCATACATTTCAATGTTTTCTTCCTGCTCCCATTCTTCCAATTTGGTGATAAAGTCCAATTTGGCATTATGTCCTTCTTGTTCCCAGTTTGTCAAATCAAAAGTATTATCAACTTGATTCATGATAGAATAAGCAGAGTCAAAGTTATACTCTTCCACATAAAAGTCCACCAACTTATAGTGGTAGCTTTTATCTGTGGGGTGTCGCATGTAAGGGTCTAAATCTTGTGTAGAATGTATGGTGTCGTTTCTATATTCTTGAATTCCTCCCCTTAATGCGTAACTGTAAGTTTTAATTTCCTGACTAAAAACAGCTTCAAAGGAGTCTCTTTCCGTGAAGTTAAGGGCGGCGGCACGAATTTCAGTTATATAGGCGGTGTCAATTGGAAAGGTAGCATTTTCCAACTCAGTTTGAACCCATAAACTTCTACCTGCTGTGGGGTTGACTACCATAACGTCACGCACTTGTTCGTCTGTAAAATGTTCGTTAAAAGCAGCCAAAGTGGCGAGTACTTCTTGAGACAACCAAGGACTAATTCCCATCAAATCATTATAAACAGTTACAGCCGTTGCAGGGGTGGCTGTCATGATATCTGTATTTAACTGTTGAGTTCGGTCATCGTCTATCAAAGTAGCCCAAACCGTTTTTTTTGTTTCAATAATTGGATAGTAGTTGTTTAAAACGTGACCTACCATAAAAGTACCTATAGGGTCGCAGTCCGGTTCAAAGTCTTCAATATCTCCAGATTTCACATTTACAAAATTGCTGATAGCATTTGGCTCATATTCAGTTCCAACTTGTTCATTTGCAATCCAATACTCAAGTTGTCGAAATGATGTTTGCTCATCATTAAGGGCGTAACCATTAAATATATTATAGTTCGCAAACTCCGAAAATTCATTTGAGGGAAAATCTTCTTCGTTACCGTGTTGCTTATCAACCCCAATTAGAGTAGAAGGGTCAAAAGGATTTCGATTATTGAGGTAGTAAAAAATATCTTCTTGAACCACAAAATCATTTTCGCACTCTTCATACCTATTGCACCTGAAAGTTAAGCCGCCGATATCATTCTGATCAACATTAGCGCCCAAAGCTTCTGATGCAACCGTCATATTTTTAAAATAATTTTTGTTAAACAATTCATCACTACTTTTACTTTCTCTAACAATCAAACCAAAATTGCCATTGGCACCTTGACCGATTGGAATGTCAAGAAAATCATTGTTTCTTACTGTAAAGTTTTGGCTATGGTCAACATAAACACCATAATCTGCCATACCGAACCCAAATGATTTGTAGTGGAAGATACCTGGTCTAATAGAAAAACTATTGTTTATGATTTCAATCTGGTCATTATTGTTGATGTAAATTGAACGTCTGTTTAAGTAAAAAATACATCTTTGAACCTTACTTGTGCGGTAAACCCCATTGTCTAAAAGCCTAATGGCATAATTCAAATTGGTAAATTCAGTAGGCGTTCCATCACCAATTTCGTCACCTTCACTAAGGAATTCGTCAACTTTTATAGCAGACTTTACAGCATTAATCCCATTTCTTTTATTATCTCCTTCATAATTAGGATTTGAAAAATCTCTTTCGTCTTCAAATTTACAACCTAAAAATCTTACTAGCGTAGTGTTGTTTAAGGTAATACTAGGCTTAAGATGTATTTGCGAAATAATAAGGTTTTCATCTGTCAGAAACTCAACGTCTTTAAAAATCGTGGCATTTTTATAATATCCTAAAAAGGTAGGTTGACCTTGAGAGGTGGGAACACTTAAAACCGGATTTTTGTAAGGCCAAATATCAACATCTCTTCCATTATTGCGAAAAGTAGAGTTTTCAGCACTAATAAATGCACCGTCTTTAAGCACAACGGCATCGGTGGCGTGTTCAATAGTAGATCCATTTTTCATTTCTATTTGACCTTGATTCATATTTGATTGTGGCATAAAACGGTTACCCTCAACCGTAATGCCATCCCAATTGTCAAAGTATCCTGCACAATTTGTAATGGTAGCATTGTCTAGCACAAGTTTGGCTCCCGGTTCTAGCAAGATTCCGGTCATCTGTGGCATTTCAATGGTAATACCTTCAATAGTCAGTCTATTATGTGACTTAACAATGATAGATCTACCTTCTGCATTAGACGGTGGCGGGTTATTAGCATCCCATTTTTCCCAGCTTGTAACTTCATAAGGAACTACAGTTTGAAAGCACTGAGCATTAAGGTTGAAGCTAAAGCCAAGCATCGCAAATACAATACTTAGGATTAGCCCCCCCTAAAATCCTGATAGACAGGGATTTAGATGCTTTTCTTTTTCCACTTTCCTTTTTTTGGGCTTCAGTGGAATTGGTTAGGTTCTCTAACATAATTTAAAAATTTAATGGTTTAAAAAATAACTAATAAAAAGCGCTTTTTATTTTGGGACAAAGTTAAACAAAAAAAATCAAAAGAAAAAGGAAAAATTTTA
>JAFIEY010000101.1 GCA_020832345.1 Cryomorphaceae bacterium | reverse complement strand
TGCCAAAATCTTCCTTGTCGGTAGATTTTTGAATCCTCACTAACAGCTGGTTAGCTCCGGTTCAAAAATCCCCTCCGCGTCGATTTTGATTGAAATCATCCTTTTTAGAGTGGACTCAACCATAAAAAGAAATAATTTTATCGTCGGGTATCCGCCCCGTGACCCTTATTTTTGCCTTTCCAAAAACGACCATAACGCTTTTCCAATATGATTACTGATTTTCTTAGCAAAATTTTCGGAACTAAATCAACGAGAGA
Organism: Cryomorphaceae bacterium; assembly: GCA_020832345.1. Classification (GTDB taxonomy): domain Bacteria; phylum Bacteroidota; class Bacteroidia; order Flavobacteriales; family Schleiferiaceae; genus CSBr16-58. The sequence continues at coordinate 7,121 of JAFIEY010000101.1, read as the reverse complement.
TATTAAGGAGATACAACCTCTTGTTAATAAAGTGAAAACTTTTGAATCCGCCATATCACAAATCTCCAACGATGCGTTGAGAGACAAGACGTTTTCCTTTAAAAATCGCATAGCAGCCGACATTTCTACACAAACCGAAGAAATTAAAAAATTACGAGACGAAATCAACCTCTCGGATGATGCTGAGAAAAAGGAACAACTTTTTGACCAAATAGAAAAACTCGAAGAACAAGCCCTCGAAATTACCGAAGCTACCCTGCTCGATATTTTACCCGAAGCCTTCGCAGTTATAAAAGAAACCGCCAAAAGGTTTAAACAAAACGAAAAAATTGAAGTTTCTGTTCGAGACTTCGACATTCAACTGGCGGTAAACAATGCCCACGTCAAGATTCAGGGAGATAAAGCCATTTGGGAAAACACCTGGATGGTTGCCGGCAATCCTACCACTTGGGATATGGTACATTACGATGTGCAGCTCATCGGTGGAGTCGCACTTCACCAAGGGAAAATTGCGGAAATGCAAACCGGGGAAGGAAAAACACTAGTCGCCACCTTGCCGGTTTACCTCAATGCCCTAACAGGTAAAGGTGTACACTTGGTTACCGTGAATGACTATCTCGCAAAAAGGGACGCCGAATGGATGGGACCTATTTACGAATTCCACGGATTGTCGGTGGACTGCATCGACAAACATCAACCGCATAGCCCCGAACGCGTGGCGGCCTATAAAGCTGATATCACCTTCGGAACCAACAACGAATTTGGATTCGATTACCTGAGAGACAACATGTCGCGTTCGCCCGAAGAACTCGTGCAGCGCAAACACCACTATGCCATTGTGGATGAGGTTGACTCCGTTTTAATTGATGATGCGCGGACGCCACTCATTATTTCCGGCCCTACCCCTAAAGGTGACTTACACGAATTTAACGAATTAAAACCGCATGTTAGCAAATTGGCCAACGCGCAAAAACAACTCGTGCAATCTGCTTTAGCGGATGCTAAAAAACTACTTGCCGAGGGCGACACCAAAGAAGGGGGGAAACTCTTGTTACGGGCACACCGGGGTCTTCCAAAAAACAAAGCCTTAATTAAGTTCTTAAGTCAGGAAGGAATACGCACCATCCTTCAAAAAACGGAGAACTTTTATATGCAAGACCAGTCAAAGGAAATGCACATTATCGACGATGAACTATATTTCGTTATCGATGAAAAAAACAACCAAATTGACCTCACCGACAAAGGTATTGACCTCATTGCGTCGGATACCGAACGAGACTTCTTTATGATGCCCGACATCACCGCAACCCTCTCGGATTTGGAAAAAGAAAACCTGAGTCCGAAAGATAAAATCAAAAAGAAGGACGAGTTACTGCACAACTTTACCGTAAAAAGTGAACGCATCCACTCGATGAACCAATTGATTAAAGCTTACGCCCTTTTCGAAAAAGATGTGGAATATGTGGTGATGGAAAACAAGGTGAAAATTGTAGATGAGCAAACCGGTCGGATTATGGAAGGCCGACGCTACTCCGACGGCTTACACCAGGCCTTGGAAGCCAAGGAAAATGTAAAAATCGAAGCCGCCACGCAAACATACGCGACCGTTACATTACAGAATTATTTCCGGATGTATCACAAACTTGCGGGTATGACCGGTACGGCAGAAACCGAAGCCGGAGAATTCTGGGACATCTACAAACTCGACGTAGTTGCAATTCCCACCAACCGCCCCATTGCCAGAGATGATAAGGATGATTTGGTTTATAAAACCCGGAGAGAAAAATACAATGCGGTAATTGAAGAAATCGTAAACCTAACCGAAGGTGGGCGTCCCGTTTTGGTAGGAACCACTTCGGTAGAAATCTCCGAGTTACTCAGCCGATCTCTGAAAATTCGCAAAATCAAACACAATGTACTCAACGCAAAACTTCACCAACGAGAAGCTGAAGTCGTTGCAGAGGCGGGAAAACCCGGGAACGTAACCATTGCTACTAACATGGCCGGTCGGGGTACCGATATCAAGCTTACCCCGGAATCCAAACAAGCGGGTGGTTTGGCCATTGTAGGCACCGAACGCCACGACAGTAGAAGGGTGGACAGACAGCTCCGCGGTCGTGCCGGTCGCCAGGGAGACCCCGGTAGTTCACAATTCTTTGTTTCACTGGAAGATGACCTCATGCGACTTTTCGGTTCCGAACGCATCGCCAAAGTTATGGATCGCCTGGGACACAAAGAAGGTGAAGTGATTCAACACAGCATGGTATCCAAATCCATCGAGCGTGCACAACGAAAAGTAGAGGAAAACAACTTCGGAATGCGAAAGCATCTTTTGGAATACGACGACGTCATGAATGCCCAAAGGGAAGTTATTTACAAACGTCGCAGGTCTGCACTTTACGGTGAGAGATTGGCCATTGACATCATGAACGCCATCTACGACACGGCGGAATCTATGGTCAATCAGTACATGGACTTTCGTGATTTTGATGCATTTGAACTGGAACTCGCTTCCATCTTTTCCATTGAAAGTCCGGTGGATGCCGAAACCTTCAAAAAAATCAGTCCGGTAGAGCTTACCGACAAATTATTTGAAGCAGCCTTTAAATACTATCGGGAGAAAAATCAACGCATCACCGACGTTGCATATCCCATCATCAAGCAGGTTTACGATAGGCAAAAAGCGAAATACAAAACCATTGCCGTACCCATTACCGACGGGCGAAAGGCCATGCAAGTTGTAACGAATTTAGAAAAAGCTGTGGAAACCGAGGGGCGTCAATTGATCCTCGATTTTGAAAAAGCCCTCACCTTATCCCTCATCGACGATGCGTGGAAAAACCACCTGCGCGACATGGACGACCTGCGTCAAAGTGTTCGGGGAGCAGTTTACGAACAAAAAGATCCATTGTTGATTTACAAATTTGAATCCTTTGAACTTTTTAAAGCACTGATTGATAAGGTAAACCGGGAGATGATTTCTTTCTTATTTAAAGCTCAGTTGCCCACACAAGATCCAACAGCCGTGCAAGAGGGGAAAAGAGAACGTACGCCAAAAGAAAATTTACAAACCTCGCGCACCGGATATGAAGGTGAAGGCGTAGCGCGTGAACAACCTTCTTCGGAACCCCAAAAACCCATCGTCAAAGAAAAGAAATACGGAAGAAATGAAGTTGTGACATTGCAAAACCTCTCCAATGGTGAGCGCAAGCAAATGAAATACAAGCAAGCCATTTCCTTGATTGAAGGCAAGCAATGGGTAATTGTAGAAGATGGCATAACCGCATGAGCAACAAAAGCCGAATAGTTATATTTGGAGGTTTGTTAATCTTTTTGGTGATCATGATTTTTATCGCTTCCCGCGAAATGAAACCCAAACGAAGTCTGCCCATATTAAATCCGGCACAACTCAACCCCTCCCTGGTTTCACCTGAACTACAACGTTTGGGTGTAGGGCATCGCGTAGGTGATTTTCAATTGATCGACCAGCGAGGAAATCCCCTTACCGGCTCTGATGTCAAGGGGAAAATTCGGGTCATTGAATTTTTCTTCACCACTTGTCCGAGTATTTGCAAAATTATGGCGGAGGAGCTTCAGCGTGTACAGGCCGCCTATTCCGATGAAAATCGCTTGATGATTTTATCCCACACCGTGATGCCGGAAATTGATAGCGTAGAAATACTGGCTGCTTATGGGGAAGCCAAAAACATAGACTATAACAGGTGGCGCTTGTTAACCGGTGAAAAATCAGAAATTTATCGGTTGGCCCGCGAAGTGTATTTTGTTGTTCCGGCAGAGGACAGCACGATAGTAATCACCGAGGACAACCACGATTTCATCCACACCGAAAACATCGTATTGGTAGATTCAAAAGGTCGTTTGCGTGGTTTTTACGACGGCACGGACGAGGTTGAGATGAATCAGTTGATTGAGGATATTGGGATTTTGTTGGGGGAGTGATGAGCGGTGAGTGGTGAGAATGTTTGAAGCCGAACCTTTTTCGGTATTAGTAGAGGATTCGTGAGACCGAGACAAGTTGACAATGGACAGTTGACAATTTGGGCGACGAACTATTTTCGGTTTTCGTGAAAGTTTCGTGAGACCGAGCGTTTTTGTGCAATGGGGTTGAATGTTTAGGCGTTTAGTCGTTTAGGTGTTTAGTCGTTTTGAGACCGAACCTTTTTCGGTATTCGTAGAGATTGCGAGAGACCGAGATAAATTGGCAATGGACAGTTGACAATTTGGGCGACGAATTATTTTCGGTAATCGTTGGGGTTTCGGGAGAAAGAGAACATTGGGTCATCGTTTTTTATACATCACAATACACGATTAAAACATGAGTCTGCTCTAAAAAGTCCCTTTCTGCCAAAATCTTACTTTTTTGAGTGGACTCAAAATTATATTTTCCACTTTTTACATTTTATATTTTCGTTAATAAAATTACAATATTTAACAAATAGATCCACTATTTCTGAAATAATAATCTTACAAAAGTTTTTACAAGAGTTGAAATTTTTTATAAAACACGTGAAAACCAGCTTGCTAGTTTGTATATTTGTCTTATCGTAAATAACTTTTTTTTAATTTTTGTTTTATAAACCTCTTAAGAACGCCCGTTTCTCAATTACGAGAAGGGTTTTGAGTGGTTTTATAAAACGCTTGAAAAACTTTTAGAACACATGAAATCAAAAAAAATTACCCAAAGAATTTTATTAATCACCTTTGTGGTGATTAATTTGTCAATGCTGGCTCAGCAATCACTCCCGGAGCTACTTTATTATCGTTTTGATCAACCCGGGACTTCGGTGCCCAATGAAGCAACTTCCCCTGTTGGTAACAACCCAGCAACCATTACAGGAACAACGCTCAGTGTTGGTGGGACTGGATTAAGTGGAACCGCCCTGGTTGGAACAGGAGGTACTTCAACTGCGAATGCCATCAACACCAATTGGAACACCAACCTTTCGGGGTCATTTACCATTGGTTTTTGGACGAGTAATATTCCAACAAGTACAACATTGTTTTACATTTTTGGTGATGCTGGAGCAGCTACATTAAGATGTTTTACAAATGGGGTTGCCGGAGCGGGAAATTGGATGATGCGCGGAGGCGGATTGCCGGATATAGTTGCCACTGGAGCAGCCACCATGACGGCCAATTACGTACATTTTGTGTATGATAATATAGCCGGTACACTTACATCATATGTAAATGGTGTCCTAAACACTTCCGTTTCAGTTGCTGGATTTACTGGAATGAGTGGAACAGGCTTTCAAGTTGGAGCTTATAACACCACCACTGGCCACAACGGACTTCTCGACGAATTTCGTATTTACAACCGAGCACTAACCATTGGAGAAATTCAATCGACAATTAACGGTACAATTGTTACCGGACCATGTGCCTCTGCTAATGCAGGTACTGCAACTCCAGCTAGCCAAACTATTTGTACTGGGAGTCCTGCCAGCATTTCTGCTGTTGGAGCTGCCTTCGGAACCGGTGCTTCCTACCAGTGGCAATCTTCGCCAAATGGCACTACCTGGACAAATATGCCCAACGATACGCTTCCAGCTATTTCTGTAAATCCAACTGATACCACCTACTACCGTATGATTATGACTTGTGGCTCTGCAACAGATATTTCTTCTGTAGCGGTCATAAATACACAGGGAACATCATTAAACGGAACATACACCATCAACCAATTTTCGACAACCGGGGGTACAAATTTCGCCTCATTTAATGATTTCTTTGACGCCATGGTTTGTGGTGGCGTTTCAGGACCTGTAATTGTTAATGTTGTTCCCGGAACCGGGCCCTACATCGAGCGAATTGAAGCCGGCCCTATTTCAGGCACATCCCTAACTAATACGATTACCATAAATGGAAATGGAAACACCTTGACCTATGAGGCCACGGGAACGAATGATCGAACAACATTTGTCCTCGATGGCACAAGTCACTTACACGTCGATAGCCTAAATATTTTCGCAACAGGAGCAACCTATGGATGGGTTTTACAATTGACCAATGGTGCCAACCATAATTCATTTACCCGATGTCACTTCCAAACAAGCACCACCTCCACCTCTACGTTTGTCTGTAATGTGGTAATGAGCGGTTCTCTTACTGCAGCCACTACTGCGGGGAATTCAGGTTCATTCAATACCTTTGAAAATAATAAACACATTGGAGGTTACTATGCCTTTACCATGAACGGCCCAGGCACAACAAGTTTTAATGTTGGCAACAAAATCCTCAATAGCACCTTCGAGGATTTTTATCTTTACGGTTTATATATTCGGTCTCAAGAGGATGTTGAAATATCAGGCAATGATTTAAGTAGATCAACGCGAACACCTTCAACCTTATACGGATTGTATTTTGCCACAGGTATTGGTGGCGCTGTTGTGAAAAACAATCGTCTGCACGACTTTTACAATGCCGCACCAACTAATACCACAGGAAGCTATCCCATTTACCTGACAGGTGCAACTGGAACAGCAGGAAAACCCAACATCTTGGCGAATAATCTCATCTATAACCTTGAGCATTCAGGAGTTTTATATGCCATGTATTTACTAGGTACCGCTAATAATTTCTGGAAAATTTATCACAACACCGTCGTTATAGATCAACCCGGCTTTACCGGTGGAAATGCTACACGGAATGTTTTCCTCTCGGGAGCTCAAAACGATATGGAGATTAAAAACAATATATTTTATTTAAATCGAGGTTCTGCTGCACAGTTCTATGTTTACATGACAAGTGCCGCAACAAACGTCGATTTTAACAATAATGTCTATTTCTCGCCAAATTCTACCAATGTAACTTTTGGATTCCTTGGAGGTAATATAAATGATTTTTCAGATTGGCAATCTGCCGGATTTGATTTAAATGGAATCGAATTTAACCCAACATTTACAGGTGGTACAGGCACAGATTTCTACCGCCCAACAGTTGGAGCCGTTAAATCTTTAGGTGTCAAGTTTCACAACGTTGTTGATGATATTGATTAAATTCAGACTGTAAAGATAGCAATTTTTTTTCAAACTGATCAGGTTTTAGTTTAAATATTTCTGGTTTTAATTGATACCATTTTTCAACTGCCTGTAATGGCG
>JAFIEY010000087.1 GCA_020832345.1 Cryomorphaceae bacterium | reverse complement strand
AACCCAAAAAGAATGAAAGAAGACTGGCAAGAATGGGTAGGAAACCACTGGATAGAAGGATACGTAGTAGACGTAAATAAAAACCCCATAGAAAACGTTATGATAGTAGCAGGATACACACCACAAGGAGGAAACAACATAACAACAACAGACACCACCTACACAGACGCAACAGGAAAATACCGATTCACACAACCATTCTTCTCAGGAGCAGCACCAGGAACACAAATAAGACCAAAAATAACATGGGCAATAGAAGGAGACACCGCAAAATACTTCGCATACCAAGGAGACGAATACAGAGTACCAATGGTAACCCTAAACAATCCTGACACCATAAGAGAAATAAACTGGACATTACTACCAAAATGGCCAAAAAACTACCAAGGAACAGACAGCATACGAGCAAACACCATCGATTTCTCAACAGCACACCAAGGATTCAACATCATGTACTCAATACAAGACACCCTAAACTTCTACATAGACACCACAAGCTGGGGAATGGGAGGACCATTCGCGGCGAACACGCTAACAAACACACTAGACTCAATACAACAACTCTTTGGCATCAACTACACCATCGCAAACCAACCATTCCCAACAGGACCATTACCAACAGCATTTCGAAGTAATCCTCCCGTACCATCAGATTATTGGACAGGAAATCATCGCCTCGTAGGAACAAACCTCACACAAGGAAGCAACTTCATCACAGCACGATCAACAACCCTACCAAACGAAGTAACCATCGCAGGATCAGATCCCGTTCGCATACGAGGAGACCCGATAGGAGTAACTTCAGGCAATCAACGAGTACAAATAAAAGAAATAGCAGGACGACTACTAAACGCAGGACCAGTAGGAAACAGACCAAGCTTTATGAACGGTAACGCAAACGACGTCACCATAGAAGACCTCTGCTACAGATGGAACATCCAAAGACTAGGAATAAACAAATTCAGATACCAATACACACCCGGAGAAAACAGAAGCTACCACCACTACAACCTAGGAGGAGGAAACCTCAAAGAACACACCACACCATTCTGAATTTGGGTCGTAAGTACCGTTGACTGCCTCAATCCCCGCATGCCCTGCGCTTGCGGGGATTTTTTTTCTATAATCACGGTCACCCCTACGGGGTTTGTTGAGGTGGTGAGATCATTGGGTTTCTATAATCACGTTCACCCTACGGGGTTTATTGGGGTGGTGAAATCATTGGGTTCCTATAATCACGGTCACCCCTACGGGGTTTGTTGGGGTGGTGAGTTTATTGGGTAAAAACAATTTTCATTTACCTCCAATTTTCAACACCACATTACCCGTTTTTTGTCCGGTTTCTACATACCTATAGGCTTCTATAATTTGCTCCAATTTGTATGTCTTGTCGATGACGGGTTTAAAAATTCCTTTTTCGGCAAGGTCTTTTATGAAATCAACATCTTCTCTGTTGATGGTGGGAATGGGGAATAAAACTCTTTTTCCCCGCCAAAGTGGGGTGGTCATTGCCAGAAAAACATTCTCCGCGTTTTTACCCAATTCCGTTGAAATATATATGCCCTTTTTGGTCAAAAGTGGCTTACACTTTTTAAAAGTACTTTTGCCTACCGCATCAAAAACGAAGTGAAATCGAGTATTGGTTTGGGTAAAGTCTTGCGTTTGATAGTCAATAACCTCATCAGCGCCAAGGGATTTTACCAGATTTATATTTTTTGTATTGCAAACGGCTGTCACCACAGCACCGAAATGTTTTAACAGTTGAACCGCTGCGGAACCAATGGCGCCGGTAGCTCCATTGACCAGCACATTTTGACCGGGTTCAACCATGGCAGCACGAATATTTACCAGTGCGTAATGGGAGCCCTCTGTGAGCGCTGCTGCTTCTTCAAAGCTGAGATTTCCGGGTATGGTGCTAAGGGCATCCGATGCGTCCATTGTCAAATATGCACCATGGCCTCCACAGGTTTTGTCGTTAAAACCAAAAACCTTATCGCCTTTAGAAAAGTTGGTAACATCCTTTCCTATATCAGAAATGACCCCGGCAAATTCGCATCCCAAAATTTGATGTTTTGGTCGAAAGAGTCCGGTCCAAAACCTCGATATAAAATAATTTGCACTGCGAAATCCGGCATCCGTGCGATTCACAGTCGAAGCGTACACCTGCACAAGAACTTGATTCTCCTTTGGTATAGGCTTGGGCACTTCCATCAATTGCACGACTTCGGGCGGTCCGTAATTTTTATATACAGCTGCGGGCATTGTATGCATAGGTGTGGGATTTTCAATGACAAAACTAACCTCTAATGCTATTATTCGCAAATAAGAAGTGAGCCTGCTCCAAAAAGTCCCTTTCTGCCAAAATCTTCCTTGTCAGTAGATTTTTGAATCCTCACTTGAGTCTGCTCTAAAAAGTCCCTTTCTGCCAAAATCTTCCTTGTCGGTAGATTTTTGAATCCTCACCAACAGCTGGTTAGCTCCGGTTCAAAAATCCCCTCCGCGTCGATTTTGATTGAAATCATCCTTTTTAGAGTGGACTCTCACTTGCTCCGGTTCAAAAATCCCCTCCGCATTGATTTTGATTGAACTCGTCCTTTTTTGATTGGACTCAGAAGTGGAGGTTGCATTAATTATTACAAAATTTAAGGTAGGAGGGAGCTTTATTAAATAGTGATTATGGCTTCGAATTGAATTCTTAATTTATACTTTGCATAGAAATATTGTCGTATTCCCTTGTTGGAACTTTTGAATGCCGGGAATTTATTTTTTCTATTTGCAACTATAGCCCTACGCTTACTAAAATTGGAGTAATAATTAGGCCGTTCTTCCATCATTATTTTGGCAATATTTTCAATTTGATGGAGACCATCTGCCTGCCATGAAGCACGTTTATTTTTTAGTTCTACAAATAATAGCGTTGAATTATATGTGAGCATGCAATCACAACGCTGCCCCATTTCACCATTTTCATTTAACACATCAATGCAGTTGTCAATGGCTGTGAATAGTATTGTTTTACAATCTTCGTTAATTACCGTAGCGTTCCAGTCCTCTTCGTCATTAAACATCAACCTAGCCGGTGTTTTATCCTCGGGATCAAATAGACCAAACTTCTTTTTGTCGGTTGATTTTTGACATGAATTCTTATAAAAATCTACACTCATAATTCTTCCTCGATTTCTAAAAGTGCATCAAATTTGTGGTTGCTTTCCGCCAGCTGTTGGTTTAAATAGTTTTCATCAGATGGAATGCCGTATAAATTATTAAGCTTTTTAATGGAGCCGTCATTTTTATTCATTTCATAAATTACCAAATCACTAATATTCAGGGTCGATGAGATTGGTACAAGATCATTAGTTTTTAAAGTTTCGGGATCTTTTAGTTTATATTTTTTTTCCTTTAATAATTTAAAAATACTATCAGCTTTCACACAGAGAGATAAATAATTTATTATATAAGGGCTATGAGTAGTTATTATCAACTTATTACCCTCATTATTGTTGTTAAAAGCCAGAATACTCAAAAGCATTTCCCATTGGGAAGTTGGGAAAAGATTTTGCTCTGGTTCTTCTAAAACATTAAAAAAGCACTTATTATAATAACGCGCTCGAATTTTTTCAATTTCTAGATCCCAATCTATGCTGCCATTATTTTTTTCTAACATTAAATCGGCGATTTCTTTGTCCATCCGCAAAGATTGTGTAACGCTTAGGTTTTTCCTCATTGATTTTTCATCGTTGGAAATGGCCTTCGATAAGTTTCTGGAAACAAGATACAAAGGTATGAAGGATTGTAATCCGCTAGATGCTTCCAACAAGTTGATTTTATAATCTTTACCTATTACAAAAGAATCATCCTTGTTTTCATCATATTCATAATTAATATCACTTATTGGAAGTTTAAGCTTTTGACCGGATAATTCTTTTTGTGCTCTCTTTAACTCTTCAGCAAACGAAAAAACACTTTCAGGTAGTCCTTTAATATTATACGCATCACTAATCGTGCTTAAAAAATTTCGTTCTGCTGGTATATACATTATTTTTGGAACGAAATAGTTACCATCCATCACTTCTTTAATTTCGGGTGGATGTTTTGAATCGTGATAATGAATGTGAAATTTTTCACCAAAATATTCAATTTCGGTGTATTTTGAAAAGTAGTTATGTATTTTCTGATATTCAAAAAATTTTCTAAAATGGCCGTTTGAGATTTCACCTTGCTTTATGTCACCGCGATTCATTGACTTTTCAAGCCATGAAAGCGTAGAAACGGTCTTAGCAACAGTGCTTTTTCCAGAGCCCTGATCACCAATAAAAACGGTAACTTTTTTTATTTCTATCCAACCGTTATTTCCCTCACGGATGGGACCAAAATTTTTAATCCTAATTCTACTCATTTTATTTGGTTTCTGATTTTACAAATTTAATTCGACTTTCTCATATATCCCCAACCTTTTCTATAAAACTCTGATTTTACTTTAATATATCTACTTTTGAGTCCACTCCAAAAAGTCCCTTTCCGCCAAAATCTTCCACGTCGATAGACTTTTGACATGAATTGCCCACCTATTTTTTTAATATTGTAAGATTCACTTGTCCAGAATATTGGGTTAATCACTACATTTGTTGTCGCAAAGGAGGCTAACATTGTTGGAATTTCTAGCGTTCTATTATTGTTGAAATCAAATTAAAATTGTCATATTCCATGAAAAAATTGCTACTATTACTTACCGTTTTCGCCTATTCTGTCCAGGGTCAAAATCTGGCACTTTCTGCAACTGCCACTGCATCTGCTAGTTCTTCCGGGAATTATGGCCCGGCCAACTGGAACGACGGAGTCATCAATGGGACTTATTTTGGCTGGGTGGGCACCGACCCAGGTTCTTTTTCCTCACCGGCATGGATGGAGTATGAGTGGACGTCGATGCAAACATTGGATTGTCTGGTGGTGTATAATGCCGGTACTAATTTTGCCCCACCGACCGGAAATGCAGTGATTTTTAACGGTTCAGCAATCCTGCAGGAGTGGAATGGAGCTTCGTGGGATAACATCACCACCTTTTCAGGGCAAGGAAGTTTTGGCGATTCCTATGCAATTACTTTTTCTCCGGTAATCACAACAAAAATCCGAATTTTATTTACCACCACATCGGGAAACCACAATCCCGGGTTTGACGAAATTGAAGTTTTCCTTTCCAACAGCACCCAAAACACCTATGTTGATTTGGCGGTCACCGATATCTTTTTTACGATTGATACAATGGCCATGGAAATGTACGTCGATGTAGAAGTGACCAATGTGGGCACCCAAAAAGCTGTAAATTTTACAATTGCTGAGGTATTTGGTGCATCATCCTTTCCGGCATTAACGGTATTTATGGATTCCTTACTTCCCAACGAAACAAGAATTTTCAACATGAATCAACAAAATGGCCCCTGGGATATTTCCTCAACGCCTCCCAACATCGCCAATATGACCTATTGCGCCACGGTAAACCATCCTTTAGATACCAACGCAGCCAACGACGAAATGTGTAAATCACTCGCATTTCTCAACGCAGAAAGTTTTAATCTAGCTAAATACAAGGTTGACATTTACCCAAATCCCACTCGTGGAGATTTGTTTATTCAAACGGAAGAGCGGTTGACAAGTATAAGCCTTCGCGATATGTCTGGAAGGTTGGTTTTTACAGAGATGTTAAACCAATTTGAAGGCATTCACAGCGTATCAACCGGTCAACTTTCACCGGGGCAGTACATACTCACTTTGGAAGGTAGAGCAGGGCAGGTTCACAAGAAAATCATAGTTCAGTAAGAGACCCTTTCTGCCAAAATCTTCCACGTCGATAGACTTTTGAATCTTCACTTGCTCCGGTTTAAAAATCCCCTCGATTTTGATTGAAATCATCCTTTTTGGCGTGGACTCAGTAAGGGATTTATCGAAATTAATTTCCTGAGTTTTTGGATGCCATGATTTCCGGAACGCGCCATTTTTTATTTTCAAACACCCATCAGTTTTTGGTGGGTTTTTGGTTTAAAATAGTCATTTGTAAATGGTGTTCAACACACAAATTATTTCCTCAAATATCGTGGAAGGAGGCGAAATATAAAATTCTAAATTGGTGAATAGCCCAAAATAATTAATTGGTTTGAAAATAATATTTTCTATTTGATGGTGGTATTCTACCAATAGGTTTTAAGTATTTCCATACGGTTGATTCAGAATCAAGCCTAGGCTTTATGCTATGTTGGTTTGTGGCATATCAAAACAGTTTCACGCGCACTAAATCCGGTAAGATTTTCGGACTTTTCGATAAAATTTTTGATCTCAACATTAAATCCGGCATTTTCCAATCTGTTTTTGAGACCATTAACGGAGTAAATCCGCACATGATCTGATTGACCAAAATGCAATTCCCGTTCTTTAGGTGTTGTGATTGAATAATCCTCATAAATATCCCCTTCCTTAAAGGGTGTTTGAATCAAACAATATCCGTTCTTTTTTAGAACCCGGAAAAGTTCATCCATTGCCGCGGAATCATTTTCAATGTGCTCAAGGATATGATAGCAAATTATTAAATTATACGCTTCAGGTTCTGAATCAATTTTCGTAATATCATAAGAGTGATCGGATAAAAAATCACCAGAGAGATCAGAACTGACATATAAAAAGTCCTTCTTTTTCATCACCCGGTAAATACTTCTGGAGGGTGAAAAATCCAGAATACTTTTTTGACCCTCAAGAAAATCGTCATTGAGCAATTGCCAAAGTCTTCGGACCCTCTGAATACTACCACATCTTGGACAAAGTTTATCTTCACCCATTTTTACAAAATTCCGCAACTTACAATGACAAACATTACATTGGTAAGATTGACCTATATACGCCAAATAATACAAAAATCGAAATTGATATTCATACCTAAATAGGAGTGATTTGGGGAAAATTTTTAAAACAAACCTTTTAATCTTATGATACATACCAGTGGTTTAATGTGGTGTCTTACGAAAAATAAACAAAACCTTGAAGCATTCTTCACCCATTTCGTTTTCCAGCGCAAACTTACGCTATTTGACTTCGTTCTCCAATCTGGGAGGAAATTTTGTGCCTACAGGAGTACAAAAAATTCCATGGTGACCTTGTAAAAAAAATTGAATACCCAAAAGTTACACTTTTATTCAAACACCAAAAACTCATCGACAAAATCACCATTCAAGTTTACAACATAGTCGTAGTAGCCGATTTTTATTTTGAGTCTGCTCCAAAAAGTCCCTTTCTGCCAAAATCTTCCTTGTCGATAGACTTTTGAATCCTCACTTGCTCCGGTATAAAAATCCCCTTCGCGTCAATTTTGATTGAAATTATCCTTGTTGGAGTGTATTCAATGTTCAATTGTAAATAATGTTTAACATACAAATTTTTTCCTCAAATATCGTGGTAGGATGCGTAATATGTTGTGACTGTACGGTAATTTGGATACAGATTGTTTTATCTCATGATGACTTTCACCTCATTTAAATCGGCGAGGTGATTTACCAATTTCCGAAACTCCATATAATGAGCTTTACTTAAATAGTAGTCGAAGTATTTTTCTTCAACCGTCCACACCAATTCATCGTTTTCGATTACAGCTGTGGATTTTACCTCTCCAAATACCTTGTCATCGATAACCAAGGTTTGATTTGATTCAAGTTCTTCCATATTTACAACTTGTTTTCCGTTTAGTTTTACCCTGACTACCCAAGTTTTCTCAAAAGGATTACCCAAGTCGATATCCTGGTAGCGAATGTTAACTTGACGGAGATCAATTTGTTTACCCAAAAACTTGCCTATGGGAAGTTCAAATCCATTATTGCCAAAATCATTGATGAACCCTGGTGAAATTTTACCGCTTGCAACATAGGTACTTGGCTCATCAAGCTTTAATTTAGCAAGATTCTCATTTTCCCAATGAGATTTCTCAATTTGGTAATCCACTCCTCGTCCTAATAAATAATCTTTAAATTGTTCCTTTTGCTCTGAGGTTCCTGAGGTACTAACTCGGTGAAGAAAGGTAGTTATATTATTTTTATCGAATCCGTAGTCTTGACGTTTAAAGTCAAACTGCACTTGATTTATGTCGTCTTCAGAAAAGTTAATGCTGAGGTTTCGAATTGAACGAGATTTTAAATATTCCGGAAAGGTAAACCGTTTTTCCACAAATTTCCAATCTTCTATCGTTCCTACCGGAATTTCAAATAAGCCACTTGAAATCATACCAGGAGCATTATGGAGGTTTAAAACTTCCCAATAAATATCAATTTTGGGGAAATATAAAACCACATCTTTGAAATTATCTGGAGGTTGGTTATTTAATTTGTGAGTTAAACCATAAAACCTATCTAATGTCAAACAAATTTCGGTCTCAATATTTAAAGCCTTCAATAATGTATAGAGCGATCTTAAAAAATCGTCATAATCTACCACCTTTCGACCCGATCCATCACCACTAGATTTCTGCTCACTATTGTAAATAACTGTAAAATTTTCCCTTAAGTATCGGCCAAGCTCTAATAGAATTTCATAATCATCCTCAAGGTTTTTTTCTTTAATTAGTTTATACGGATGACTTAAAGTAGCAGCGCCAGTTAAGGAAATTACACCTGTCCCAGAGATGGAATCAAATATTGGATTATTAGATTTGTAGAGGATAAATTTTTTAAATCGAGACTTCCATAGGTAATCCATTTTGAACTTCCCGTCTTTTTGTCTAGGAACTGTCGCGTCAAATTTTCCAACATAATAAATATTTAGTGTATTTGCGCGGTTGCGGGCAAAAGGCTCCCTTATCATTGGCGGAATAGGACGTATGTTTCTTATTTCTTTTTTGTTTGGCGATTCAAAGTAGTTTTCGTCAAAAAACCAAAGATCACCTTTTGCTCGGGGAAATATATCAAAAATAAGGAAATCCAAAATTGGGTATTTTTCGTCGAAAAGCACATTTAAATTGGCATAAAGACTAACATGTACGTTAAAAGCTTCTTTTACAAAGTATTCCAAAATGTCTCCTTCTTGAAGTCCATTAAAAACGAGTTTATGATTTCTAACTTTCACATAAATATCATTTTTTTCCAAATGAATAATTCTCCCATCGGGTTTTATAATTCTAGCTTCACATTTTTTAGGATATCTATATTTTTTGAATTTGTAAACGTTGAAATCCTGAATAGCCTCGGCACTATTAAATAACACCGCCTGATAAAAATATATATAGGGTGTCAAGTTATTGAAACTTCTTTTTAGAATTACAGCAGGATATTTCTTGTATTCATCCGGCACATTTACTTCAATTGGGGTTTCTGGCATCTTTTTAATGCCTTGCGCCAATACTACTTTTAAATTTACAAAAAGCAATACAAGAATGAATAATAAACGTTTCATACGAAGGTTTTATAGTTAATTGAAAATTAGGGTTACATTGGAAATTTGCTCAAAAACTTTCATGGCTGTGTTCCATTCCTCAAAGTCTTCCGGATCAATCCTTATTACCTTTATGGCTTGAATGGTTGAAATTTCAATGGTTTGATCATCAACTTGTTTTACTGAAAATTTCGCCTTAATCAGTTTATTGTCTATATCTATTTCCTCAGGAAATTTGGATATTTTTGCTTTATCGGGCAGTTGAATGGTAAAAGTATCCTCAAAATAGAGGGTGTTTTTAAGGATAAAAGTTTCCGTTCGTCTTGACGGAATACTGTATCCGTCAAAGAAATTTACAATTACCGGTCGCAAATAGGTGTTACCTTCAATTTCTCGGGTGGCGTTATTAAGTGAAACAATCCCCGAGGCATGGGAAGGCTTTAGTTCACGGGTATTTGATTCAAAATTGAAGGTTTTTAAAAAGGTTTTAGGATTATTATTTAGTAAAAATTGTGCAATTTGAAAATTGCGTTCCGGTTCGGTTTTGCTGTTAAATATCGCTTCGAGAAATTGTTCTTTAGCATATCCATAAACCTTTGTTTCAAAACTTCCAAGCCAATTATTATTTTCCATTGGTTTTATGGTCCATTGAGTTTTTCTTCGGTTACTGTGTGCCGACATTATTGGCGCTTGAAAAATAGAATAGTTTCCAGTATCCATATAGACCATGATCTCTTTTCCCTGAATCATGGTAGGTGGGTGTCCCAAGGGAACAAAACGATTGGTGGCGTCTAAAATGTAAACAGTATCCGTTAATGGAATAACCACTATTGCATGATTATCTACCATTGGGGTGGGCAATTCGGAGTAAGTGTAGCTTCTATCGCGGGTGCCTACCCAGCTAAACTTTGCAGGGATTCCAATGTGATTTAACATCTCGGTCATCAACAACGACATGTCTTTGCAATCCCCTGAAGTGTTTTCAAAAGTTTTGCCTGCAGGGCGGGGAATAAATCCGCCCATGGCATACTCATAGGCTAAATATTGAATATTTTTTTGTGTCCAGGAATAAATAGCGTTAATTTTTTCTTCATCAGTATTCAATCCCTTGACAAGTAATTCAGCCATTTCCTTTGATTTATTCGAGGTATAATTTTCATCCTCTGCTTGTTCTAGTAATGATTCATACCATTGGAAGAGCGTGCTTTCGTCTTTGAGCAAGGGGTGGTAAACGCCCTTTTTATCTCTCAATCCCTTAATATATGGCGCAATATGTGGAATTCTCTCTAGTCTGGGAAGTGCATTGGGCAAGGGAATGTAGGGATTTACGTTTTTCACTTCCCATCGATGAATGGTTTACTTTTTATTTTTGGTAAAAGTGTATGAAACTATTTTTTCTTCTAGGCCATCAAAAAAAGACCATTGACCCAAATTTGACTCCTCAAATCCAAATTTTGCAATGGCCAAATCAATATTATTATCCACGGTAATTTCATATAAAATATGCTCCGCAACTTGGTTTTTTTGAAAAAACAACAAGGGTAAAAATCTCGGCTCTAAAATTTAAAAATAAGCTTGATATCCAAATCTAGAGCCAACCTTTAGTCTGGAAAAACCAACTTTACTTATATAACTATCACTATGAATAACATTTTGTGACATGTCCACAGAACTCCTAATATACGACCCTCTTTTGTCTAAATTTTTTGGATTATGAAGTACCGAAGAAAAGCCTTTAAGCTTCTTTAGTTTTACAAAAGAATTGCTGTAAACATTATCCACAAACCAGTCGGCTTCACCTTGTGCTAATTTCTCACGGATTGAATGTTCATCCATTATAATAGAGAGCTTTTTGAAGGAGGAACCTTTGATAAGGATTTTAACCTCAAATATCTCCGTTTTAACAGGCTGAGTAAAGACTGGCCTTGAGGAAATTACGAAGAAAACACAAGCCCAAAATAATCGAAAACAAAATTGGTGATTCATGATACGTTCTGAAATCTCAAAAAATCTTTCTAATGTGATTATTTCAAATGATAATTTACAACGGCAACAAATATATTATAAAAAATAAAATCTTAGTATTCACTTTACATGAAATTTTGAAAAACTTCACAAAACATAAAAAGTGTTTTTCTGAGCTGTTTGAAACCCTCAATAGAAAAATGCTCTCAAAACTCCAGTCCCGACACCAATGTTCTGAAAGATTGTGTTTTTGGGATTTTGTATTAATTCCACTTTTATTCAAACACCAAAAACTCATCGACAAAATCACCATTCAAGTTTACAACATTGTCGTAGTAGCCGATTTTTATACTTAAATTACCATCCTTGGTAAAAAGATCAAATCTCGCAAGAATACAGGCCTCATGTAGGTTACACGATAATCGAATTTCATATCGGTTATACCGATGACTCAAATTTTCAATCAAAAATCCGTCAATAATTTTCTCGGATTTTGAAAGTTTTTCCAAAAGTCGATTTAAAGTTTCTTCGCCTTTTTGTTTCAGATTATATTGATTCATTTGTTTTTCAAGTTTGAGTCTGCCTCAAAAAGTCTTTTTCCGCCAAAATCTTCCACGTCGATAGACTTTTGAATCTTCACTTGCTCCGGTTCAAAAATCCCCTCGATTTTGATTGAAATCATCCTTTTTGGAGTGGGCTCAAGTTTGCTGTGGTTCATTTGTGGGTATTGTGATGCCGATAGCTGCAAATTTAACCAAAAAATTATCACTCATATTCCGTCCAATAAACTTTCTCGATATCAAAATGCTTCGATTGGGGGTTGAAAACGAACAAAATTGTGTTTCCGTTTAGGCAATCAGAAAATTCACTTTCAACCAATGACCAATTTGTTCTGATCTCAATTTTATTGTCCTCCAAATATTCATACATTAAATTACCATAACTGTAATTCTGTTCCCAGGTATAATCTAACGCTTCCCGACAATGGACTGATAAATCTTTTTGCACTATATTTTTGACAAAGTTATCAAGCGATAAATCATCACAGGAAAATTTTGTAATCTTATTATTTCTAAACTCAAAATAGTTTATCGCATTCCATTCCCCATGTATGTCTTCGACTATAACAATTAAAGATTGCGCTGAAGTTTGATAGGTTGAAATTGCCCATTTTCCTTCATTTAAGGCAAAACATGCTTTTGTCGTGTCAGAATAAATAATTTCAGGATAATTGTGCTTATTTTGGTTGTAAAAATTATTTGTTTTTATATCATTATACCAGGCCAAACGATCTTCTAACTTCCATTCGGCAAAAACTTCCCCAATATAATCATCCCAACTCACCAATACGGAATCAGGTAATAATGAAATAACATCTAACCATGATTTATTTTTAAAATAATCAATGGCTATTTCATCTGGATTTCCCTTTGCATGAATTTGATTTTTCATGGTTGAATCCAATGATGATTGCTGATTTACAATGGCTGATTCTGGGTTCTCAGAGGATGAACTTCCGCAGTTTACTGCGAAAATAACAGCGGTGAAGATGAGGACTATTTTTTTCATTTTTTGTTTATTTACAAATTGAGTCCACTCCAAAAAGGAATATTTTGGCAGAAAGGGACTTTTTTGAGCAGACTCAAGGTTATTTCCAGCTAGGACGGGAAAGGCTTTGAGGGCAGTTGTTTTTCAGCGGTCTCCCGATAATTATCGAAAGAAACCCACTTTTGAACGTGCTCGTGTGTGAGAAAGATTTTCTTATGTGGTTTCATCCGCCAAAGTACAAAACAACACTTTTAAACAAGGTGATTTTACCGCATTTTTTTTTTCGCATTCAAAACTATAGTTCCTGTTTTTATTGCTTCCTATGGTTTTTGAATGAAATGGGCTTACTTATTTACGTCAATTATCCAGCTAGTCTGCGCCAGGGATGGAAGCGGCAGCCCACCGCAACCGAGGCCTTACAGCGGCGTGGGCGGCGGAGGCTGCGACGGTAGGAGCAGCCCCCGTACGCACCGCCGATGTGGGCCGCGGGGGTGGTGGCTATAGCGGACAGCCCGGTGACACCCCCACCCATATTTTGTGAGTTGAGAATTGATGGTGATGGGGGTGGCAGGCGCCCGTGGTGTTTTTCTGAAAATTGTTTGTTGCCCCTCAAGGTCGTTCCGTGTATCTTTGACCCGTGGATTTTGCTACGATGGACGGATGCCGACTTTTGGATGTTTAATATGGTTTTTTATGCGGTGGAATCGGGTTTTTGCTTTGGTTAAAAAGGATGTGTTGCTGGAGTGGCGACAACCTTTTCAGTCGCTTTCTATGGCTTTGTATCTTGTGTCCACGGTGTATGTTATTTACTTGGTTTTTAATGCAATAATTCGTCCGGATGTGTGGGTGGCGCTGTTTTGGATCAGTTATTTGTTTGGGGCGATGATTATTTCCGCAAAGAGTTTTCAGCGGGAGAGTGGGGGGCGGTACTTTTTCTTTTACACGCTTTGTTCGCCGCTCGAATTGATGGTGGCTAAGTTGATTTTTAACGGTGCAATTTTCTTTCTTCTGGCCTTGCTTAATTGGTTTCTTTACGCGCTTTTTTTGGGAAATCCGCTGGAAAATTCCGGGGTGTTTTTGTTGCTCTGCTTTTTTGCAGGTCTGAGTTTTTCCGGGGTGCTGACACTGATCAACGGTATTTCGGTGAAGGTGAAAAACCACCCAGCCCTTTCGGCAATCCTGGGTTTCCCACTTATGTTGCCCATTATCATGGTCTTACTCGCGGGGTCGGCACATGCGCTGGTGGGTATGCCCTGGGTGGAAACGCGGTCGTACGTGATTGCACTTGGCGGTTTGGCGGTGACAACTTCGCTGCTGAGTGTGATTCTATTCCCTTTTTTATGGAAAGAGTAACGTTTTTTACCTAAATCGTGCGGTGGGAAAATGGCGGTCATCCATCGGGTGTGTCGTACCTTTGCACAAAGAAATATCGCGATGATTTTAAAGCGTGATTGGTGGAAATTATTGGCGGTTTTTTTGGTGGGATACACCATTGTCGCCGGTTTGCTGGGCGAAGTACCCCGCTTGCCCATTCTCAACGAAACCATTAGAAATCTCTATTTCCACGTAACGATGTGGTTTGTAATGCTGTTGCTCTTTACCATTTCGGTGGTGAGCAGTATTGCGTATTTGGCTACGGAAAAACCGCTTTGGGACATTCGGGCGGAAACGGGCGTGAAGGTGGGCATGGTCACGGCTACCCTGGGCATTATTACCGGTATGGTGTGGGCGAATTTTACCTGGGGAAAACCGTGGGTAAACGATCCTAAACTCAACGGTGCGGCGGTGAGTTTTCTGGGCTATGCGGCCTATATCATTTTGCGGCAATCTATTGACGATACAGAAAAAAAGGCCAGGATTTCGGCGGTATATAACATTTTTGCTTTTGTGATGATGATCGTTTTTATCCAGGTTTTGCCACGGTTGACAGATAGTTTACACCCGGGTAATGGCGGCAACCCGGCCTTTAGTTCTTATGATTTGGACAGCAATATGCGCTCGGTGTTTTACCCGGCGGTCATTGGATGGTTCCTGATTGGATACTGGTTTTACTCGCTTCAGGTTCGCCTTAAAAAAATTAAACTACAACTCGAAGATGCATCATGGGAAAAATAAATAAAATTAGCGTCCATTCGCACTTTTTGCGCATCGCTTTGTTGGTGATGTCACCGCTTTTGATTTTCGCCGACAATGGGATTGAAATGGCGGATACTTTTCGTCAAGACGGGAAAATTTACGTGGTGGTGACGGTGATGTTGCTGATTTTTGCCGGATTGATTGCGTATTTGTTTTATGTGGATAGAAAGGTATCTAAATTGGAAAAATCCGTGCATGCGGAAAAAATGTAAATCTTATGAAGAAGACACATATCATAGCTTTGGTGCTAATCTTTACGGCCATCGGCGTGGTGATTTCTACCCTTTCGGATTCTGGAACATACATCGATTTTCGGTCGGCCCAAATCAATATGGGGAAAACCTATACGGTCATTGGTGAACTCGATAAGGGCGGAGAAATTAAGTATGATGCCCGCAACAATTTGCTTACGTTTTATGCTATCGATAAAATAGGGGAGGTTTCAAAGGTCTATTATCGCGATGTGAAACCCACTGATTTTGAACGCTCGGAGGACATCACCATGAAGGGTTTTGCCACCGATAGCGGATTTGTTGCCACGGAGATTTTGCTCAAATGTCCTTCGAAATACAATGAGCAAAACAATTTGGCCGATAACGAATAGTCTGTTTTTTACGTGGAGCATTTTAGCTGTCTCCGAAAGCCTTTTTCACTTGGTTTTTTTATAATGTAAATTTTTCATGGAATATATTGGTGAAGCTACCTGGATTGGTGAGTTGGGACGAACATTGGTTGTTTTGGCTTTTGTTTCGGCGCTGTTTTCAGCTTTTGTGATGTTTGCCTCCAGAGGTGATGTGAAATTGCTCCGTTGGGGAAAGGCGGGTTTTTTGGTGCATGCCATCAGTATTTTTTCCATTGTGGGTTTGTTGTTTTTTATGCTTTTGGGGCATTATTTTGAATATGATTACGCTTGGAAGCATACTTCACTCGACCTTGAAAAGCGCTTTGTTTTTTCTGCATTCTGGGAAGGGCAGGAGGGAAGCTTCCTGCTTTGGATGTTTTGGCATTCGGTGTTGGGTTTGGTGTTGATGTTCACGGCAAAAAAATGGGTGGCGCCCCTTATCGGGTTTTTATCCATCGTGCAGGGCATTTTGGTCACCATGATTTTGGGCATTTACGTTTGGGGTACAAAGGTGGGCATCAGTCCGTTTGTATTGATTCGCGAATTGCCGGAAAATGCCGGACTTCCTTGGACAAAGTTGCCGGATTACCTCCAGCAAATTGAGGCATTTGCAGACGGAACAGGTTTAAATCCCCTCCTGCAAAACTACTGGATGACGATTCACCCTCCGACTTTGTTTTTGGGTTTTGCCAGTGTGGTGGTTCCCTTTTTGTTTGCCATGTCGGGTTTGTTGAAAAACGACCATAAGGGTTGGATTAAGCCAGCATTGCCCTGGACATATTTCTCCATTTCAATTTTGGGTACCGGTATTTTGATGGGTGGTGCCTGGGCCTATGAGGCTTTGAGTTTTGGTGGATTTTGGGCTTGGGATCCGGTGGAAAATGCGTCTTTGGTCCCGTGGCTGGTTTTGGTGGGCGCTGGCCACCTCATGCTGATTGAGCGAAACCGCGGCGGATCGGCGCATGCGACTTACCTCTTCGTTTTTCTTTCCTTTTTCTTTATCCTGTACTCGACTTTCCTTACCCGGAGTGGGGTTTTGGGAGACACTTCGGTACACTCCTTTGTTGATCTCGGTCTGAACGGACAATTGTTGATCCTGCTATTTACGTTCATTCTCCTGCCCATGGTGTTTTATTTTTATCGCTTTTCATCCATTCCTAAAGGGGATGGAAGTGAGGATTTTTGGTCGCGGGAGTTTTGGATGTTTGTCGGATCACTGTTGTTATTTGTTTCCGGATTTCAGATCATTTTTTCCACCAGCATTCCGGTCATCGACAAGATTATAGGCCCTATGGGTTTAATTCCCATATTGAGTAAACAAATGGCTTCCCCGGTGGATGAAATAGCACACTACAATGGTTGGCAAATTCCCTTCGCCATTGCCATCGGATTTCTCATGGCCGTGGGACAGTTTTTGTCATACCGCAAAACCAAATTAAAATGGACCTGGGTGCCGCTTGCACGCTCTCTTGCTCTGGCTATGTTGCTTACTTTGCTCTTTGCCCTGCCGTATGATTTACATAAAAACCCCTTGTACTTTATGTTGCTGCTTTCGGGGTGGTACGTTGTTGTGGCCAATATCGATTACTGGATTTCTGTGATGAAAGCAAAAATCCGATTCAGCGGTTCCTCTATGGCACACGTGGGATTTGGGTTGTTGCTGGTTGGGGCACTCATCAGCAATGGCGCCAAAAAGTTCATCAGTAAAAGTCCGGTACATTTATCTGAAAGTTTTCCGTCCAATGAGAATTTATTGATAGAGCTAGGTGACACGGTGAAAATGGCGGATTTTGGGGTGACATTTACGGGGGTGGAACAAATTGCCCACCGTCGGTATTACAACATGGACTACCTCAAGCGCAATGAAGCCGGGGAATACGAATATGATTTTAGTTTGCGACCACACTTGCAACTCAACGATCAAATGGGCTTGGTGCCGGAACCGAGTACCAAACACTATTTCCACAAGGATATTTTTACCCACCTGACCTACGCAAGTGATATGGACAAGCGAGGCGACGAGGATGGGTATGGCGAAGAGATGGAATTTCTCATGGCCAAGGGAGACACCTTTATCGTCAATAGACACTTCTTAATCCTCGACAGCGTAAATGCAGAGCCGGTTTTTGACGAAAACCAAAACGTAAAACGACTGACCATCGAGGCTGTGCTTCGACTTTTGGCAACCAACGGCGAGGTGTACTTTGTTCGTCCTTCCTATACCATTGAGGGTGAAACGGACACGCACCACGAAGTCATCGTAAAAGAGGCGGGTGTGAAAATTCGATTTGAAGACGTCAACATCGAGAAAAACAAACTGTTTTTAATCACCAAGCAAAAGGTGGATGACGACGATGAGTTTGTGGTGCTCAAGGCAATTATTTTCCCATGGATCAACATCCTGTGGGTAGGTTGTATTTTGATGGGTCTCGGTGCGATGGTTGCGGCCTATCAGCGCGTTAGAAGGGGCTGATAAGGGCAAATAGGTCGAACATTTCCAATACGGAGTAAATCAGAACGGCCAGTAGCACCGACTTAGTCCAGACAAATGCTTTGGGGTGGTACAGCACGTATCGCGCACCGATATATGCCCCCAGTGCTTGTCCTACCGCTAGTGCGATACCGGCAGACCAGATGATTCCTGAGGAAAAGGCAAAAACCAGAAATGGTGCGGTGGCCAGAACGAACCCCAGAATCAGTTTGATGATATTAGCATCTTTTATGGCGTATTTGGAGATCAATACCAGGAGCGCCAGCATGAGGATACCCACACCCATTTGGATAAACCCCGTATAAACCCCGACGAAGAAAAACATGATAAAACCCAGCGTGCTTTTTTGAGAGCGGTTTGGGTCGGTGGCAATATTCCAGCGTTTAGGGTTTAAGAGAAATGATGCGAGTAGCAGCAGCATAATTATCCCGATGATTCTTTTGAGGAGTATTTCATCCAGATCTATGGCGAGAAACGCGCCGACAATACTACCTATAAAAGAAGGGATAAACACCCATGATGATTCTTTGAACAGCAGTTTGGTTCGGTTGGTTTTTCGCAAACTCAGCACAGAAGTAAGCGTTTGGGTAAAGGCGCCCACGCGGTTAGTTCCGTTGGCGATGGTTGCCGGCACACCCATTACGATCATGGCGGTAAGGGTAATGGCGGAACCGTTTCCGGCCACAGTATTGATGATTCCGGCAGCAAATCCGCAAACGGCCAGAATAATCAAATCGACTAACCCAAAATCCATAAGGTTGAAATAATTTGTGTTCCGAGATGGCAAAGGTAATGTGTGAGGCCGAACTGTTTTCGGTATTCGTTGGGGTTTCGTGAGACCGGGAGTTTTTGTGCAATGGGGTTGAATGTTTAGGCGTTGAGTCGTTTAGGTGTTTAGTCGTTTTGAGACCGAACTATTTTCGGTATTCGTAGAGGTTTCGAGAAACCGGAATCATTTGGTTCGTGGTTTTTTTTGTTCTGTAAACATTCAGGTAATCGGGACTTTTTTAATTGACAGTTGACAATGTGGACGACGAAC
>JAFIEY010000081.1 GCA_020832345.1 Cryomorphaceae bacterium | reverse complement strand
GTGGTTTTTATGCTTTTGGATGATGGTGACGATTGTAGGTGCAACGCATACGTTTTCCCAACCTGCATACGACACCCCCCGCGCCAGGGATGGAAGCGGCAGCCCACCGAACCCGGGGCCGTACAGCGGCGCAAGCGGCGGAGGCTGTGACGGTAGGAGCAGACCACGTACGCCCCGCCGATGTGGGCCGCGGGAAGGTGGCTATAGCGGACAGCCCGGTGCCGCCCCAAGGGACTTGGTTTTGGAAGGGGAGGTAGGTGGCGGCAGGCGCAGAAAAAATTAAAAAGGAAGAATTACACGATTTCTTCCAGTGCGGTTTTTATCTTTAAGTACAATTCGTTTTCCCAATTGATGTTTTCTATTTCGGGAAAGGATTTGTTTTTGCGGAAGTCGCGGGGACTGATGATGACGGTTATGCCGCGGTTGAGGGCGTGGGAAACCATTAAAAATAACTCTTCTATGCCTTCGTCGCCGATGGGAATGCAACCGATGGTTTTGTCTTTTCCGTGGATGAATATATCGCCGCCCAGGTTTGTTCTGTTGTCCAGACGGGCTTTGGCTCGGTCGAATTCATTGGGATAATTGATTTTGAAAGATAGATGGTAGGCGCTGTTTGGGTTGAGGTATTCCACGCGGTAAATTCCTTCGGGTATCTGTCGGTCTCCTTGTTTGAGCTTTGGTCCTAATATGCCACTAAATCCGGTGAAGGCATAGTCTTTTAATTTTTTCCAACCATAATCTTTCCTTACCCAAACTTCAAGGGTTTTTTCTTCTTTGAGCCCTACCAATAGGATTTGCTTGGGAAAGGTATCTAAATCTAATGCGCTTAAATGCGGTTGCAACCGTTCCCAAGCTGTTTGGTTGTGCTTTTCTTGAATCGACTCAATGGTTTCTTTTTCTTTTGTTTGCATAATTACCGGATGCCAAATTGACCTTCCATAGCGGTATATGAGAAATATGGCTAAACAAATCAATAAAATGATAATCAGTGTTTTCCTCATTTTAATTTAGGTCAAAATATTTTTTAGATTTTAATTTTTCTGTTCGCATAAGCGGAAGAACCCTCTAATAAACGTTCATTTTCCAAAGAATGATATTTCTCAAGTAGATTTCATAGAAAGTGCAATTCGCTTTCGATCTACATCAATTTCCAAAACCTTTACCATGACGTGTTGCTGCAATTTCACCACTTCCATGGGATCGGAGACAAAGCGGTCGGCCAGCTGCGAAATGTGAACCAAGCCGTTTTCTTTGATGCCGATGTCCACAAATGCACCAAATTTTGTCACGTTGGTGATGATGCCCGGCAGTCGCATTCCGATTTTTAGGTCGGTGATGCTCCGAATGTCGTGCGCAAACCGAACGGATTTTATTTTGTCGCGCGGATCTCTTCCCGGACGCTTTAGTTCGGAAATGATATCCTGAAGGATTAGTTTGCCTATTTCTGGGGTTTCAAATGCGCTGTAATCTATTTGGGCCACGGCTTCGGAATTTCCAATAAGTGCCGATTCGGTTAACCCCACGGATTTAGCCATTTTTTTTACTACGGGATAATGTTCGGGATGCACTGCGCTGTTGTCCAGGGGAAAATCACCGTCAGGGATGCGGAGAAATCCCGCGGATTGTTCAAAGGCTTTCTGCCCCAAACCTTTGACGTCCAAAAGCGATTTGCGGGAGGAAAAGGCTCCGTGCTGTTTTCGGTGCTCCACAATGTTTTTGGCGAGTGAGGCCCCCAGTCCGCTGACAAAGGTGAGTAGGTAAACGCTGGCTGTGTTGAGGTTTACACCTACGGCATTAACGCAAAATTCGGTGGTTCGTTCCAAACTCTCTTTTAATTTGGCCGGATTTACGTCGTGCTGGTACTGACCAACGCCAATGGATTTTGGATCTATTTTTACCAGTTCGGAAAGTGGATCCATTAGACGGCGACCGATGGAAACTGCACCGCGAACGGTGATGTCATAGGTGGGAAATTCCGCCCGACCAACGGGTGAAGCGGAATATACCGAAGCCCCGTCTTCATTGACCATAAACGCTTTTACGTCTCGGGAAAAACGCACGGATTCAATAAAGTCTGCGGTTTCCCGGCCCGCGGTTCCATTTCCCACGGCAATGGCTTCGATTTTGTAAGCCTCTACCATATTTCGAATTTTTGCCGCGGCTTGTACGGCGCTGTCTTTTCCCATAAAGGGATAAATGTTTTCATTGTGCAAAAGTTCTCCCTGTTCGTTGAGGCAAACGCATTTGCAACCGCTTTTGTACCCTGGATCGATGGCAAGAATTCGCTTTGAACCCAGTGGTGGTGCGAGCAATAGTTGTTTGAGGTTTTCGACAAAAATCTCAATGGCCTTGTCGTCACTTTTCTCTTTATATTCATTTTTGAACTCTGTCTCCAGAGCGGGCAAAAGCAATCGCTTCCAGGCATCTTTTATGGCCGTCAATACTTCTTGCGCAGCCTCCGTATTGTTTTTGATGAATATTCGGTGAAGGATTTCCAGTGCGGTTTCATCTTCAATGCGTATTTGCACCCTTAGGTCGCCTAGCTGCAATCCCCGCATGAGTGCGAGAAAGCGGTGGGAGGGACAGCGTTTTAGCGGTTCTTCAAAGTCGTGGTATTGGGCGAAATTTTCACCTTCGTCTTTTCCCTTTACGCGCTTGCTTTTTATGGTGGCTTGTCGGGCGAATGTATTTCGGAGTTGATTTCGCGCATAGGTGTGCTCCTGGACCCATTCCGCCACGATGTCCCTTGCGCCCTGCAGTGCCTCGTCCGGACTTGTTACTTCACCCTTTACGAAGCGATGCGCCATTTGTGTCACTTCGTTGGAATTTTGCGCCATCAGCATTTTGGCCAGCGGTTCCAGTCCCTTTTCTCTGGCCGCCATGGCCCGGGTTTTCCGTTTGGGTTTATAGGGGAGGTAGAGATCTTCGAGTTCGCGTAAACTCTGGGATTTCTGTATTTTTTCCAGTAGGTCTTTATCCGTAATGGATTGTTCTTGCAGGGAATGAAGTATGGCTTCTTTGCGTTGTTCGATTTGTTTCCACATTTTGTGGAGATCGATGATTTGCGCAATGGACACTTCATCGAGTCCGTCCACTTGATCTTTGCGGTATCGCGCGATAAATGGAATGGTCGCACCATCAGCTGTCAGGGCAATGGTTTGTTGAATGGCCTGTAGGGAAAAGGTGGTCTGGGATTGAATAAATGCGATGGGCATAAATGGAAGCCGATTTTTAAAATTAAAAAAGGGGTTTAGATGATAAACCCCTTTTACAAATTTTGCCTGATTTAGGGGCGATGAAAGTGTCTCCTCAATTCAGGTATTGGGATTGGTTGGTTGCAAAGACTACTTTAGATCTTCGATCAAACGGGTTAAATCGTCCAACTTAGGCGTAATAATAATTTCGGTTCTGCGGTTTTTCGCTTTGTTTTCCGGGGTATCGTTTTCAGCAACGGGATGATATTCACTTCTTCCGGCAGCGGTTAGGCGATTGGGGTCTATGCCTTTGTTTTTGGTGAGTTCGCGAATGATGGATGTGGCCCGCATGACACTTAAATCCCAGTTGTCGGCGACTTCACCTCTTCCGCGAAATGCGTCGGCGTCGGTATGACCTTCAACCAAAACCTCCAAATCGGGGTTTTCTTCCAGTACATCGGCGAGGGATTTTAATGCCGTTTGTCCGTCACCTTCCAATTGCCAGCGTGCGGATTTAAACAACAGCGCGTTTTCCAGGGTCACATATACTTTTCCGTCGCGCATGTCCACCGACAATCCTTTTCCTTCAAAATTCATGAGGGCTTCGGAAATCCGGGCACGAACAGCGTTCATTAGTGAGTCTTTTCTGAAGAGATTACGCTCCAGTTCTGCAATTTGATTTTCGCGTTGTTGTAAACTAGAACGCATGCCATCGATGCGGTTTCGTTCCAGTTTTAGGGAGTCTTCACGTGCGGCCAATTCATCTTGAGCCCGTTGCAGTTTGTTGAGCAATGCGCGGTTTTCTGCGGTGCTTCTCGACAAAAGTGATTTATTGTTTTCCAGTAAAAAATCGTAAGACCGACTCAATTCATTTAGATCTTGAGAAAGTTTGGCGATTTTTTCGTTCATGTCAATACTGTCGTTTTGCAAAGAGATATAACCCTTGCGCATTTTCTTAAAGACATCACTTAAATCGCGATACTCTGCTTCCAGTGCATTGTGCTTTTTGGTAAGCGAATCGTGGGAAGCTTCGAGTTGGGCAAAGTCGTTTTGCAAACCTTTGTGTACTTTTGACGATACACAGGAGCCGAAAAATAAGGGAAGAGTCAGGGCTATTATTAGACGTTTCATTTTGATTATGTTTTTCCCAAATGTATGAAATAAATATTGGGGTGGTGAGGGTCGGCGTTTTTTTTTCTCAGGCACGCACTGTTAATAAATTTCGCCTAAAAAAAAACTCCATGGCCGATGAAAGCCATGGAGTTTTTTGGGTTTTTTAATTTATGGGTCTTATCGATTGATAAGAATTCTCACAGTAGAGGCATTTCCATCCTGAACAATACGGGCGATGTAGAGACCGTTGGTCAAATTCTCCGTATTAATGGTAGTGTTGCCGTTTTTAATTTCACCGGAAAGCATCAATTGTCCGGCGGTATTGTAAAGCACAACATTTGCAGCTGCATCGTTGGTCAATTCAATGCGGACAAACTGACTGGCCGGGTTGGGATATACTTTCACTTCATTCATGGTGGCTACATTCACCGAAATATTCGTGATTAGGTCTTCCTTGTAACGGGGTTGAAGTTGATAACCGCTCAACAAAGGTGCTGTGGTAGTTGGGTTAAACTGACTTCCGTGACCGATAATGTGGAAGGTCGTGGTGGGTGTGGGTTCGTTGAATAGGGTAGTGGGTTCAACCACGCGAATTAGGAAGGTATCCGCACCATTCGTTGCATCAACGTTGAAACCTGTACCACCGGCAACCCATTGTGTAGGATCTACCAAGGTGAGATTTTCTATGGTGATTAAACGACCTTCGGTAGCTTCGTCCAAGGTGGTAACCACTGCCGGTTGGGGTAGGGTGAAATTGTTGCCCAAAATATCCATTGAATCTATGCTAAATTGGATAAGGCCGCGGAACTGACTGACATTTCCATAAATTTCCAATACGTCGCCTTCAGTTGGGGTATATTGGGTAAATCCAGGCTGACGAACCAATAAACCTGCGCTGTTGGTGGAATCAATAAACCAGAATTGTGCACCGTTGCTAAGTAAATTTCCACCGGAAACCACACCAACAATAGAGCACATGACACCCAGGGAATCGACTACACCATCTGCATCAACTGTGGTGATGTCACTAATTCTGTAGCGGTTTATGACCACGGGCGTGGGGGTAACAGTGGTATCAATAATCAAATCTTCGCTATATCTCGGTAGGATTTGGTAGCCATCGTTGAAGGGGGCAGTGGTTGAGGAAGCAAATTGACCTCCATGACCGATGAGGTCAAATTGTCCGGTAGGTGCGGGGTCATTAAATAGGGTAGTAAAGCTGGTAATTCGACCTAGGAATGTGGTGGATCCATCTGTCATATCAACGTTGAAACCGGTTCCGGCTGCGCTCCACTGAGAAGGAGAAACCAAGGAAAGCCCATTGAGGCGAACCAATCGACCTTTTGTTGCTTCACCCAAGCTGGTGACTACGGCAGGTGCGGGAAGGGTAAAACCGGTTCCAAGAACAGTCAGGGAGTCGATGGTAAATTGTACCAGACCGCGGAATTGGTTCACTGTGCCGTAGATACGCAATACATCACCTTCAGTTGGTGTATAAAGGGTAAATCCGGGTTGACGAACTTGTAGTCCAGCACTGTTGGTGGAGTCGATAAACCAGAATTGTGCACCGTTATTAATTAGGTTTCCACCGGATACCACACCTTCGATGGCGCAGTTTACGTTATTAGAATCTACAACACCATCGGCGTTGGTTGAGGAAATATCAGCAATGCTGTAAAGCGGAACGACCGGGGGAGGAGGGGGAGGGCCGGATAAACTTTGTAATTTTAAGTTATCAATTCTCGCATTTCCTGAGGCGGAGGTTGCGCCAAAAAATTCAAATCGAATTTGAAAGTTTGCGTTGTTATTTACTGCAGCAATAGCTGAAAAGTCAACTGTGTCGATATTAAAACTGGAAGAACTTGGGAATACATTGGCAATGGCCGTGAATGTTGTTCCACCGTTGGTAGAATAAGAAACCACAATGGTGTCAAAACCTGTGCCGGTACGACGATTGGCAAATGTCAAAAGGATGTCATTTTCACCGGCAGTTGAAAATTCCATGGTCATGTGGCTTCCGTTGTTTTCCGTATTAGATCCACCTCGCGGCACAAAAGATGCTCCGCTCGGACTTCCAACACAAGCATTTAGTGTAGAGCCGGCAAAATCTTCAATATCGGTAAAGTTATGGGTGATGGTTCCGTTTCCGGTAACGCGGGCACCTGTAGGAATGGGTGAAGCCCACTTGCCACCGGCGGTTGAGGTACTACCACTGTTGAAATCCCAACAATGGATGGTGGATTGCGCATTGACGGTAAAAGCCCCAAAGGCCAGGACGCCTGCAAAAATTCTAATTAGTTTTCTCATGTGTTCTGATTGATTAACATCTGGGTTTGATTTTGTTAAAACGCTGATGTTGATTAACATTGATTGAATAAAGTGATTCACAATTCTGGTGCAAAATTGCATTAGAAAATCAAATAAATCTGCACCTTTCTTTTATCTAAATGTTACCTTTTGCCCTTAATTTGTTAATATAAAATTATTGTAAAGGGTCGTTATTTTCTGAATTATCATTATCGGGTTTAGGTACCGGATCATAACCGTGGGTTCCCCAGGGATGACAACGCGACAATCGTTTTATTCCCATGACGATTCCCTTAAATGGCCCCCAAATTTTGATGGCTTCTATGGTGTAGGCCGAACAGGTTGGCGAGTGCCGACATGCGTTGGGCAATAATGGCGAAATCAATAATTGGTACAGACGTACCGGTAAAATGAAGAGAAAGGAAAATACCTTTCGTATCATGCGCTTATGGTATAGGTTGTGCCGTCTTTGCCGTCTTTGAGCATGATGCCCTTTGCGGCAAGTTGATCCCGAATTTGATCACTCATGCCCCAGTTTTTATCTGCACGTGCCTGGTTGCGCAATTCAATCAAAACCTGCAGGGCGCCGTCGAGTGCGCCGCTTTGGTCATTTTCTGCCGAAGAAAATTGAAGACCAAGCACATCCTCAGTAATGGTTTTGAGAAAGGATTGTAAAAATTTCAAATCCTCCGGGGTGATGGTAACTTCTCCGGTTTTCATCCGGTTTATTTCCTTACTCAAATCGAACAAATGCGCAATGGCCATGGGGCTGTTGAAGTCATCGTTTAAGGCGCCTTCAATTTTTGTTTTCCATTCATCAACCGAGAGGGTAGAGGTTTTGGCCGTAGCTATATTGGGTAAATCGGTCAGGGTAGATTTGAGGCGATCAAAACCTTTTTCCGCCGCAAGAAGCGCATCATCACTGATGTCCAAAGTGCTTCGGTAATGCGCCTGAAGCATAAAAAAGCGCAACACCATGGGGGTGAATGCTTTGCTTAGGATGTCATTTTCTCCACTAAATATTTCTTGGGGAAGCAGGGTGTTTCCGGTGGATTTGCTCATGCGTTTACCGTTGAGGGTAAGCATATTGGCATGCATCCAAAACCGAACAGACTCACTTCCGTGTGCTGCTTCGCATTGTGCCATTTCACATTCGTGGTGGGGAAACTTTAAATCCATGCCACCTCCGTGAATGTCGAAACACTCGCCTAAATACTTGGTGCTCATCACAGAGCATTCGAGATGCCAGCCGGGAAAACCCTCACTCCAGGGTGAAGGCCACCGCATGATATGCTGTGGAAGCGCCTTTTTCCAAAGGGCAAAATCAAGGGGGTTTCGTTTTTCTTGTTGACCGTCCAGGGCGCGTGTTCCCGAATACAATTCATCGACATTTCTGCCGGAAAGTTTTCCGTAGGAATGACCTGCATCGATGTATTTTTTCACATCGAAATATACTGATCCATTTACTTCGTAGGCCCATCCGTTTTTCAAAATGGCTTGAATCATCTGGATTTGCTCCACAATATGACCTGTAGCCGATGGCTCTATACTGGGTGGTAGGGTGTTGAATTTGGCCATGATGTTGTGGAATCCGACCGTGTATTGCTGCACGATTTCCATGGGTTCCAAGCTTTCCAGCCGGGCTCTTTTACTAATTTTATCTTCACCTTCATCGGCATCGTTTTCCAGGTGTCCCACATCTGTAATGTTGCGCACATATCGCACCTTATAGCCCAGATATTGCAAATACCGATATACCAAGTCGAAGGAAATAAAGGTGCGGGCATTTCCCAGGTGAACGTGGTTGTAAACCGTTGGTCCACAGACGTACATTCCTACAAAAGGTGGTTTGATGGGAGTGAAATCCTCTTTTTGTCCGGTGATTGAATTATAAATCTGTAAAGCCATTGTGATACCGATTGAGTTGGTCTAAAATCCTGTATTAAACACCAAAAGGGGTGTCCATGCCGACAAATTCTAAAAATTCGCGTTTGACGGATTCGGTTTGAAATACACCTCCATATTCAGCGGTTACGGTGCTGCTGTCTATATCGCGAATGCCACGAGAATTGACGCAAAGGTGTTTGGCATCTATTACGCAGGCAACGTCATCGGTTTTGAGGGCAATTTGCAGCGCCCGTACAATTTGTTTGGTCATGCGCTCCTGTACTTGAGGACGTTTGGCAAAATAGTCCACAATCCGGTTCATCTTCGAAAGTCCTATGACCCTGCCGGAGCTGATATAGGCGATATGCGCCCTGCCCACAATGGGCAAAAAATGATGTTCGCAGGTAGAGTAAACGATGATGTTTTTCTCAACCAACATTTCACCGTATTTGTATTTGTTGTCGAAGGTGGACATGCCCGGCAGTCTGTCGGGATGAAGCCCGGCAAACATTTCCTTGACAAATGCTTTTGCTACGCGTTTTGGTGTGCCCCGCAAACTGTCGTCGGTGAGGTCAAGTCCAAGTGCATCCATAATATGACGAAAATGTTCTTCAATGATTTGAATTTTTTCATCATCGCTTTTCACAAAGGCATCGGGGCGTAAGGGGTTGTCCATAATGTTGCCGAGATGGCTGTCACCCAGTTGATCTTCAGGGGATTCATCCTGCCCAAGAGCGTGGTTGTTGTTCAGTGTGTTCAAACTCATATTCAATTGCTAAACCTCCATAACAATGCAGGCGTTTTAAGGTTTGCAAAAGTACAATCCAATTGGGGATTGACGACTTTTTTTAAGAAAGTCAAAAATTATGTGGTGGGTGGGAATTTGGTCATCCATCAAAACACCAATTCATCTAATTTTGACGATGATTTTTTTGGCGCCTAATCGCGCTTTCCGCTGCAAGTCCTCGTCCAAAACCGCCGTGGTCGCAGCGGCGGTCAAGGCGCTCCTACCG
>JAFIEY010000102.1 GCA_020832345.1 Cryomorphaceae bacterium | reverse complement strand
CCACAATCCAAACCGCACCCCACATCATACCCGAAAAACAACGTCTAAATAATTTCCCCACTAACCCCTAAACCAAACAATGCAAAATCATACTTGGCCGGATCAGTCGGGTCGAAGGTGCGGAGGTTTGCGTCCAATGCTTCAACGGCACGCCAATCATTTTGCTTGCGGGTAAGTAATCCCAAATGCCTGGCTACACGGGCGGTGTGAACATCCAAAGGGCATGATAGGTAAGACATGGGTAGTGATGTCCACAAACCAAAATCAACTCCGGCATTATCCCTTCGAACCATCCAGCGCAAAAACATCACCAGACGTTTGGCTGCACTGCCGCGCACCGGATCGGATAAAAAACGCGAAACCCGTACGGGGTTTTGAACGTGCCCGAGCATTTCTCTCCGAAATCGGGAAATGGCCATCCCGTAATTTATTTCTTCACTTTCCAACTGAAAAAGCTTTGACCATTCTCCGTGTTCTAATCGGGTTGCACGCAATGCCAAAATCAAATCCCGTACATCGTCAGCGTTAAATGTTCGGTGCACAAAACCCTTTAGCACATTTAAGTCATTTTTCCCAGCATGCATGACAAACTCAAAAGGGTCGTCGTCCATCCTTTGCAGTAAATCATTGGTTTTGTCGATGATGGTTTTCCTTTGTCCCCAGGCAAAAAGTGCAGCGAAAAAGGCAGCAACCTCAATGTCGCCGGGTTTGGAAAATCGATGGGGAATACTGATGGGATCGTCGATGACAAAGGTATCAGAATTGTATTCCAGCACCTTTTCGTTTAATAATCTTTGTATTTGCTTCATTCCGCAATTTGTCCATCTTTGATATGGATCGTCCGGTCGGCCATTTGGGCCAATTTTTCATT
This sequence comes from Cryomorphaceae bacterium, assembly GCA_020832345.1. GTDB lineage: Bacteria > Bacteroidota > Bacteroidia > Flavobacteriales > Schleiferiaceae > CSBr16-58. The sequence goes on along the minus strand of JAFIEY010000102.1, from coordinate 6,922 downwards.
GTGGGTGATAATGAGGAAGGTTTGTCCCAACTCATTGCGAAGTTTTAAAAACAATTCGTGGATTTGCAGTGCATTTTTAGAATCTAAACTGCCGGTGGGTTCATCGGCCAGAATAATGGCGGGATCGTTGACCAAGGCCCTGGCCACCGCAACCCTTTGGCATTCTCCACCCGACAGTTCGCCCGGACGGTGATCGGCGCGATCCTTTAAACCGATAAGTCCCAGAAGACCCATCGCTTTTTCCTTAGCGGCTTCTTTGCTTTTCCCAGCAATCATGGCGGGAATGGCGATGTTTTCCCAAGCCGTAAACTCTGGTAATAAATGGTGGAATTGAAAGACAAAACCAATCCGACGGTTGCGAAAATCAGATAGGGCTTTTTCCGAAAGCAAAAACACGTTTTGTCCTTCCAGCGTTACGCTGCCTTGGTCGGGGTAATCTAAGGTGCCTAAAATCTGCAAAAGCGTGGTTTTTCCTGCACCGCTAGCGCCGGCCAGGGATACAACCTCACCGCGAGAGACCGAAATTTGGACATCTTTGAGGACAGCTAAACTTCCGAACGACTTAAAAATCCCTTTGGCCTCTATCATATTGGTAATTATTCTTCTTTGGAAATTTTAAACAAAAACTCCTTTTCTTCTTTACTCAAACTGTTATATCCCGATCGACTGATTTTGTCGAGTATCTCATCCATACGCGCTTGATTTTCTCTGGCGGTTGTTCGCCGCGATGGGCGTGTGTGCATTTGTCCAGATTGACTGCCGGATGCTGTAGCTTTTTGTCTGTGAACCGTTTTCATCTTGGGGCGTCTTTTACCGGTAAACAGGTTTTCCACCCAATCTACCATTGGCATAAAATCATCCGTCCAATCTCTCCCTACCATGAGTGCGCGTACGTATAGGAATCCGAATATGGCCCCGCCCAAATGGGCAATATGGCCACCGGGGTTACTTTGAAGTCCACGCAAAGCGAGTAAATCCAATAAAACGGCGAATACCGCAACTCCCCATAAAGGCACGCGAAGCACAAAGAATAATTGAACCGGGTAGCGCGGTCTGAAGGTCGCTATTCCGACCAAAATTGCCATAACACTGGCCGAGGCACCGAGGGCTTTGCTAAAAGGAACTACCTCTGAAAATGCCGGAGAGATATTGTAAATAAGAACGTAGAGGAATCCACCGGAAAGTCCTCCCATTAAATATACGCCGAGTAGCCTTCGATTGCCGAGGAACTCCCGAAACAACATGCCACCAAAATACAACCATAGCATATTGAAGAGGATGTGCATAAAATCTGTGTGGAGAAACATGTACGTCACAAAGGTCCAGGGGCGGGTCAGAAGGGTAATGCCATCCGTAGGCAGCGCAGTAAAGGAAACAAAGAATCCGGTAATTTTAAAACCGGAAAGCGCACCCAAAATATCGAAAATAATGACCAGCAAAAACACACCGACGTTGACAAGGATCAAGCGGGTAAGGGCGTCACTGTTGATAAACAGTTCTTTAAGATTTGCTGGGCGATTATTCATGGCGCATCAAATATAAAAACGAGGATCATTTTTTTTCCAATATTTTATTAAAAGAAAACCAAAAAGCATTCCACCTAAATGTGCAAGGTGTGCGATGTTGCTTGTAGGGTCATTGGCAATGCCGCGGTAAAGCTCAAATAACCCCAAGGCTGCTACAAAATATTTGGCTTTGATGGGGAACAGAAAGTACAAATAGATATGCTGGTTGGGGAAGGTCATCCCAAAAGCCATTAGAATCCCAAAAACAGCACCGGAAGCACCGACAGTAGGGATATTATAAATACCAGCCAATTGGGCAAATTTCTCCATACCAAAAGCACCTCCAATGGCCCTTTCCGTTACAACACCCGTTTCAAGCGCTTGTTGAATGGATGCTTTGGAATATCCCATTTCCAATAGATCTCCCAATATAGATTGAGCTTCCAAGTATTGTACACCCAAATGCAAGAAGGCCGCACCAAAACCGGTGATTAAATAAAAAATCAAAAATCGTTTGCCACCCCAAATATTTTCCAAGGCCGTACCAAACATCCAAAGGGCGAACATATTGAGTAAAATATGGGCAAAACCACCGTGCATAAACATGTGGGAAACCAATTGGTATGGGCTGAAATGCTGACTCCCCGGCACATAAATACCTAAGATTTTAATAAGGTCAATATGAAAACTATATAAAACTATTGTTGCCAGAAAAAACAATCCGTTTATTATCAGGAGGTTTTTTATGACTTCAGGAAGCATGCTGAAGCGTGAAGAACTAATCATTAATTAAAATATTTTTCCAGTTCGTTTATGGTTACAGTAAAGACGGTTGGTTTACCGTGCAAAGAAATAAAAGGTTCGTCACATAAAAACAATGCTTCTGCCAAATGGTTTAATTCTTCTTTTTGCAGATTTTTAATATTTCTAATTGCCGAATTCTTAGCTAAATTCCGAATGAGTTTTTGGTGAAAATGATTGGAATCCCATTGACCGCCATCTTGAAGATCGTCGAGTAAGGCTTCCATAACTTCAGGCAAACTCGATTCATTCAGGTTTACCGGCAAGCCGTAAAAGTTGAGTTGGTTTTCATTTATTTCAACATCAAAACCAAAGCCTGTCATTTCTGATAACCAAGGTGTAATGCGTATTTTCTCATCCGCAGACAGATCGATGGTTTGCGGGAATAACAATTGCTGTGATGGTGCAGTTTTCCGCGATAGTTCTTTGTTGTAAGCCTCAAACAGGATGCGTTCATGGGCTCTTCTCGGGTGGATAAAATGAAGCTGATCCCCGTGGATACATAACAAGAATTTACCACCAAATTTTTCTACCATGCCCGAAAAATCGTTCACATCATCCACTTCCACTTGGGTGTTTCCCATGCCGTTTTCTTCGGGCACCATCGGTTTAATCGGCCCAATATCCGGAATATCTCTTGGCATGATGGAGGCCCATTCCTCGGGATTTGATTTGGGGTTGTGCGCAGCATGGCCAATATTTTTTCCCGGGGTGGGATTAGAGAAAGGATTATAATCCGAATTCACCTTGATTTCCGGCATTTTTACCGGACGATTTGGGTCACTTTTGGGAAGGGTAAAAGTACTGCCCAATTCAAAATCAAGTGAAGGGGCAACATTGTGTTTTCCCAATCCGTGTTTAACCGCCGAGGCGAGCATGGCAAAAACCATGTTTTCATCGGTGAATTTAATTTCGGTTTTGGTGGGATGAATATTGACATCAATCGTGGCGGGGTCAACGTCAAAAAACAGGAAATAGGAGGGATGGTACCCATGGGGAATCAAATCCGTAAACGCTTTTTGTACCGCGTGGTGTAAAAAAGGGCTTTTGATAAAACGATTGTTGACAAAGAAAAACTGTTCGCCGCGCCTTTTTTTTGCTGAATCAGGTTTACCGACAAATCCACGGATGCGAAGGTGTTCCGTTTGTTCATCAACCGGCACTAAACGCTGGTCGTATTTTTTCCCAAAAATATTAACAATGCGAAGTTTGGGTTTGGAAATCGGCAGATTAAAAAGCTCTGCATTGTTGTGGAAAAATCGAAAAGCAACCTGGGGATTTGCGAGGGCCACCCGTTGAAATTCATCGGTAATATGGTTGATTTCCACTTGGTCTTTTTTCAAAAACTGACGACGTGCCGGGATATTGAAAAATAAATTCTTAACTTCGAGTGAAGTCCCAACCGGAAGGGCGTCCTGACCGTAGTTGGTGAGTTTACCGCCATTAATTTCTACCGTTGAGGCCACCTCGTCATCGGCCATTCTACTGGAACACCGAACCTGAGCCACTGCGGCAATTGACGCTAAGGCTTCTCCGCGGAATCCCATGGTCGTGAGGTTAAAAAGGTCGTTGGCCGAACGAATTTTGGAGGTGGCGTGTCGCTCAAACGCCATTCGCAAATCGTTTTCGCTCATTCCCTTTCCATTGTCGATAACCTGAATTAACGTTTTTCCGGCATCCTTTACAATGAGCTGAATATTTTTTGCTCCGGCATCTATGGCGTTTTCCAGTAATTCCTTAACAACGGAAGCCGGTCTTTGCACGACTTCACCGGCGGCAATTTGGTTGGCTACGTTATCGGGAAGTAATTGAATAAGGTCTCGCATGTATATGTTTTGAAAATCTTTTTATGAAAATAAAATATACCAGGTCAAAAGAAATAAAATAGCAATAATCATAATTAACATGACAGGGGAGGAGGCACCACTTGGACGATTGGTCTTTAAACGGCTCCAATTTCGCTGAACTTGTACGCGGTGTTTTTCCTTTTTGGTTTCAATGTCCTCGGGGTTGTTTTCCAATCGGCGCAAAATTTCTTGTTTGCGTTCTTTTTCTTCACTGTAATACAATGGCTGATAGTCAAATCCTTTGGGTGGTTTGGTGCGGAATAATCCAAATCGTTTAAGTGTCATAATGTCTTGTTTTACCAAAATTCTACTTCAGTGGCACCTTTTCCGTATTTTTGATAAGATGCATCGTAATACTGTAAACGGTCGTAGCCGTCCAGCAGTTTGATTACGGCATCCCGAAGTACGCCCTGTCCTATCCCATGGATCAGCACCAATTTCTTTATGTTCCTTTTACGCGCATCGTCGATGGCTTTTCGCGCGTGGTGGAGCTGAATGTCCAACATTTTATCCTTAGAAATTTGCCTTTCATTTTCCACCAGGTTATGGATATGCAAATCAATTTCCATCACATTGGTGGCAGGCGTAAAAGATTTTGACTTGCTTACGCGAATCACTTCTTGATCTTTTGGGCGAATTTCCACTCGATTTAAATGTTCTTCCAGTACATCTTTTGATCCGATTGGAACCAATTCTTCTTCGGGAAGATCCTCTTCAAATCCATCTTCCCGCAAAATCCTTACCATATTGCCAAGATGCGAAACCACAATCCCGGATCCTACATCATTTAAGAATCTTACGCTTTGTCCGGCTGTAAACTCCATGTCATCAAAATCGTTTGTGTTTTCAAGAATTGTTATTGCCTTACGCAGCATGCAAAAGTACGGTTTTTTCCATGCATTTTTCAAAAATTACCTATAAAAATTGAGTCCACTCTAAAAAGGATGATTTCAATCAAAATCGACGCGGAGGGGATTTTTGAGCCGGAGCTAACCAGCTGTTAGTGAGGATTCAAAAGTCTATAGACAAGGAAGATTTTGGCAGAAAGGGACTTTTTAGAGCAGACTCAAAATTGTTGCGAGGTGAAGTTTAGGTTTCCACTTCAATAGTTTATTAAACCTTGGCGTTTTCTCACAGGCACTATATATTTGTAAAATGCAAACCCAACCTAAAATCATCTGGCTTACCGGACTTTCCGGCGCTGGAAAAACCACCATCGCCCAAGCGCTTTTTCAGACATTAAAAAGCAGATCAACACCTGCTTATGTGCTCGACGGAGATACGTTGCGTTCGGGACTCAACAGCGATCTGGGATTTTCCCCGGAAGATAGACGGGAAAATATCCGGCGGACAACGGAGGTTGCGAGGATTCTCTACACCGCCGGTATTACGGTAATCGCCGCGCTTATTTCTCCATATCGGGCCGATCGGGACTACTTGCGACAACTTTTTCCCGAAAACGCCTTCATGGAAGTTTTTGTTGATTGTCCAATTGAAACCTGCGAAACCCGCGATGTAAAGGGATTGTATCAAAAGGCCAGGCGTGGCGAAATCTCAGACTTCACCGGAATTCATGCACCTTATGAACCGCCGTTAAATCCCGAAGTGCATTTAAGAACCGATGTGCTTTCGCTCGACCAATGTGTTTCCTTACTTTTGTCGGCCATTGACACCTATAATTTATGACCCACGGTTATACACTTTCCAACTTAGACGTGCTAGAAGCAGAATCTATTTTCGTGCTTCGCGAGGTTTATGCCCAATTTCAAAATCCTGTGCTTTTATTTTCAGGGGGCAAAGACTCCATAGTCATCACACATTTAGCCCGTAAAGCATTTTATCCGGCATCGGTACCCTTTCCTCTTTTGCAGGTTGATACAGGGCATAATTTTCCGGAAGCTTTGGGTTTTCGGGATAAATTGGTTGAAAAACATGGATTTAGATTATTGATAGCTTCAGTAGAAGACGCCATCGCATCCGGCTTGGTTGTAGAGGAAAGTGGAGCTCATGCCAGTCGAAACAAAATTCAAACCCCGGTATTACTCGACTTTATTGAGAAAAATAATATTGATGCGGCCATTGGTGGAGCACGTCGTGATGAGGAAAAATCCCGGGCCAAGGAGCGTTTTTTCTCCCATCGTGATGAATTTGGACAGTGGGATCCCAAAAACCAAAGACCCGAGCTTTGGAATCTTTTTAATGGCAAACATCACCCGGGCGAGCATTTTCGGATTTTTCCAATTTCAAATTGGACAGAACTCGACGTTTGGCATTATATACAACGAGAGAAAATAGAACTGCCGAGTATTTATTTCGCCCACGAAAGACAGGTTGTCTATCGAAACAATACATGGATTCCCCTATCGGAGCACTTGGTATTGCGCGAAGGGGAGCAGGTAGAAACCAAAATTTTGCGTTTCCGTACCCTTGGTGACATCACCATTACGGGGGGCATCGAAAGTGAGGCCGATACTTTGGAAAAAGTCATTGCTGAGGTCGCTGCGTCCAGACAAACCGAGCGCGGCAATCGCGCCGACGACAAACGAGGCGAAAACGCGATGGAGGATAGAAAGAGGACGGGGTATTTTTAGTCGTTGTTTTTCGGGAAAGAGGGTTGGTTTTGGGAAAGAGGGTTGGTTTCGGGATTTGGTGTTGGGTGCTGTTTTGATTGTGGCCGTAATTTGCGGGGTCGGAAGTCTGAATTCGGAGGTCGGGGGTTGGGTGCGGTTTAGATTGTGGAGGTAATTTGGAGAGTGAGGAGGTGAGGAG
>JAFIEY010000041.1 GCA_020832345.1 Cryomorphaceae bacterium | reverse complement strand
TGGTCATCGTAGTCGTGATCGTGGTGATGGCCATCAGCGTGATCATGGTCGTGATCATGGTCGTGGTCATCCTGGTCGTGGTCGTGATCCTCATGAACTGCCCACACACTTTCCAAAGGCGTAAGGATAAGTTGATCAAGTACAGTTCCCGAAGGTTTTAGGACACCCACAACGGTATATTTTTGATCGTCGTGTGTATGTCCTCCCTGCGCCTGTAGGCCATGGGTTCCCACAAATTGATCACCAATTTTAAGTCCATTTCGCTCGGCTACATTGATCCCAATGGTTGCTTCCAGGGTTTTTTCAAACATTGTCCCGGAATTCAATTCACCACCAAAGTGGGTAACGTATTGTTCCGTAGTCCCAACTATTCTGTAACCGTTGTAGTTATCACCCAAAGACAATGGAATAATTTCCTTTATCATTGGATTTTTTTCCAATTGTCGGACTTCCTTAAGCGCAATATTTCCGGTAGGCGCATCGATGTGATAAATGCCGGATAAGATGAGCTGTAACGGACTTCCCTTGGCACCAATAACCATATCCACGGAGCGAATATTCATCTTGAATTGCTTTTCCAACTGCCTGTTGAGCTGAAATAAAAGGGACACAATACCTACCCCAAATGCCATAAGTAAAACCGCCAACATACTACCAAGGGGGCGAGAAATAATATTTGCCCAACTAATTCTCAACCACCTCATACCGCAGACGTTTTAGCATTAGACAATTCAATTTTATTGGGAAATAAATCCTTTAATCTTTGGTCGTGGGTTACTACCACCAAAGCGCTGTTGAAGGTTCCGGCGAGTTCGATCAATTGTTTACCCACCTCCTTTGCATTTTCATCATCCAAACTGCTCGTGGGTTCATCCGCCAAAAGCAACGAAGGTCTTTGCACCATGGCGCGAATAATTGACAAACGCTGTTGTTCGCCCTGACTCAAATGATGGGTTTTTGCTCGCATTTTATCACCCATTCCCATTTTTTCCAAAAGAGAAACGGCTCGATCCCGGTCGGGTTTTAACCCTACGGCCTCCCAGGAAAGCAGGACATTATCGAGGGCGTTGAGCGACTGGACAAAATGATGCTGCTGAAAAACAATTCCAATATGTTTACCCCTAAAGGCATCGCGACTGCGCTCCGAAAGGGAATACACATCGGTATTTGAAATAGAAACCGAACCGGAGGCTGGCGGCAGGAAACCCGATAAAATATGCAGTAACGTGGTTTTTCCCGCACCTGATGGCCCTGTAATTAACAGGCTTTCACCCGCTCCAAGGTTCATTTCGGGGAAAGAAAATTGATCCCCATCCGGATAGGAAAATGTCAGTTTAGTCGTATTCAGATTCATAGTCGGTAAAAGTACACTTTACCGTGTCAACGGCAAAAACAACAAATGAAAATTCCTATAATTTAGGGGATTTTTTAGGGTTTTGAACAAAGTGAAAGGATTGTACCTTTGAACCACTGAAAAGATTATGCGAAAAAGAGTATTTCGACTCCTATTATGGATACTTTTAATTATTGCCCTGTTGATTACAGGCATTCTTGTCGCCATTCGCATGCCGACTGTACAGCAACGGATTGCGTCTTATGCTGTGACTTATCTTTCAGAAAAAACCGAAAGTGAAATTCAACTCCAACGGTTATTTCTTACTTTCGATCTCAACCTACAAATGGAAGGTTTGGCCGTTTTTACCCCTGAGGGCGATTCGCTGGCCGGATTCAACACCCTTGAAGTTGGGGTTTCCTTTTGGCCACTTTTAAAAAACCACTTGGAAGTAAATGTGGTTCGCTTAGATGGTCTTTACGGAAACATTCAACAATGGGATGAAGATCGATTTAATTTTTCCTTTTTGATCGATGCGTTTTCTGGAGATGATGAGGACGACGAATTGCCTGAGGAAACAGATAGTGAATCAAAAGAATGGACTTTCTCATGGTCGGCGGTCACATTGTCGAATATCGACCTCAATTATTCCGACCACCATTCGTGTCGCTATAGCGTTGCATTTGAAGAATTACATTTAGACCCGGAAATCATAAACTGGGAAAAGGGTCTTTACCATTTTAAGAAAATACACTGGACACGACCCGAGGTGGACATTGAACTTTGTGAACGACCCAATTCGGAACCCGATAATGACACCACCTCCACGCCCCTACACATCAGGCTGGGTGATTTACAATTAAAGGATTTGGACTTTAAATTGCGAAGTAAAACCCAAGTGATGCATTTTAACTGGGCTTCCCTAAGCACCAATATTCACGAATTTGATTTACAAAACCAAATAATTGACATTTCCACTCTGGAACTTTCTGGTCTGACCGCCTTTATTCAATCCCTGGAATCAGGTGCAGAAAAAGTCTCGGAGCCGCCAACGCAGGAAACAGAAATTGAACTTCCACATTGGACAGTTAAATTAAATCGTCTCAACATCGATTCCGAAAGTTTGGAAATTTGGCAAATGGACACCTTGCAGCTCGATTTACTCAAACTCGATTGGAAGGTAGAAAACATCGCCTACCGCTTTGACCAAAAAAAACCAGAAATCAGTATCCATCAGAAATCACTGTACTACCAATCCACTACGCTTCCGGAAATTGCTCAATTGCAATTTGACCTTGAAACTAACGATCGTGGCTTGGGGTTAAATGCTGTCGGGATCAATGCTTTTGAAACGCAAATCAATTTTTCGGGCGGATTGAATTACAACAATTTGACGCAAGAATTAAAAACACCGAATACCTTAAAATGGTATTTTGAATTGGAAAAAACATCCCTTAATACCAAACATTTTTTTGACCTAATAGACACCACAAATATTCCCGCCTGGGTTTACACCTACCCATGGAGTTTAGGATTTAAAGCAAATGGGGAAGGTTTGGAAAAAGTTTCCATCGAAAATTTCTCCCTCATGCGTGTGGACGGTTTTAACCTCCGATTAAACGCTGAGGCAAATTCAATTTTAGACTCCGTTCAGCGCATGGTATCGTGGAATATCAAAAACATGGATGTTCAGGGAGCATTGTTGAAAAATCTCAAAAACATTTACGCTGCCGAGGAGGAGAACTTTCCAAAATTCGTCACATTCCAATCGCGGGGAAGGTTTAAATCCGAAAACATTTCCGGTCGGGTTCGTTTGCTTACCGACCGTGTAAAGCTCACCGGTACCGTAGCCACCATATTGGGTCAATATCAGTTTAACGGAGATTTAGACCTGTTGGATATTGTTTTGGGAGAAAACCACCTCACCAAAATGAATACTAAAATTCAACTGACGACCTTGGCTGACCCATTGGAAAAAACCAACTTACAATTGGATATTGGGCAACTGGAATTTAACGACAAACCGGTAGAGGACATACACCTTACCGCAAAAATTACGCAACGAAATTTTGAAGTCAACCTCATCAGCAACGATCCACACGCAAAACTTAACTTGGAGGCGAATGGCAGACTCGATACCCACAAAATTTCTTCGCAATTAGAAGTGCATCTTCAGGACTTCCACGCACACTATTTTGGACTTAGTGAGTCTTATATAATTGCCCAAACCCATTTTCGCGGGGATATAGATTTTCGATCGATTGACGATTTACACGCCCGTATAGATTGGGATTCCTTGTTTTTCCAACAACAAGATCAAAGGTGGGATTATAAAAATGTATATTTTGAGCTCAACTCCACACCGGAACAGTTTAAACTCGATTTAGATTTTCAAGATGTTCAATCGAGGATACAAGCCAATGCCCCCATTTCTGAAATCGAACAAGCACTTCGTCATTACATCAATGGGATCATCGGGATTGAAGACACCATAGCGGATTCTTCGCTGGAACTTACGGCAGATGTCCGCGTGTATTCCGGTGCTGTTTTGGAATTGTTGGGCACCGACTACCGAATTGGGGAAGATACCTTAATACTTTCTGCGGGTTTCCGTCAGCATCCAAAAGCTGAATTGACGGTAGATTTTTCCATGCCGGATTTTTCCATGCCCGGGATTGAGTTGAAGTTGCTGACCTTTCAAGTATCCGGAAACGACACCAGTGTGACGGCAGGGTTAGCCATAACCGAATTGGAAGCAGCCAATTTTGACATAGGAGATATTCAGGTAGATGCAGGTTTGTACCGCAGACAAATTAATCTGGACTTCGCCAATTATTCCGAAGGCATTCCATTTTACCGGCTTAAAACCCAAACCCACTACGCCAAAGATTCCATTGTTTTTACCATCAATCCCGATTCCGTTATTTTGAGTGGTGAAAAGTGGGACATTTCTCCCAATAACGCGATGGTCTTTGGGCAACACATTACAGTAAACGACTGGATATTAGCATATAAAAATGCATCAATTGGTCTGAGTAACGCAGACGACCAAAAAATTAGGATCGATTTTCAGCGGTTTGATTTGAGGTATTTATCGGCTTTATTGGATGAAGACAATCCGCCGGTTGAGGGAAATCTGGGTGGCTTTTTTACCTGGAATCCCATTGACAAAGAAGGAGATATCCTGGGAGATATTTCCATTGATAGTCTATATATTTTCGGTGAACACATAGGTCGTGTTGACTTTTTGGCCGAACAAATTAGCAATGAAGGAAGTGCCATTAACCTGACTGCCCGCGGTCCAAATATACTGATGCACATTGACGGATTTTACAGAGTAGAAGGTGAAATTCCCCTATATGATTTGGAACTCGCAATTGAGCGATTGGATCTCAAATTACTAGAAGCTTATGGGGGAGAAATTCTCAATGACACCAGAGGGCATATTAAACTCACCACCATAATTCAGGGAAAGGGGAATGACTTAGAGTACGGTGGCACACTGCAATTTTACGACGCCGGCTTTACCCTTGCCGCCACCAAAAGCGCCTTTACCCTTTCCGACGAAATCATTAGAGTACGGGATAAGTCAATTAATTTTGAACGGTTTACACTGCTCGATAAAGACAATCAACCCTTAAATATAAGTGGTGACATATCTCTGGAGCAACTCAATAATCCCGCCTTCGACATCAAAATAAAAGCCGATAAATTCAGTTTATTAAACTCAAAAAGGGAAGACAACGACCTGTTTTATGGCGACCTTTTGATCGGTGCGGAAATTTTGATTGGCGGTGATTTAAATCTGCCCCAAATAGAAATGACGGCCAAACTGCAAGAGGGCACCAAAGTAACATTTGTCGTTCCGGAAAGTGAAGTTTCGGTTACTGAAAGAGAAAGTGTCGTTCAAATTGTCGATCGATCGATACCGGATTCCCTTCGCAATCCGGGACCCAAAAGCACCCTGACCTCCGGCTTTTCCATGCGCGCCAAGCTACAGGCAGACCCCAGCACCACCTTTCGGGTAATCATTGACGAGCAAGCCGGTGATATGCTGGAAATTAGCGGGGAGGCCAACCTGTCCCTCAACATTGATGAATCGGGGCAAATGCAAATGACCGGATTGTATGAAGTCAGCGGCGGATTTTACCAACTCAACTTTTACGATGTAGTTCAGCGGAAATTTACCCTGACCAAGGGCAGTAACGTTCGATGGAATGGCGACCCTCTATACGCCGACTTGCAATTAGAAGCTGTTTATTCGCTCCGCACCTCCCCGCTCGACCTTATGATTGATCAAATTGGCCCCGGACCGGAGGCACAGCAGCCCTACCGCAGGGAGCAACCCTTTGAAGTACTCCTAAAAATTGGCGGTGAATTACTGCAACCGGAACTTCAATTTGGCATTGATATGCCCGAACAAGCAAGGGGCGCTATAAATGGCACCATTTACAGCAGGCTACAACAATTGGGGCAAAACGAAAATGAGCTCAATCAGCAAACCTTTTCCCTATTGGTATTGGGGCAATTTATTCCCGGTGGGCAAACTGCCGGATCGGGGCCGTCTGCCTCGGGAATTGCCAGAAGCAGTGCGAGTAGAATGTTATCGCAGCAATTGAACAACATATCCGGTCGGTATATCAAGAGTATAGACTTAGACTTGGGACTAGAGAGTTACAGCGGAGAAGCCGGGGAAGACCGCACTGATTTACAAGTTCGGGTAGGAAAGCGCTTTATGGACAATCGTTTAAAAGTAGAGGTTGGTGGGCAATTTGAGTTGGAAGGATCTCAGGAAGGGCGTCAGGGTGCAGATCAATTTATGGGTGATGTAAACATCGAATATTTACTTACGGAAGACGGACGTTATCGACTTAAGGCATTTAGAAAAAACGAATGGCAGGGTATGGTTGAGGGGCAAATCATTTCCACGGGCGCGGCCATTATTTTCAAGCGGGATTTTGACAGTTTTGAAGAATTGGTGCGGGCGATGTTTAAGAAAGGAAAGGAATAAATTGGGGGATTGGAATTATAATATTCTAGGTTTGTTTAAGGAAAAACGGCCAAAAAATAAATTCCAATTTGGCATTTCTAATTCGAAATAATGATTTTGAAAGAGCTCTTTTCAAGGGAGTACTTGTAGATCAATGTGAGACATTATCGTATTTCGACATAACCATATCAAAGTAACTAATTTAGTAAGTACAGATATAGATGCTTTGGCAAGGGTTTAATAAAGGGAAATTACAAAAATTATCAATGAAATTACAATTACCTTGTGTTGTTCAATCCCGAACTAAGGTTTTTGAGGTCGTATTATACTTTTGAAAAAAAATATTTAACTCTTCCGTTGGATTATTTTTTGCAGTATATTCGCACCCATAAAACCAATAACTTTATATCTTATGAAAACAATAGCATCCATCACCTTGCTGATTTTCAGCATTGGTGTATTTGGTCAAAGAACTGTTGGCGACCAACAAAGTCTGGAAAAAAGAGGTGGATTTCTTTTCAGCAACACACAATACGATCACTTTTCATTTAATTTGACCCCCTCCTCCATTTTCTTCAACGCCTACCAATTTGACCTTTCTTACCGCCCAAAAACAAGTCGAAGTGCTTTTTCCCTTTCCATCGCAAATGCCAATCATGATTTATTTGATTATGGTAATTACTATTACGATGGTTATGGAAGTTCCGAAATTTCAATCGATGGCTGGATTTTCAATCTTCACCATAAGTATTATTTGGAAACCCAATATAAATCCAATACAGCCTATTATTTTTCACATGGACCAAACTTCAGCTCAATCCAAGGGCTAGTTTCCACTTATGAGGATGTTTACATTGAAGATGAAAATAGAATTGAATATAGATACACGGAGAAAAACTTTGAATTAATGCGGATTGGTTACAATTTACTATTGGGTTTTGAAATCATGATGAACGAACGGTTTTTCTTTGATCTAAACTTTGGATTGGGATTGAGATTCGTTGTTCAGGATAAAAATTTAGACTCACATGCTTTAAACACAATGAGCCGAAATGTTTTTCGTCCGGGATATGAAGGTCTTACGCCGATTATTAATACCCGGTTTGGTGTTTACATATTTTAGTCTTTATAAGAAACCCCCAAAGACTCCGTAAACCGTTTAAAAGTTAAAACCCAAGGTTTCTGCGTACTTAATTATGACCAAAACTTGAGTCTGCTCTAAAAAGTCCCTTTCTGCCAAAATCTTCCTTGTCGGTAGATTTTTGAATCCTCACTAACAGCTGGTTAGCTCCGGTTCAAAAATCCCCTCCGCGTCGATTTTGATTGAAATCATCCTTTTTAGAGTGGA
>JAFIEY010000029.1 GCA_020832345.1 Cryomorphaceae bacterium | reverse complement strand
AGTGGACTCAATCTATCCTACCTTGATAAACTACAAACTCACCTCAGTCTTCATTCTCCCTAAACCAAACCCCTGCGATTCGGCGATTTGGATAATATGTTCCACGGTTTGTTGGGAAAGGTCTCCAGTGAAATTCTGATTTTGATTATTGGCAAATCCCAAGGCAAATGTTTCGGCCATGCATGCGAAGCACTCCCCGGGACCAAAAGGTAAAATAACGGAGTTTAGAAATTGTTTGCTCAGGTTTGGCGGTAAAGGCAACGAAGCTATACCTCCGTTTATGTAAGTAATATCGTTTCGCGCACGCAGATCGTCGGAGGCATTGGGAGGGACCGATACATCCAGAACAATGGCTCCATTTTTTACATGCTCGGAGTACAATACGGCACCGGGTTGGTTGGTGCTGAGAATAACTATATCGGCCTGGCTTGCTGCTGAAATTGTGTTTGAGACAACAATCAATGGACTTTTGGCAACATTGGCGTTCTTTATTTCTTCCTGTATTGTCCGGACTTTTTCCTTTACATGAGAGGAAGTTTCCGGATTTTGCCGAAAGATCAACGTCAGCGTGTGGCATCGATTTGCGAGCATTGTGGAAATAACAGATGCGATGTTACCTCCCGCTCCAACCACACAAATATGCGCTGTATCCATTTGTCGCTCGTTCATCACTTGTTGAACTGCCTGCACTGCCAAGCCTACGGTATAGGCATTTCCGGTAGTGAGAACAGACGTAGGGGAATGAATATACTGCCCATTTCCGGTAATAATACTGGTGTATTGCCCAAGCCCAATACTCCGTGCATTTCGAATATTTGCCCAATCGACAGCGCGCTGAATCTTCTCAATCCAAATACTGCGTTTTCCTTCCCGTAATGCCCTGAAAAACGAAGCACTGGTGAGCGGAATTCCCAGAAACACCACGGGCATTTTATCCCCGGCTGTATTTTGCAGCACATCCGTATGATACACCGTAAACTCTTGCTCTTCACGAACTTCATCCAACATGGCGTTCAACTTTTCATCGGGTAAACTTCCAACAAGATCAACAATATGTGAGAGATGCGGCAGATCAATAGGGTGACAAATAAATACAGCGGCTTGTTCAGGAAATATAGACTGTTGAACTCCCTCAGGCAAAGGTTTGGTTAAAACACCCGGCTCTATTGGCAAAAGGTGGCCAAAAAGATGGTCAAGATCATTGTTTTCAAGAGCTGAGAAAAGTCGGGTCAGACCCTTGCATAGCCAATCAAATTCTTTGTGGCTGAAGTGTATGGAAGGTTGTACGCGGAAACTCAAAGGAGCCGATAAAGTTGGGAAAATTCGTATTTTTTCACGGTGAAGCAATACAGATGAAATCAAATACCCCAGAACATTTAAGTCGTAAAAAAACTTAGCCAAAAAAGAAGTGTGGATTGCCTCCTTATTCAATTCAATGGCCACCATTAAGCCGGAGCCACGTATCTCCTTTATGAATTTGGGAAATTGTACAGCAAAATTTTTGAGTTGTTGCTTTAATGGAAAATATGCTGGTGGGGACGATTCAAATTTGTGTAAAAAGTTATTTGCCACCACACACCCCAATGTGTCTTCACTAAAGCTGGAACTGTGAAACCCATAAACATCATCTTCGAAGGTGGCGTATTGATAACACAAGGCCGATATTTTAGCCAAGCCAGCTCCCAGCGATTTGCCAAAACAATATATGTCTGCCACCAAATCATCCGGATGCAAAGCGGAAAACCTTCCGGTACGGTATAATCCGCATTGTACTTCATCGGAGATCACAGGAATTCCCCATTGTTTCTGTATTTTGGAGACACCTCGTAAAAATTCAGAAGGGACAATCTGCACCCCATTCTCCCCCTGAATAGGCTCAAGTATGATGGCGGCAATGGGACAACATCGTTTTTTTTGCAGTGTCCCCGTTTTTGAATTGTACACCAGATAATGTGTCTCAAACTGCTCAATCGTTTTTTCCAAAAACGCCGGTTCCACCTCGACCTCGACGCTTCGCAATGCAGATTGAATGCCCTGTTTGTATTGTGGATTGCTCATTGCCGAAAGCGAACCCAGTGTTTTACCGTGAAAACCTCCTTTCAGGTAGAGAATTACCGGCATTTCATCAAGGAAATTGTAGGTCTGGCATATGTTGTCGCATTCTTCAGGCAATACTTTTTTTGCGAGTGAAAGGGTGCGAACTTTTTCTTGTCGCCATTGAACTCGTTTGGCATGAGTTCGTCGAAGTGCCAACTTCAGTGCCAGTTCAACGATTTCTGTCCCCGTGTTGGCCAATTCTGTTTTCCAATTTTTCTTTCCGGTGTGCTGCTCCATCAAGTTTTCCAAACGTGCAAAAAGCTTTTCTTTTTCAGGGTTTCTGCTGCCCTGGATGAAATTCGGAGGAAAACCGGAAAGGCGGGCTATCGCATTGCGGACTATTTCGTTTTTATGACCGCATAGATTGATTCCGTACGAACCGACAACATCGAGTACTTGAATTTTTTTTCCAAGCTCGTCGAGGTGCGTCAGGTAGTCGCCCCGACCATCCATGTAATGAATGTCGAGCCCAAACATTTGCAACATACGGTCTTTTTTATTCATCAGTGGTTTATAAAAGGTTTAATGGAACCCACACGTTTAATCATCCTCCTCCCGCATAGGCGGGACAAGTTGTGCGTCAAACTTGTTTGTCGTGTGGGTTTCATAACTGTATGGTTTTGGAACGAAAAACGCGAAGTACAGGAAGCGGATATTCGGGAAATAAAGTATGCTTAAAACGTTTGATAAGCGCTTGCTGCCATCGCAGTCGTGCGCGGAAATACAAATGCAACGGATAGCCACTTGCCCCGAGTCGCATTTTGGGGTAATAGGCAGTTTGCCCTAAATCGAGGTGTTGCATGCCCTTTTGAATGCCTAAAACTACGGTCGCACTCAATAGGTTGCCGTAGGTATCGAACGCATCTTTATCATCGGATTTTGCCGTCCATAAAAAACGCAGAATTCCATCTTGTTCCATCAAGGCAAACATCCCCAAAACATCCCCTTTATACACCATGCACAGCACGCAAACGGATGCATGATATTCCTTGAAAAAGGCCCTAAAAAAATCAACATTGAGTGTTTCAAGTCGACTTTCCGCTCGCGATATGACCGAGATGTATTTTTCAAAAAAATCATCCGAATTGACTGAGTTGCCGGAAACACATGTAAAAACCGGTGCTGTTTCCGGGTATCCGGACTGAAAATAATCCTCCACAAATGTAGGTTCTTCATTCTGCAATTTTTTCCACCCGCTCATAATCTGCCGGCGATAGGGCGCGCGTAAACTGCTTAGATAATCTTCCACAGAATTGAAATTAAGGGCCATGGAAACGCCCGGCAAGCTAGGAACTTTCAGGTAGTCATTTTGCAAATAAACCCATGAACCATGGTCATCTTTATGCTCTTTGCTCACACAATATTTAATTTTTTCCCGGGCACATACCTCTTCCATATAGGCCAGTGTCATTTGAGTGATTTCTGTTGCATCCGATTCGTTTTTCCATCGAATATTGCTTTGCCCTGCTGATAGTGGTATTCCGCAAAAACAAATGCGAATTCGAAACAAATTTGGAAAAATGCGTTTGATGAACTGAATGCCTTTGTCTCGATTGGCAAAAAGGCTTACGTCGATGGTGAAAATACTGATGACAGAAGAGCCCAAAAGTTCGCCAGATTTATAAAATGCCAAAAATCGCATGTCAGCATTTTCCACCTGTGCATTTTGCAACAGTTGTAAAAAACGGTGCTGGTGAAAAACATCCTCATCGCTTAGAATGGCATTCCACGCGAGTGAATCTAGGTCTTCGATATGTCGAAACACATGGAGTTCCATGTTCAGGCATTTTCCAATTGTCGAATTTCTTCAAAAGACGGGTGAGCAAATTTGCTTTCAAATGTCAACCCATCTACATGCTCACCTTTATATCGGGCAATGGCAATTTCTTTTGGTGTATGATGAAGGTGGGCCGTTGCAAATTGTCGTCCTATTTTGAGTGCTCCCAAAATTATTTTCCAGTATTGCAAACTCCAAATGGAGGGAAGCGTGCGGAAGGTATTGTTTCGCGCCCGTTTCAAATTGAGAATAGTGCGCGCATACAATCGCAGCAGCTCACGATAATATGCTTTGATCGTCATTGTTGTAGGCGTAAGTTGATGGGACAGATCAAACAAACCATGGGCATCTTCAGGAACGGTGAGCTGGTCTTTTAGGCTGTCGTAATCTTCGGCTCCGGGCAATGGCGTAGCCGGTGAAATATTGACGTAATACAGATTTGTTTCTTCAATGAAATCCCACAAACGATTCCAGTCTTCTTTTGAATAATCCGCAGCAGGGATAAGGGATCCGTAGGTGTCGACCTGATATTTGCGAAGAATGTCAATGGCTTTCTTATTGTAATCCACCGGACATTGTTTGTTCATCTTATCGAGCTCTTCATCTGTGGCTGCTTCCAATCCTATAAATACTGCTTTCAAGCCCAGTTCTGCCCATTCTTTAATGATGTCTTCGTTTTCTGCAATAAAATCAGCACGGGCATAGCAAAGGTAATTTTTCTTAATGCCTTCCGCTTTTAGTAAGTCGGCCAATTTTCGCAAGCGACTTTTGTTGATGAGAAATATATCATCGACGATGTACACCTCGCTTGCTTTGATCGTTTTCAGTTCCTCTACAATGGATTGAGGAGACCGGCTGTATGGGGTGCCTCCGGTGATTTTCCAGGTAAAGCAAAAGTTGCATTTGTACCAACAGCCCCAGGTAGTTTTCATTGTAGCTACCGGACTATGCATCAGGTAATAGTATTTGTGTTGCAAATGCGCTACCAGCTCTCTGTTTGGAAGAGGAAGCGTATCTGCTTTGGGCATATACGGGCGTTCGGATGAATGGCGTAGTTTACCCTCTCCCACCGGAATAGCAACTCCCGGAAGCTCTAAAACGGATTCCTTGCGTTCGAGTTTCTCTATAATCTCAGCGAGGAGAAATGTTCCGTCACCTATCCCTACGATATCCACCGCCACATCAGCAAAATCTGTGGGATTAAGCGTAGCGTGAACACCCCCTACGATGGTGAGGATAGAAGGATTGTATTTTTTGACCTTTCGGAATAATTTGATGACTTCATTGGTTCCTGTTTTATAGCAACTGCTCACGACCACATCGGGATTGAATTTGCGAAGCCTTCGTTCAAACCCTTTTTCCACCAAATGATCAAAAATCATCAGTTCATGTGTGTCCAAACTGGCGGCAATATACTCCAGTTCCAGTGGCTCGCAGATCATGATGTGCTTGAGTCCTATCGTGTGTTTGGGTACGGGCGGTCTTACAAGTAGGATTTTCATACGCTTAAATTTTCCGATTAATGAATTTCGTTTTTACGTACGCGTTTTACAACACGGGTGTACAGCGGTTGATTGGGTTTGAGCGTAGCCATGGATACGGGGATAACAGGCTCACTTACAGACATTTCAAAATCGTATTTTTGAAAGAACTGTGCCAATGCGAGGATCATCATAGGGCGAGCAAGATAACGGCCAATGCAGGTGTGTTTGCCTGCACCAAAAGGGACATAGGTGTACTTTTGGGGTTCATTTGCAAAGCGTTCGGGAATAAAGTCATTGGGACGATCCCAAAATTCAGGATTGCGATGCAGGGCATACGAACTGATAAAAAACGTATCTCCCGGCTTAACTTCGAGATTACCGATTTGATCTTTCTCTACCGCATCGCGAACCAATCCATGGCTGGGCGGATACAACCGTAAAGCTTCTTTGAGCACCAAGTCGGTAAATGGAAGTTGATATGCATGTTCGGGCCGTACCGGATCATTCCCAACAATTTCCCTGATTTCATCTTCGAGCTGTTTTTTGATTTGTGGATGCTTGTGGAGCAAATAAAACACCCAGCCCATGCCCACCGCTGCTGTCTCGGTGCCTGCACCCAGGTGAATAATGAGTTCATTGCGAATAATATCTCTATCGATGCGTGCCTTTTCTTTGGTGAAATCAGATTCACTAAGCAGTGTTTCAATGAGGGATCCTACCTTTGTTTCTCTAAGATTGTTCTCGATTATTTCATCCGTCAGTTTCCCTATATATTGAATGGATTTTTTATATCGCTGGTTTCGTCCGTTTAACCAACCTGTATATGGTCTCCACGGGAATGTTGACCGCCAGGAAATGGTTTCTTCTCCTTCTGCGATGTATTGTGCAATTCGTTCACACAGTCCACTCTGCTCAAAACCAAACAACACCTTGAGTAATATAGCCACATTGAGTTTTGAAAATGCATGAATGAGATCAACGGGTTTTTCGAGCGTATTCCATTCAGAAAAATGAATATCATTTGACCGGATTACTTCATCCAGATTGCCCTGCGCCTGCTCTTTAGTGTATGATTTCATTTGAAGTTTTTTCATCCATACCCAATCCTCTCCTTCGTAAGTGCCAAGCGCATCACCCACAACAGCGCGTAATTGTGCCCAGTAAATCTTGCTCTTGATATAATTTGATTCGTTTCGTACGAGTACGTGTTGCAAAACATCCGGATTGGCGATGGCATAAATGGAGTGGAAAGGAATGCTCAGCTTAAAAATGCCCCCGTAGTGGCATAAATTTTCTTCAATAAATACGGATGTATTGCTGACAAATTTGAAAGATTTGAGTATGGAAGGTCCGTTGTTCATTTGTTTAAAATTTACTTTGATAAACTATTTGAGCATTTGATTGGCGCATGGCAAACAACAATTCAAAATGACTTGCCAAAATATTGGAATAGCGCACTGTTTCATAAGGGATGTCAAGTGCACGTGCGTTTGCTTTGAGAATGTGTACCAGATTGAGATAATGGGTGTGACAAACATTTGGAAAAAGATGATGCAATCCGTGCAGATTAAATCCGCCCATCAAAAAATGAGTGATTCTGCAGTGTCCACCGTAATCCAGCGAGCTATGAAGCTGAATGGCTACGGGGTGAGCATCCGTATCTCCCTCGAAAAACCTGACTTTGTTATTGAGATGTGAAACCCCCAACCCGAATACCAAAACAAGAGAAATTGCCATCTGCAGCAGAACGAAGTATAAAAGAACGTCAACCCACATCAGAGAAGTAAACAACCACGGAATGATAAGCAGGTACACAATGTGAAAGGCTTTGCCCAAAAAGGCAATTCCTTTTTCCGCTATCGACATTTGCTGATGCTTCAAAATGATGTGCGGCTCGGAAATGAAGTAATATACAGGAGCATGCAACGCATACAACACCACGGCATAGAGCCATTGTCCCTTGTGAAACCAACGTGATTTTTGTTCCGGAAAAAAGCGCAACAAAGGCGTCATGATCAAGTCGGGATCTTTTTCCTTTACATTTGGTACGGGATGATGCATGTGACAATGGTTGTTCTTCCATAGCCAGGCACTGTTTCCAAGCAGTAAAAAACTCCCGTAAAACAACAGTTTATTGTGTTTTGATGATTTGAAAACCGCATTGTGTGCAGCGTCGTGACTGACGTTCAAATTAAAGAAAAATGCAAGTAATCCATGAAAGAGATAGAGCAACAGGAAATATTCTTCATAGCGGGCTACAAACAAAATCAAATATGACAACAAAAGGGCGATAAAATAGATGCTTGCTTTGACAAAAAACCATCGGTTTGCCTTGCGAGAAAGGCCGTTTCGCGTGAAGTAATCGTTTACTTCGGAGATCAATTTGGCGTAAAAACGTTGATATGTGTCTGCTGTCAGATTCATACGATTCCTGGAGTTATTCCCCGACTAATGTGATTGCGGTAAACGATGTTAGTGCCCAACACAAACATCCGCATAAACGGAGACAGACTAGCTGAGTTTGCTCGTAAACGTTTGAATATATTGGTTCGGGAATACAGCTTTTTATACAATTCCCAATAACCATTCTGAAGTGTTTCTGCACTCATTCCTTTTGGGTGAAAAACAGCAGAACCGCCAACGTACTTTTGGATATCCCGGTCGAATATCCGGCCTTCGCTTTCCAGTTGATCGTACATGGGGGTGCCCGGCACCGGTGTTAGAATATACATGCGGGGCAGCGCGATGTGATTGCGCATGAGAAATTGAAAGGTTTTTTCAAAAACAGTTTCGTCGTCACCGTCGAGCCCCAGAATCATCTCGGTAGAAATTTCGATACCAAACTTACGAATATTGGCAAATGCCTCATCGTATCGTTTGGGTTCATTCCACTCTTTGTCAACTTGCGTAAGACTCGCTTCATTTACCGTTTCAATGCCAAAGGACAATATCCTGCAACCCGAATCATAAGCGAGCTGGAGCATTTCATCGTTGCGGGCAATTTGCAAGCTGCACTGGCTTATCCAGATAATATTTTCCGGAATCAACGCTTCCCAAAGTTCGCGGCAATAATTAAAGTCAACGCCAATATTATCATCGATAAAGGCAATGTATTTACTCCCCGATGCCTTTGCAGCGCGCACATCTCTAATGACTTGTTCCACCGGTCGCTTCCGATAACTCCGCTCGAAAAAGGCAGAAATAGAACAGAATGTACAGGGAAAAGGACACCCTCTGGTTGCCTGTACTGGTCGCCAGAATCCGTAGTGACTTTTGGAAAAGGTGCTGTAATCGGGTTCAGGAAAAGTCTTCACATCGGGAACATGGAGCATTTCATAGGTGTCTTTTACCTGACCATTTAAATAATCTTCCAAAAACCGGGGCCACGTATCTTCCGCCTCGCCTTTGATGATGACATCGCAATGCGGACGAGTCCATTGTTCATCAAAAAGGGAAATGGCAATCCCGCCCATGACGACAGTTGCGCCCTTTTCTTTAAAATAGTCTGCAATCTGATACCCGCGAACCACCCCTGCTCCACCCATACCTGTTACGCCCACAATATCCCAATGTTCATCCCAAGGAATCGGCTGAGATGTTTCGGAAACCACATGTATCTCAAATCGATCTTTTGGTGTGTATGCCGAAAGTTGCGCCATCGTCAAACCCGGAAGGTACGTTTTCTTTTGGACGATTGGCATTCCCTTACTGTCTAAACCGGTTGGACTAACTAGTAATACTCTGGGCTTATTCATTTATAAATTATTTAGAGCTAACAAACTTACAAAATATTTTATACATTTGTATAAAGCAAATACATTTATTTTTATATTACAATGGTTAAAACAGTTGACTTCGTATTGCGATACACCCATTGCTGGGAGGATATAGGTTTTGTCCTCAGACAATTACCAAAGAGCACCAATAAGAAAATCCTGTCTGTATGTTCAGGTGGAGACAATGCAATAAGTTTACTCACAACGTACCCTGAAAAGTTGGTAGTCGCAGATATCAATCCGTACCAATTGTATCTTCTCGAAATAAAAATGGCTGCAATACAGCATTTGACGTACAAGGACTGCCTGGGCTTTTTGGGGTTCTATCCAGCAGAAAACCGCTTCAAAACGTATGAAGATTTAGCTTCTTATCTTTCCCCAAAAGCTCGTATATACTGGGATGCAGAGAGGAATCGAATAGAAAGCGGCCTGATTACCTCCGGACGACTTGAACGAAACCTCAGGTTTTTTGCACGCTATTATCGACCACTGCTGCACCGTAAGAAAAACGTAGATTTATTGTTAAAACCCAAAAATCACGAAGCCCAAAAAACAGTTTACCAATCGACATGGGATACACGAAAATGGCGCTTCCTATTTCGTGTATTTTTTAGCAACACCTCCTTAAAATTCATTGCCCCCGACCCCGACTTCTTCAATTACGTAAGTGAAAATGTTGGGAAGTACCTGTTAAACAAAACGGCACAACACTTCTCACATCCTGCATGCCAAAACAATCCCTTTCTGCACTACGCATTGAAAGGCCATTTCCGCGATTGTTTGCCCCACACTTGGCGGGAAGAGAATTTTGATATTATCCGATCACAACTTCATAAAATATCCTTGTTTCAGGGTTTTGTGGAAGAGGCATGCATTGGTGAAGACAAATTTGACATCCTCAATCTATCGAATATTTTTGAGTACACAACAAAGGAAGAGTTTAAAGCTATAGGGGAAAAACTGCATCACTGTACTTCGAAAGATGCCTTGCTGTTTTATTGGAATATTTTATTGCCCAGAAAACTATCTGCCGACTTACCTTCGTTATTCCAGTCCATTTCAGACACTGGAGAGATTCCGGATCCCGAGGACCATGGTTGGATATACTACAGAGCAATTACCGAAAATGCCCTCAAGCCATGACCGTTTGCCGTATTGTATCGTCCAAAAGCGACTTAAGGGATTTCCTCCGTTTTCCCGACCAAATTCACCACGGAATTTCTGAATACATTGCGCCTGTAAAAATGCTGATTGCCCAAACTTTAAACACCAAAAAAAATCCATTTTGGAAAATAGCTTCCCGCCAATTATTCTTGGCCAAAAGGGGCAATGAAACGGTAGGCAGAATAGCCGCTATTTACCATGAAAAGCAAAAAACCGGTCATTTCGGATTTTTTGATTGCATCGACGATTCCGAAGTTGCTGAATTACTGTTAAACCATG
>JAFIEY010000100.1 GCA_020832345.1 Cryomorphaceae bacterium | reverse complement strand
TTGAAAAACTCTGTGAAGATTTGGTGAATGCAAATAAAGAACAAGAATATTTTTTGCAAGGTGTTACGGTTGCAGAGGAGAATGAAAAAGTTATTCTTATTGATGGGCAGCAACGAACAACAACATTGTATTTAATACTTTGGTACTTAAAAAAATTGAATAATCTTAAATTAACTTATGACATAAGAGAATCATCAAAAGACTTTATCAATGGCATTAAAAACAGGGATTTTGAATTATTTGAGGAAAGCAATGAAGACAGTCAGGATGTTCATTATTTTAAGCAAGCTGTTAAGCAGATAAATGAAAAATTAAAAGACAAAAACAAAGACGAGTTTGCAAA
This sequence comes from Cryomorphaceae bacterium, assembly GCA_020832345.1. Classification (GTDB taxonomy): domain Bacteria; phylum Bacteroidota; class Bacteroidia; order Flavobacteriales; family Schleiferiaceae; genus CSBr16-58. The sequence goes on along the minus strand of JAFIEY010000100.1, from coordinate 6,821 downwards.
TTTCTTGTTAGATAAAGTAACGATACTATATATTGTCATCGACATAGATAAAGCCACAAAAACTTTTACGATGATGAATGGCTCTAAAGCTACGATGCTTCAAGAAGAACTTGTCAAAGCTGAGATGCTGAGAAAAGTCTCTTTACCAGAGAGAGGAGAAAAGCAAGTATCGACATCTATAGATGAAAACTTAGCAGAACTGAAAGAGATTATTTCCATTGATTGGGAAACCAGTGCACTCAGAAGTAGATATGCACGAGAGTGGGATAAATGGCTTTATTGGTGGAACAGGAAAGCTGTACAAGATTTTTTTGGTTGTAAGAATCCTCTTGGTTATTTACTGAGGTTTTATTTGAAAATAATACTAGAACAAAAGCATGAAAATGAGAATAAAAAATTATTCGATGTTTTCAAAGATATACTTTCTAAGAATGGAAAAATAGAGAAGCAAAAGACCAAATTAGTCTTCAAAGAATTAAGAGATTTGCAAAAATCATTTGAAGATATTTTCAGAAACCCCAAGGTTCATAATTACATGAAGTTGTCACTAATATGCGCTGCCGACAATGATGACAAACTCAATATTATTAAATACTTTATCGATGAAAAGTCCAATATCGAGGCTCTTTCATTTTATGCTAAATGGAGATTAGTTGGCGCGAATCATCTGGAAATATTAAATTCCGAAAAAAGTTCGAGTGAAACATCGAAAGAGGCGCGAGCCTTGTATGCATTAGAAAATCTTTCAAAACCCTTTGTGTACTTTGATGATGTAGCAAAGCCACTTGCATTTAAACAGTTACTAAGACTAAATATTGAAGAAGACAATAACTTTAAAAGGAAATTTGACTTTAATATATGGGGCAATAAATCATTAGAGCATATACATCCTAAATCAAAAGTTTATCATAAAGTTGAAATTAAGCAAGAAGATGGCTCCGTAAAACTTTTCTTTAAAAATGGTAATGATGAAGATTTAGGAGAAAATGAGCCAAATGGAATTGAATGGTTAAATCGTGATGAAATGGATGAAGATTGTAGCGAGCATTGCATAGGCAATTTGGTGCTACTTTATGGCAATAATAATTCGACGTTTGGAGCAAAATCATTTACAGAAAAAAAAGATACTTATTTTAATATTGACCCCAATACACCATTCGAAAGTCGTCATCTTTTACACACTATTTCTGCTTTTGCCAAAACAAAATGGGATAAATATGAAGTAAGAGACGAACGTAAAAAGTTTATTCGGAGATTTGAAGATGACTATGGTGTTAAATTAATTCCAAAGAGCAATGACAATGAATAAGAAAACCCTTGAAAGCGGAAAAGAATATACACTTAGTAATTTATTTTCAGGGAAAAATAAAATAATTATTCCCGATTTGCAACGAGACTATTGCTGGGGAGATAAGGCGTGGGATAAAGACGTAGAAAAACACACTGAACTTGTTAGTAGTTTTGTCGATAACCTAATAGATATGTTTGAAAAAAGTCCTAATGACAATTTAACTTTAGGATTAATTTACGGTTATGAAAGTCCAAAAAACCACATTCAACTTTGCGATGGGCAACAGAGGATTACAACACTTTTCTTGTTACTTGGCATGTTAAATCGTCTTTCAGAAAACAAGTTTATCAAATTACTGATTTCAGAAAAAGAACTGCATCATGACGACAAAGAACCCTATTTGCAATATTCAATTCGAGAAAGTACACTATACTTTCTAAGTGACTTGGTTTGCGAATTTTTCTTAAAAAAAGAAGTGAAAATTGAAGATATAAATAGTTCAAATTGGTATTTCTCCGAGTATGACCAAGACGCAAGCATTCAGAGTATGTTGGCCGCTATAAATACAATTGAGAAAAAATTATCAAAAGAAATAGATTGTGAAGGCTTCGGTAATTTTATTGCCGATAACTTACAAATGCTTTACTACGATATGGGAGACAGAACCAGAGGCGAAGAAACATTTGTTATTATTAACACAACAGGAGAACCTCTTACGGCAACTGAAAATCTAAAACCAATATTGATAGGTAACATTGAAAATACTGAAAAAAGAAAACAGTTTTCCGAAGAATGGGAAAACAGAGAAGAGTGGTTTTGGAGGAATCGAGATACAAAAGAGCAAACAGCAGATGATTCTCTGAATGATTTTTTTGTTTGGTATTGGCAGATACGATTATTGCAAGAACAACGGTGGATTGATAAAAAATCGTACGAGCTAAATCCCAAAGAATTATTTACGAGAAAACCGGAAATCAATGTCGAAAACGAAGAAAATCCAGAAATAGGAAGATGGGAAGATAGCATCAAGCCGGAATCAATTCATAAATACTTTTGCTCTCTCTCAGAACTTGTTGAACAGTGTCAAGATAAAAGTATCAAGAAAGTATTAAACTCTATCAAAGAGGGCGAAATATCATTAAAATGGTTTAGAGGGTTACCTAAAGAAAAGTCGCTTTATGTCGTACTACCCTTGATTGCTTATTGTAAGAAGTTTCAAAAACCTACACAGTTATATGAATTTGTCAGGAGAATACGCAAAAATTATTTCGATAAGGAATGGAAAGATAGAACTAATAACTTTGTTGATTGGCGACATATTGTACAAATTATTGAATTGTCAGAGAAAGAGGTCGATGTCTTAAAATTAAAAACGCTTGAAAATCGAGATAGATTTAAAACCATTTCAAATGTTAAATTAACAGAATGGTTCAATGCAGAAGAACAAAAGAAAAATGCGTTAAAAGAAAATAATAAGCAAAAGATTGAAGAATGGGAAGACCACCCCGATTTTTTAGGGGATTTGAGTTTTTTGTTTTCGATAAAAGAAAATCCTGAAATCACAGAATTGGAAAAGTATTATCAGAATTATGTGTCAACAGTAGATTTGGTGAGAAATAAAATCAATAACAAACCTCAACTTGTTAATTTATTTCGTTTGTTTTATCTATTTATTGGCTGTAATAATGTAGGGCATATGGATAGAGTTACCTGGGATGCCGAAGGTACTTTGTTTTCTACTCTCAACAGAAGTCATTTAAAAAACGATGAGTATAAATCATTATTAAAATCTGACAATGACAACCTTATAGATATTCTAACAGAATACATTAAAGACAGAATTGAAGAATGGAAGTTGTTTGATATTACAGAAGACAATTTTACTGCTGATAAGGCTATAAAAGCATGGTTGGCTCTAAAAGTTTTTAATGCTAACAAAGAAGGTGAGACTTTGGCATTTTATGACGGAAATAAAACAGGAGTGGCTGTATATAAGAATATCAAAGGTGATAGAAATAGGTTGATAAAAACAGAAGCCTTGTCTTTAGAAAATCTAATTTGTGGTTTTGGTGTAAAAGCAGGAGGTGGTGGCTCCTATATACATTATGCTGATAAGGAAAATTGGAATAATGCTAATATTATCGACACACCATTTAAGTCAATCTCTTATAATGAGGGAGATAGAACCATCAAGCAAATTCAAGAGAATAAAGAAAAGATTGATGAAATAATTGAATATATTGACAGATGTCCAACTTTGTAGCCATTGATTTTGAAACTGCTGTAAGACACCATATTTGTGCAGTAGGTATTGTAACTGTAGAAAATGGAGAAATTACTGAAGAATATTATTCTTTGGTTAAACCGCCGAATAATGAATATAATTATTTCTGTACGCAAGTTCACGGAATTACATCTTATGATACTGTAAATTCACCTTCTTTTGCAGAAATTTATCCTGAAATTAAAAAACGATTATACAATAAGATTATTGTTGCCCATAATGAATCATTTGACAGAAGTGTTTTGCGGAAATCAATGCTTGATAATGGGTTGGCTTATTCAGAATTGAACATTTCCGAAATGTGGGAATGTACGATGAAGTATTGCAAGTCAATTAACAAATACCCGTCTGGAAAATTAAATGAGTGTTGTATGGTTGAAGGTATTGAACTAAACCATCATGAGGCCCTTTCCGATGCAAAAGCCTGTGCTGAACTGTTTTTAAGAATTCAAAACACTTCGTCATAGTTTGGCGAAGTGCCTAAGTACATTTGCTTCATAACTTTAAACATTCACTGATATGGAAGCAAATAATTTAGACCTGAAAAAAGATTTTCTGAACAAGCAGGCTGTTCTTGACAATGCGAGAATAATTTTAAAGCAAGAAATTATCGGTATTGACGAAATCATTGATAATGTGAGTAGTTGAATTTTTCTTCCAGATTTACAAGTAAAACCTGATGTCGTAAATCTTTGGGATCTTACAGGCGTTGGGAAAACTTCATTAGTTAACCGTCTAGTTGAATTAATTGATTTTGAAGACTCTTATTATCGCTTCGACCTAGGCGAAAAAGAAGGTAGTTTTTCGTTTAGAGATTCTTTGGATGAGTTATGTCTAAGCCAACACCTAAATTTCGGAATGTAGTTGAGCAAATTCCGCGTCCATGTATTTGCCTATATTCTATTTTGATTAAGATCCTTGATTTTGGCCGTATGTTACATTTATGTTTTATCATTTTTAGTTGTTTTTCTTCATTTTAGCGCGTGGACTTCCCGGCCATGCATTTACATCGCTTGATTTTTTTGGAAGATATGTGCTATTTGCTTGGTGGGATCGCCACGTGCACCAGGATGGACTACGTCGATTAAATTCTGGTCGCATAATCATAAACCGAACTTCCCTTGTGTACGAAACGATGGAGCGCTTTGCCAAATGCAATACGACCATCTGTTTCTCCATTTTCAAAAGGGCGTTTACCCCTTCATTAGACATTTTTTTTTCATGATACAACATATTAAAATTAGATGCTAAAAATACGAATTTTGTTGTATTTTGCGATGTCAAAGCTGACCGTTGCGAAGTGGGTTTAGCTACGCTGATTTTCAATTCGCTTGAACAGGCGTTTGGCTCAATGGCGGGTGAAGTGGTTAATTGAACATTCTACCTCGTATCAACTTTTATGGTGTATTGACAGTTTTGTGCTCCGAATTGAAAATCACGAACACTTTTAAAATAAATATATTTGTGAGTAAATCCGCCACTGTGCCAAGCGCCAAAACGTTATCGCTCAGTGTAAAAAACCGAACCTCAAAACCATTTGAAATAATAAAGAGTAAATTTGAAACTTAAACATAAATAAATATTGGTAGTGACATCAGAATCGCAAAATATTGAATTCAAATTAACTTGGAGAGATGAATACCTGAAATGGATTTGTGGTTTTGCAAATGCTTACGGTGGAACTATTTTCATCGGAAAAGACGACACTGGAAGTGTTGTTGACTTAACAGATGCTAAAAAATTAATAGAAGAAATACCAAACAAGGTCAGAGATACTTTAGGGATTTTGGTTGATGTTAATTTACACCAAACCGACCAAGGGAAATTTATTGAAATTCTTGTTGAGCAATACCCTTATCCAGTCAATTATAAGGGACAATATCATTACAGAAGTGGAAGCACCAAGCAAGAACTAAAAGGGGCAGCACTTGACAAGTTTCTTCTTCAGAAAAAAGGCAAAAGATGGGATGGAGTTCCTGTTCCGAAAGTTTCAACAAATGACCTTAAACAAGAAACATTTGATTTTTTTCGCAAACGAGCTATCAGAAGCCAAAGAATTGATGAAGAAAGTTTAGCTGACAGTAATGAACATCTAATAGAGAACCTTCAACTTAAGGAAGGTAAATTTCTTAAGCGTGCGTCCATCCTACTTTTTCATTCAAACCCTGAAAAGTATATCACAGGTGCATACATTAAAATTGGCTATTTCGAATCTGATAGCGATTTGAGATTTCAAGATGAAATCCACGGAAATCTTTTTGAGCAAATTGAAAAGACCACAGAGCTACTTTTTTCAAAATATATCAAGGCTTTGATAAGCTATGAAGGGTTAAATCGGGTAGAAACATATGAGTATCCGAAAGAAGCAATCAGGGAAGCATTGCTAAATGCTATTGCCCATAAAGATTATTCAGGGGGAGTTCCTATTCAAATCAGTGTCTACAATGACAAGTTAATGATTTGGAATGAAGGGCAGCTGCCTGAAAATTGGACAGTTAAGAACCTATTGGAAAAACATGCCTCCAGACCATACAACCCTGACATTGCAAATGTCTTGTTTCGAAGTGGTTACATTGAGTCTTGGGGACGAGGAACCATTAAAATCATCAATGAATGTAAAAAAGCAGGGATTCCCGAACCAGTTTTTATTTATGATTCAAGCGATATTTCGGTAGAGTTCAGAAAAGACATTTATAATGAAAAACATCTACAATCACTCAATTTGAATGAAAGACAGGTTAAAGCAGTTTTATATGTGAAAAAGAAAGGCAGACTAACTAACAAAGAATATCAGGAAATAAACAATACAACAGACAGGACTGCATTAAGGGATTTAGAAACATTGATTGAATTGAATATCATTAAGCGAATAGGTGAAAAAAAAGGAGCTTATTATGAATTAGCCCTAAATGTCGGATATGTCGGATAAATGTCGGATAAGACAACCTAAGTTTTGATTGGCTCACAAGACAAAATATATAGAGAAGCAAATGGATAGAGAAAACACCGAAGCGATAACATTCATCCGAGTAGACGAAGCGCCCCCAAAAAAAAGCCCCGATAGTTAGCCTATAACTACCGGGGCGCTTTGTTTACTCGGTGCCTGTCCCGTGCGCAGCTTTACGGGATCCCGTCAACGAAGTGATACGGGAACCCGCCTCTTGCAAGAACGACCTTAAGGGGAAAGTATCCCTTAGTCGGTCTCAACGGTATGTGTATTTGTAAGTCAACACCTAAATTTTGGAA